>CBFGWL010000024.1:0-33848 GCA_965652565.1 uncultured bacterium
GCATCCCGCCGTAGCCCATCGAGCGCAGGAACGGCAGGGGCAGGGCGATCAGCGCAAAGAGGCCGATCGCGACCGTGATCCCGCTGAACACGACCGCGCGCCCTGCGGTCTCCATCGCGCGCTGCACCGCCTCATCGCCGGTGCGCCCATGCGCGCGCTCCTCGCGCCAGCGGGTGCAGACCAGCAGCGAGTAGTCGATCGCGATGCCGAGCCCGACGAGCGCGACCAGGAACTGGACGACGGGGGAGATGTCGGTGAGCTGCGCCAGGCCGAGCAGCAACAGGAACGTCGTGAGGATGGACACCGCAGCCATCACGATCGGCACGAAGGCGAGCAGCGACGCGAAGACGAAGGCGAGCACGAGCAGGGCGCCGGCGGCGCCGATCACGGTCTCGAGCAGCACGCCCGGCCCCTCGGCCTCATCACCGCCGTCGTTCTGCAGCGCACCGAAGCCGGTGACGTGGACGGGCTCGCCCGCCACCGTGACCCCGTCGAGGGCCTCGGTGATCCGGGCGGCCGTCTCGTCGCTTTCGCCGAACGGATCCTCGCCCTGCGGGGGCGCGTAGGCCAGCGCGAAGACGGTGCGCCCGTCCTCGGAGATGAACGCGTCGTCGCCGGTCGAGGGGTACGACGCGATTCGCGTGCCGGGCAGCGTGCGCTCGATCACGCGGTCAATGCGGGCGAGATCGGCCTTCACCTCGGGTGAGGCGGCGGTCTCGCCCTCGGGCAAGGTGACGACCGGAACTATCGGATCGACGTTTCCGGTCCCTCCGTAGAGCTCCGAGATGCGCTCGTTGGTGGTCCAGCCCTCCTTGTCGGGGGCGCTGAACTCCTGGTCGAGGGCCTCGCTCGCGGGCCCCGCCGCGATCATCCCGGCGATTGCGAGCACCGCCCAGAAGGTCACGACGATGCGCTTGTGGGCGAGCACCCATTTGGTCAGCGACGACACGGTCTACCTCCAATCGTTGACTGCGTCGTCCACCGTTTCGCGGCTCGCGCGGTGCGTCCATTCGGGATGTCCCCAATCGACCCCGAGACGTTTCCGGGGGGTGGCTCGGGGGCGGGGGCCGCGTACGTAGACTCTGGGTATGGCCATCGAACCCGAGGCGAAGCGCCGGGGGCATCAATGGCTCGAGGAGGTGTACGCGCAATCCCCTGAGCGCGACGCCGAGTTCGAGACCCTCTCCGGCCACCCGGTCCGCCCGCTCTACACGGAGGAGGACCTCGAGGGCTGGGACCCCGACGAGAAGCTCGGCTATCCCGGGTCCTACCCCTACACGCGCGGCCCTTACCCGTCGATGTACCGCGGTCGGCTGTGGACGATGCGCCAGTTCGCGGGCTTCGGCACGGTCGAGGAGACCAACGAGCGCTTCCGCTACCTGCTCGAGCACGGCCAGACCGGGCTCTCGACGGCCTTCGACATGCCGACGCTCATGGGCCTGGACTCAGACCACGAGCGCTCGCTCGGCGAGGTCGGGGTGGAGGGCGTCGCTGTCGACACCGTCGAGGACATGGCGACCCTCTTCTCGGGGATACCGCTCGATCAGGTCACGGTCTCGATGACGATCAACGCGCCCGCGGCGATCGCGCTCGCCTTCTACGTCGTCGCCGCCGAGGAGCAGGGGATCGCCCCGGAGAAGCTCGGCGGCACGATCCAGACCGACATCCTCAAGGAGTACATCGCCCAGAAGGAGTGGTGCTTTCCGATCGACCCGGCGATGCGCCTGGTCACCGACATGGTCGAGTTCTGCACCGAGCGCATGCCGCGCTGGCACCCGATCTCGATCTCCGGCTACCACATCCGCGAGGCCGGCTCGACCGCCGCCCAGGAGCTGGCGTTCACGCTGGCGAACGGCTTCGCCTACGTCGAGCTGGCGCTCCAGGCCGGGTTGGCGGTCGACGCCTTCGCCCCGCGCCTGTCGTTCTTCTTCAACGCCCACATCGACTTCTTCGAGGAGATCGCCAAGTACCGCGCTGCACGGCGCATCTGGGCGCGCGAGCTGCGTGAGACCTACGGCGCCAAACGCCCCGAGTCGCTGCGCCTGCGCTTCCACACGCAGACCGCGGGTGTCTCGCTGACCGCCCAGCAGCCGCTCAACAACATCGTGCGCACGGCGATCGAGGCGCTCGCGGGCGTGTTGGGCGGCACCCAGTCGCTGCACACCAACTCCTTCGACGAGGCGCTCGCGCTGCCCACCGAGGAGGCCGTGCGCGTCGCCCTGCGCACCCAGCAGATCATCGCCCACGAGACCGGCGTCACCAACACCGTCGACCCGCTCGCCGGCTCCTACTTCGTCGAGAAGCTCACCGACGAGATCGAGGCCGCCGCCTACGACTACTTCCGGCGGATCGACGAGCTCGGCGGGATGATCGCCGCGATCGAGCGCGGCTTTCCCCAGCGCGAGATCGCCGACGCCGCCTTCGAGCACCAGCGCGCCGTCGACGAGCGCCGGCGGATCGTGGTCGGCGTGAACGACTACGTGCTCGAGAATGAGCCGCCGGTCGAGATCCACCGGCCCGACCCCGCCGCCGAGCGCCGCCAGCGCGAGCGTCTGGCCAAGACGCGTGCCGCCCGCGACGAGGCCGCCGTCGAGCGCTCGCTCGCCGCGCTCACCGCGGCCGCGCGCGGCAGCGAGAACCTGATGCCGCTCCTGCTCGACTGCGCCCGCGCCCGCGTCTCCGAGGGCGAGATCATCGCCGCCCTGCAGGGCGTCTTCGGCACGTACAGCGAGCATCCCCAGTTCTGAAGCCGGCGGCGCCGTTACGCGCCCGCGCGCTCGGGTAGCGGCTTGCGGGTCAGCCCCGCAGGCCAGCGAAAGGAGCCGCATGAAGGCCGTCACATGGCATGGGAAGCGCGACGTGCGCGTCGACGAGGTGCCTGAGCCCGTCATCCAGGAGCCCACGGACGTGATCGTGCGGGTCACCTCGGCCGGGCTCTGCGGCTCCGACCTGCACCTCTACGAGGTGCTGGGCCCGTTCCTCGACGAGGGCGACATCCTCGGCCACGAGCCGATGGGCATCGTCGAGGAGGTCGGTCCGGACGTGACCGAGGTGAAGGCCGGCGATCGGGTCGTGGTCCCGTTCAACGTCTCCTGCGGGAGCTGCTTCATGTGCAACCAGGGCCTGCAGTCGCAGTGCGAGACGACCCAGGTGCACGAGCACGGCAGCGGCGCCTCGCTGTTCGGCTACACGCGACTCTACGGACAGGTGCCCGGCGGCCAGGCCGAGTTCCTGCGGGTGCCGTTCGGCAACGCGCTGCCGATCAAGGTCCCCGAGGGGCCGCCCGACGACCGCTACGTCTATCTCTCGGACGTGCTGCCGACGGCCTGGCAGGCCGTGGCGTACGCCGACCCGCCCGCGGGCGGCAGCCTGGCCGTCCTCGGGCTGGGGCCGATCGGCGACATGGCCGCGCGGATCGCGATCCACAAGGGCCACCGGGTGATCGGCATCGACCTCGTCGACGAGCGGCTGCAGCGCGCCCGCGAGCGCGGGGTGGAGGTGCTCGACCTGCGCGAGTTCGAAGATGGCGACCTCTCCGCCGCCGTCCAGGAGCTCACCGACGGGCGCGGCCCGAACTCGGTGATCGACGCGGTGGGCATGGAGGCGCACGGCGCGCCGGGCGCGAAGCTCGCTCAGGACCTCACCGGGTATCTGCCCGACTCGGTAGCGGAGCGGCTGATGAAGAAGGCGGGCATCGATCGCCTGCACGCGCTGCACCTCGCGATCGAGCTCGTCCGCCGCGGCGGCACGCTTTCGATCAGCGGCGTCTACGGCGGCATGGCCGACCCGATGCCGATGCTCACCCTCTTCGACAAGCAGGTGCAGATCCGCATGGGCCAGGCCAATGTGTGGCGCTGGGTCGACGACATCCTGCCGCTGCTCACCGACGAGGACCCGCTCGGCGTCGACGGTTTCGCGACGCACCACGTGCCGCTCGCCGACGCCCCCGAGGCCTATAAGAAGTTCCAGGACAAAAGCGACGGCGCCGTCAAGATCCTGTTCCGCCCCTAGCGGCCGCTGCGGGCTCGTCATCGGCGGTTACGCCGAGACGCTCAGCGACGGGCCGCGCGGTGAGCCCGTACACGGCCACCGTCACCGCGATCACGAGGAAGGTCGCCGGGATGAGCACCTCGGCATCGGGCACGCCGGCCTGCTGGAGATCGATCTGAAAGGCCGCTACGGTCGCCGCCGCGACTATGCCGCGCGGCATCATCCAGGCGAGGAAAGCTCGCTCGTTGCGCGCCATCCCTGACCCGAGCGCGCACACCGAGCTCGAGATCGGCCGGATGAGCAGGATCAGCGCGGCGGCGAAGAGCAGGCCCTCGATGCCGAGTGCCGTCACGTCGCCGATCTCAACGTCAGCCGCCAGGACGATGAACAAGGCCCCGATCAGGAGCGCGACGAGGGTCTCGGTAAAGATCTCGGTCTCGCGGGCGACCTGCTCGGCGCTGTTGGCGAGCATCGCGCCGAGGGCCACCGCCGCCACCAGGCCGGCGTCGTCGAAGACGATGCTCGCGACCGCGCTCGCCGTGAGCACGACCCCGAGCGTCGTGATCGACTTGAGGGCGTGGGTGAACCGCGGGCTATTGACGATCGGTTGCAGGAGCAACGCGGCGACCACGCCGATCGCGGCTCCGACCGCGATCGTCCCCAGGAACGTGCCCGGCTCGAGGTCGCCGCCGCCTGAGGCGACCGCGTGGAAGGTGAGCACCGCCAGGATCGCGCCAACGGGGTCGATCAGGATGCCCTCCCAGCGCAGCACGGTCGCGAGCTCGCGGTTCGGGCGCACGAACTCGATCAGGGGCAGCACGACCGTGGGCCCCGAGAGCGTGAGCACCGCACCGAGGATCAGGGCGATGCGCCAATCGATGCCGAGGATCAGCCAGGCCGCGAGCGTGGCGAGAACCCACGTGATCAACACGCCGATCGTCACCAGGCGGCCGACGAGCGGGCCGGTCCCGCGCCCGGCCAAGTCGCTGCGCCGCAGCGAGAGCGCTCCGTCGAAGAGGATCACGGCCACGGCGAGGTTCACGAAGGGCTCGCGCAGATCGCCAAGCAAATCGACCGGGTCGATGATCCCGGTCACCGACTCGCCGAGGAGGACGCCCGCGATGAGCAGGGGCACGATCGCGGGCAGCGCGAGGCGCGCGGCGATCAATTGCGATGCGGTCGCGCTCGCGACGATCAGCGCGAACGCCAGCGTCTCGTCGTTCATACCCTCCCGCTCACGCCATCCATGGCTCGTACCACTCGCAGACCCCGGCCACGATTTCCTCGGCCTCGGCGGGTCCCCAGGTGCCTGGAGGGTACGGATACACGGGCGGCGGTGCCGCGATCAGGGGCTCCACGATCCGCCAGGTTTGCTCGATCGAGTCCTCCCGCGTGAACAGCTGGTTGCGTCCTGCGAGCGCGTCCCCGAGGAGGCGCTCGTAGGCCTCGGGGAGCGAGCGGCCGTCGTGGTCGAAGAGGACCTCCAGGTCCGCGGGCTCGAACGCGTCGTCGCCGGCGCGCTTGGCGATGAAGCGGATGCGCGCTCCCGGCTTGGGCTCGATCCGGATCACGATCTGGTTCGCGTCCGGCACCTGCCCCGGTCCAACGCCCAGCCGCGGCGGCTCCTTCATGACTACGTTGACCTCGGTCGCGTGCGTCGGCATCTGCTTGCCGGCCCTGATGAAGAACGGCACGCCGTCCCAGCGCCAGTTGTCGATCGCGAGCTCGAGTGCCGCGAAGGTCTCCGTCTGCGAGTCGGGGGCGACGCCGTCGATGTCGCGGTAGCCCTCGTACTGGCCGCGGACGTACTTGCCCGGGTCGGCTGCGCGCACCGCCTTGAAGAGCTGCAGGCGCCGGTCGCGGATCGAGTCCTCCTCGTTCGCCGACGGCGGTTCCATCGCGACCAGGGCCAAGACCTGCAGGAGGTGGTTCTGGACGACGTCCCGTAGGGCGCCCACCGGGTCGTAGAAGCGGCCGCGGTCCTCGACCCCGAAATCCTCGGCCATCGTGATCTGCACGTGGGACACGTAGTGGCGGTTCCAGACCGGCTCGAGCAGGCTGTTCGCGAACCGCAGGTACGTGATGTCCATGACCGGTTCCTTGCCCAGGAAGTGGTCGATCCGCAGGATCTGGTCCTCGTCCAGCACCTCGTGGAGCTCTTCGTTGAGCGCCTGGGCGGACGCGAGGTCGTGCCCGAACGGTTTCTCGATCACGACCCGGGCGCCCTCCGTGAGCCCCGCGTCGCCGAGCCCGTGTACGACCGTGGCGAAGAGGCTCGGCGGGATCTCCAGGTAGAAGACGGGGGCGCTGGCGGCGCTCACCGCGCGCTTCACCGCGGCGTAGGTCTCGGCCTCCGCGTAATCGCCCTGCACGTACGTGAGGCGCTCCTCGAGTCGGCGCAGCACTCCCTCGTCGACGTCGTCGACGGTGCCCAGCACCGCGTCGCGGGCGTGCTCGCGCAGGTGCTCGGCGTTCCAGTCGTTGCGCGCGACCCCGATCACCGGCACGTGGAGCGCCCCCTTCTCCTCGAGGCGGTAGAGCGCCTTCAGGGTCATCTTCCGGGCCAGATCGCCCGTGATGCCGAAGATGACGAGCGCGTCCGCCGGCCTGGTGTGCTCCGCCCCTGGGGTCACCGCTCGCCCGACCCTACCGTGCGCGGCGCGTCCGGGATGTCCGGTTCGGCCGAAATCTCCACACGCGACGCCAGGCGTGCTCTTAGGATGCGACGAACTCGACGCGAAGGAGTGATCTATGAGCGAGCGTTCGGAGCTCGGTGTCGTCGGCCTCGGGAGGATGGGCGCCAACATCGCTCGCCGTCTCAAACGCGCCGGTCATCGCTGCGTGGTCTACGACGTCAACCCCGATGCGGTGCAGGAGTTGGCGTCCGAGGGGATGGAGGGGGTTGGCTCCCTGACCGAGCTCGCCGCACAGCTCACCCCGCCGCGAGCCGTGTGGCTCATGGTGCCGGCCGGTGAGATCACCGAGTCCACCGTGCGCGCGGTCGCGGAGGTGCTGGAGCCGGGCGACGTGGTGATCGACGGCGGCAACTCCAACTACCGCGACGACATCCGCAGGGCCGCCGAGCTGCGCGAGCGCGGCCTCGACTACATCGATTGCGGGACGAGCGGCGGCGTGTTCGGGCTCGAGCGCGGGTACTGCCTGATGATCGGCGGGCCCGACGAGGCCGTGCAGCGCCTCGACCCGATCTTCGCGGCGCTCGCCCCCGGCGTCGACGCCGCCGCGCGGACCCCCGGCCGCGACGGGGATCCGACCCCCGCCGAGCAGGGGTACTTGCACTGCGGCCCGAACGGCGCCGGGCACTTCGTGAAGATGGTGCACAACGGCATCGAGTACGGCGTGATGGCCGCCTACGCCGAGGGGCTCAACGTGCTCAAGGGCGCCAACGCCGGCGCGGAGGACCGCGAGGCCGACGCGGAGACCGCGCCGCTCGCGCACCCCGAGTACTACCGCTACGAGATCGACATCGCGGAGGTCGCGGAGCTGTGGCGACGCGGGAGCGTGATCGGCTCCTGGCTGCTCGACCTGACGGCGGCGGCGCTGCGCGAGTCGCCCGACCTCGGCGATTTCGCTGGACGCGTCTCCGACTCCGGCGAGGGGCGCTGGACGTCGATCGCGGCGATCGAGGAGGGCGTCCCGACCCCCGTGCTCACGACGGCGCTCTACGAGCGCTTCGCGTCGCGCGACCTCGACGATTTCGCCAACCGCGTGCTGGCGGCGATGCGCAAGCAGTTCGGCGGGCACGAGGAGAAACCGGCCTGAGCCTGGAGGTGGAACGGGCCGCCGACGCGGCGGACGCGGCCGCCCGCGCGGCGGCGCGCATCGCTGCTGCCGCCCGTGCGGCGGCGGCGGACCGGGGCGGCTTCGCGATCGCGCTGAGCGGCGGGCGCACGCCCTGGCTCATGTGCGCGCGCCTGGCCGATCACGAGGTCCCGTGGGAGCGCGGCGCGCTCTTCCAGGTGGACGAGCGGGCTGCGCCCGACGGCGATGCGGACCGCAACCTCACGCACCTGCGCGAGTCGCTGCCGGCGGCGGCCGTCGAGCGACTGCGCCCGATGCCCGTTGAAGAGGCCGACCTGGACTCGGCGGCGCGCGCGTACGAGGCCGAGCTGCCGGAGCGATTCGACCTCGTCCACCTCGGGCTCGGCGCCGACGGCCACACGGCCTCGCTCGTTCCGGGCGACGCGGTGCTCGGCGAGGCCGCGCGCCTCGTCGCGCCGACCGCGACCGCCTACCAGGGCCGCCGCCGCCTGACGCTCACCTATCCGGCGCTCGCCCGGGCGAGAGCGGTCCTGTGGCTCGTCACCGGCGCGGAGAAACGCCCGGCCCTGCGCGCCCTGCGGGCGGGCGACGAGTCGATCCCCGCGGCCCGCGTCCGCGCGGCCAGCGCCACGCTCATCGCCGACCAAGCCGCGCTCGGCTGACCCAAACCCCCCGGGACCACGACTTCACGATTTCACCGGTTGATCCCACGAAATCGCGAACTCGCGCAGCGCCCCCTCGCGACTTCACGATCCTGTTGGTTGATCCCACACAATCGTGCACTCGCGTAGCCCGCCCCACGACTTCACGATGATGTCGGTTGATCCCACGAAATCGTGCACTCGCGTCGAGCGCTCTCGCGAGTTCGCGATCTTGTTGGTTGATCCCACGAAATCGCGAAGTCGTGCAGGCAGCCGGCGAGGGCTCGCCGCGACGCCGGTCTAAACGACGCCGGTCTAGAAGGTGAGCCGCTCGACCGAGCCGTCGGCGCGGCCGATGTAGGCCTCGCTCACGAGCTCGGCGGCGAAGAGCCCGTGGTCGACGACGCCCGCGGTGTCGGCGAGTCGCTTGGCGAGCTCGGCCGGGTTGTCCACCGCGCCGATGAAGTCGGCGATCACCCCGCCGTCGGGGCTGGGCGGCGCCCCCTCGCGAACCCGCGCCTCGCCGAGGCCCCGCAGGGTCGCGCGCAGACCGTAGGCGAGTAGCTCGAGAGGAATGGGCGGCGCGATGTGCCCGACGAGCTTCGACTCGTCCGCGATCACCACGAAGCGCTCGGCCGCCGCCGCGACGACCTTTTCCCGCGTGTGCGCGCCGCCGCCGCCCTTGACGAGCCAGCCGTCGGGCGCGATCTGGTCGGCGCCGTCGATCGCGATGTCGAGGCGGTCGAGCTCGGCAAACGGCTCGACGGGGATGCCGAGCTCCAGGGCCTGCTTCTCCGTCGCGTTCGATGTCGCAACGCAGCGGATCTCGAGCCCGCGCTCCGCGAGGGCGGGGAGGAGGTGCGCCACGGTCGAGCCCGTCCCCAGGCCCACCGTCATGCCGTTTTCGACCAACTCCGCGGCCGCTCGCGCGGCCGCTCGCTTGGCGTCGTCGCTCGTGGTCACGTGCCGAAACTTAAATCACCGGCCGAACTTCACCACCCACGCGTACCCCGCGGCGCTTATTCTGAGGGCGTGCAGGCCACGCCCACCGAGGGGAGTGCGCTCGACGAGCTGAGCGTCAACACCATCCGCACGCTCGCGATCGACGCCATCCAGGCGGCCAACTCCGGCCACCCGGGGACGCCCATGGCCCTGGCCCCGGTCGCCTACACGATCTGGCAGCGCTTCCTGCGCTTCGACCCCTCGGATCCGATCTGGCCGAACCGCGACCGCTTCGTGCTCTCCGCGGGCCACGCCTCGATGCTGCTCTACGCGCTCCTGCATCTCGCGGACGTGCGGGCCGTCGACTCCGACTACGAGACCCTCGGGGAGCCGTCGGTCTCGCTCGACGACATCCGGCGCTTCCGCCAGCTCGACTCCAAGGCGGCGGGGCATCCCGAGTACCGCTGGACGTCCGGGGTCGAGACCACCACGGGGCCGCTCGGCCAGGGCGTCGCGACCAGCGTCGGCATGGCGATCGCCGCCCGCTGGCTCGGCGCGCGTTACAACCGCCCGGGGTACGAGCTCTTCGACTACGACGTCTACGTGCTCTGCGGGGACGGCGACCTGATGGAGGGCGTCTCGGGCGAGGCGGCTTCGATCGCGGGCAACCAGCACCTCGGGAACCTCTGCTGGGTCTACGACAACAACCACATCTCGATCGACGGCGACACGGCGATCACCTACACGGACGACGTCGCCGAGCGCTTCGCCGGCTACGGCTGGCACGTCACGCGGGTTGGGGACGCCAACGACCTGGGGCTGCTGACGCAGGCGTTCGAATCCTTCCGCTCGGAGGCGGAGCGTCCCACGCTCGTCATCGTCGACAGCCACATCGGCTACGGCTCGCCGCACAAGGTCGACACGGCCGCCGCGCACGGCGAGCCGCTCGGCGAGGACGAGGTCCGCGCGACCAAGCGCGCCTACGGCTGGCCGGAGGACGCCGAGTTCCTCGTGCCCGACGGGGTCCGCGAGCACTTCGCGGCCGGGGTGGGCGAGCGCGGCCGCCGCCTGCGCGGGGAGTGGGAGGCGATGCTCGAGCGCTTCCGCGGCGAGGAGCCGGGCCTGGCCGACGAGATCGTTCGCATGCAGCGGCGCGAGCTACCCGACGACTGGGACGCGGAAATCCCCGACTTCGCCGGTCAGAGCGAGGCGCTCGCCACCCGCAAGGCCTCGAACGCGGTGCTGAACGCCGTGGCGCGGCGGGTGCCGTGGCTCGTGGTCGGCTCGGCCGACCTCACCGGCTCGACGGCTGTCGGCCTGGAGGGTGAGCAGGCCTTCACGCCGGCCAACCGCGCGGGCCGCCAGCTCCACTACGGGATCCGCGAGCACGCGTCGGCGGCGATCTCGAACGGTCTCGCGCTCGCCAAGGTCCGGCCGGCGTGGTCCACGTACCTGGTCTTCTCCGACTACGCGCGGCCGGCGATCCGCCTCTCCGCCCTGATGGAGCTGCCGGTGATCCACATCTTCACGCACGATTCGATCGGGCTCGGCGAGGACGGGCCCACGCACCAGCCGGTCGAGCACCTGGCGTCGCTGCGGGCGGTCCCGGGCCTCAACGTGATCCGCCCGGCCGACGGCCCGGAGGTAGCGGAGGCGTGGCGGATCGTGATGGAACAGCATCACCAGCCGGTCGCGCTCGTGCTGACCCGCCAGAGCGTGCCCGCCATCGACCGCTCGCGCTACGCGCCCGCGTCGGGCCTGCGCCGCGGCGGCTACGTGCTCGCCGATCCCCCGGACGGCGACCCCGAGCTGATCCTGATCGCCACGGGCAGCGAGGTCCACCTGGCGCTCGCGGCCCATGAGCAGCTCGCCGCCGAGGGGGTGCGCTCCCGCGTGGTCAGCCTGCCCTCCTGGAACCTCTTCGACCGCCAGCCCGCCGAGTACCGCGACGAGATCCTGCCGCCCGCGATCACCGCCCGGCTGGGCATCGAAGAGGCGGCCACCCTCGGCTGGGACCGATACGTAGGATCCGCCGGCGCGATGATCGGAATGCACACCTTCGGCTCGTCCGCGCCCCTGCGCGACGTCCAGACGAAATTCGGTTTCACCCCCGACCGCGTGGTCGCACGCGCGAAGGAGCTGCTCGCTTGAGCGCCTGGGAGGCGCTCGCGCGCCACCACGGCGAGATCGGCGCGCGGCACCTGCGCGAGCTCTTCGCGGAGGACCCGGAGCGCGGCGAGCGGCTGACGCTCACGGCCGGGGAGCTCTTCCTCGACTACTCGAAGAACCGGATCACCCCCGAGACGGTCGAGTTGCTCACGGCGCTCGCGCGCGAGCGGGGCGTCGAGGAGCGGCGCGACGCGATGTTCGCCGGGGAGCGGATCAACACCACCGAGGACCGCTCGGTCCTGCACGTCGCGCTGCGCATGCCGCGCGAGCGCTCGCTGATCGTCGACGGCACCGACGTCGTCGCCGAGGTCCACGAGGTGCTCGAGCGGATGAGCGACTTCGCGGGCCGCGTGCGCAGCGGGGAGTGGCGGGGCCACACGGGCCGGCCGATCCGCAACGTCATCAACATCGGCATCGGCGGCTCCGATCTGGGCCCGGTGATGGCCTACGAGGCCCTGCGCCACTACTCGCGGCGCGAGATGAACTTCCGCTTCGTCTCCAACGTCGACGGGACGGACTTCGCCGAGGCTACGGTGGACCTCGACCCCGCCGAGACGCTCTTCATCGTCGCCTCGAAGACGTTCACGACGCTGGAGACGATGACGAACGCCCAGACGGCGCGCGAGTGGGCGCTCGCCGGGCTCGGCGGCGAGGAGGAGGCGATCGCCAAGCACTTCGTGGCGGTCTCCACCAACGCGGAGGCCGTGGCCGAGTTCGGCATCGACACCGCGAACATGTTCGGCTTCTGGGACTGGGTCGGCGGGCGCTACTCGATGGACTCGGCGATCGGCCTCTCGACGATGGTCGCGATCGGATCCGAGCGCTTCGCCGAGCTGCTCGCGGGCTTCCACGCGATGGACGAGCACTTCCGCACGGCGCCGCTCGAGCGCAACATGCCGGCGCTGCTCGGGCTGCTGACCGTCTGGTACGCGAACTTCTTCGGCGCGCAGAGCGTGGCGGTCCTGCCCTACGACCAGTACCTCAAGCGCTTCCCGGCTTACCTCCAGCAGCTGACGATGGAGTCGAACGGCAAGCGCGTGCGGCTCGACGGGACCGAGGTGGACGTGGCCACCGGGCCGATCTACTGGGGCGAGCCCGGCACGAACGGCCAGCACTCGTTCTTCCAGCTCCTGCACCAGGGCACGCACCTGGTGCCGGCCGACTTCATCGGCTTTCAGCGCAGCCTCAACCCGATCGGCGAGCATCACGACCTGCTCGTCGCGAACCTCTTCGCCCAGGCCGAGGCGCTCGCTTTCGGCAAGACCGCGGACGAGGTGCGCGCCGAGGGCGTCGCCGAGGAGCTGGTCCCGCACCGCACCTTCCCCGGCAACCGGCCCTCGAACATGATCCTCGCCGAGCGCCTGACGCCGGCGGTGCTCGGCAACCTCGTCGCGCTGTATGAGCACGCGGTCTTCACGCAGGGCGCGATCTGGGGCATCAACTCGTTCGACCAGTGGGGCGTCGAGCTCGGCAAGGCGCTCGCCAAGCGGATCGTGCCCGAGCTGCGCGCGGCCGGCGACGACGAGCTCGGCCACGACAGCTCCACGGACGCGCTGATCCGCCGTTACCGGGCGGCCCGGGCCAGCGAGGCGGGCTCGGTGTGAGGGCGCGCCCCACAGCGCGGGGACCGGTGTCCCGATGAGCGCCGCCGGCACCTCCCGCTTTCCGCCGATCGCGGACTACGCGTTCCTGTCGGATTGCGAGGTGCCGGCGCTGATCGCGCCGAGCGGCGCGGTGGAGTGGCTGTGCTTGCCGCGGCCCGACTCCCCGAGCGTGTTCGGAGCGCTGCTCGACCGCCAGGCGGGCTCGTTCACGTTCGCGCCCGACGGCGTGCTCGTGCCCAGCGAGCGCCGGTATCTGCCCGGCACGCTGGTGCTCGAGACGACCTGGCAGACACCGAGCGGCTGGGCCGTCGTCCACGACTGCCTGGTGATGGCTCCGTGGCACGGCGCCCGCTCGGAGCGCTACCGCCGTGCGCCCGCCGACTTCACGGCCGAGGGCATGCTGCTGCGCACGGTGCGCTGCATCGAGGGCGACGTCGAGATGTTCCTCAACTGCATGCCCGCGTTCGATTACGGGCGCGCGCAGAGCAGCTGGGAGTGGACCGGCGATGGCTACGGCGACGCCACCGTGACGCCGGCCGGCGACGGCCCCGCGCTGCGGCTCGTCACGAGCCTCAACCTCGACCTCGCTCCGGCGCGCGCTTACGCGCACACCCGGCTGCACGAGGGCGAGGAGGCGTTCGCGGCGCTGAGCTGGCGGTGCGAGCCGCCGACCGACACGGCCGATGCCTTCGAGCGCTCCGAGCAGACGGCGCACGGCTGGCGCGAGTGGCTCAAGGGCGGCACGATCCCCGACCACCCCTGGCGCGACCATCTTGAGCAGAGCGCGCTCACGCTCAAGGGCCTCAGCTATGGGCCGACGGGCGCCGTGCTCGCGGCGGCGACGACCTCGCTGCCCGAGACCCCCGGCGGCGAGCGCAACTGGGACTACCGCTACTCGTGGATCCGCGACTCCGCGTTCATGCTCGCCGGCCTGCTGAAGCTGGGCTTTCACTGGGAGGCCTTCCAGTACTTCGCCTTCGTGATCGAGGCCGTCGGCAGCCGCCCGCTGCAGATCATGTACGGGGTCGGTGGGGAGCACGAGCTGCACGAGCACACGCTGGATCACCTGAGCGGCTACGAGGGGGCGCGTCCCGTGCGGATCGGCAACGGCGCCTGGAACCAGCGCCAGCACGACGTGTGGGGGATGCTGCTGGATTCCGTCTACATCAACACGCATCACCGGTTGTTCGACGCGATCCCCACCCCGGCGTGGGAGCGCATCGCGCAGTTGGTCGAGCAGGCGATCGAGAACTGGCGCGAGCCCGACCGCGGCATCTGGGAGATCCGCGGCGAGCCCAAGCACTTCACGAGCTCCAAGGTGCTGTGTTGGGTTGCCCTCGACCGTGGCGCCAAGCTCGCGCAGCGGCGCGACGAGGAGGAACGCGCGCGTGCCTGGCGCGCCGTGGCCGAGGAGATCAAAGCGGACGTTCTCGCCAACGGCCTCGACGACCGCGGCGTGTTCGTCCAGCACTACGGCGGCGACGCGCTCGACGCCTCACTGCTCCTGATCCCGATGATGGACTTCCTCCCCGGGGACGACGAGCGCGTGCGCGCCACGGTGCTCGCGATCGCGGATGAGCTCACCCAAGACGGGCTCGTCCTCCGCTACCGCACGGACGCCACCGACGACGGCCTCAGCGGCGAGGAGGGCACGTTCACGATCTGTTCGTTTTGGCTGGTCTCCGCCCTGGTGATGATCGGCGAGGAGACGCGCGCCCGCGCGCTCTGCGAGAAGCTGCTGTCGTTCGCGGGCCCTCTGGGCCTCTACGCGGAGGAGATCGACTCGCGCAGCGGCAGGCACCTCGGCAACTACCCGCAGGCGTTCACGCACCTCTCGCTGATCGACGCCGTCAGCAGGCTGATCGCGGTTGAGCGCGAGCGCGAGGAGGCGGCCGAGCTGTGAGCCTCCGCGGCGGCATCGACCTCGGCGGCACCAAGATCCAGGCGGTCGTCGTCGACCACGAGAACCGCCCGCTGGGCGACGCGCGGCGCGAGACGCCCCGCAAGGGCGGCCCTGCTGACGTCGCGGCCGCCATGGACCGGACCATGCTCGACGCTGCCGAGAAGGCGGGCGTCGAGGTCGGGGAGCTCGCGGGCGTCGGCGTGGGCTCTCCCGGGGTCGTCGACGAGGCGGCGGGCACGGTCACCAGCGCCAAGAACCTCCCCGGCTGGGATGGCACCTTCGCGCTCGCCGACGCGCTGGGCGGTGAGCTCGGCGTTCCCGTCGCGCTCGGCAACGACGTGCAGGTGGCGGCGCACGCGGAGCTCGAGCTCGGGGCCGGCCGCGAGCATCCCTCGTTCCTCGGGGTGTTCTGGGGAACGGGCGTGGGCGGCGCGATCTTCCTCGACGGCCGCCCCTGGCTCGGGCGCGGAGCGGCGGGCGAGCTCGGCCACGTGGTCGTGAAGTACGACGGCGCGATCTGCCCGTGCGGGCGGCGCGGGTGCATGGAGGCGTACGCGGGGCGGGTCTCGATGGAGCGTCAGGCCCGGGAGCGCCACGAGGCCGGCGAGCCGACGGTGCTCTTCGAGCTCATGGAGCGCAAGGGACGCGACCGTCTCACGAGCGGCATCTGGGCGCGTGCGCTGCGGCAGCAGGACGCGCTGGCGGCGGAGCTGATCGATCAGGCGATCGAGGCCATCGCCGTCGCGGTCGCCTCGACCATCAACCTGCTCGACATCGACGCCGTCGTGCTGGGCGGGGGCATGGGCGTGCGCTTCGGTGAGTCGCACGGCGAGCGCCTGCGCGCGGCGATGGTGCCGCACCTCTTCCGCGACGACCGCCCGCCGCAGCTCGTGCTCGCGAAGCTCGGCGATCTGGGCGGCGCGATCGGCGCCGCCTTGCTGGTCGCCGGCGACTGACCGCCCGCGGCCTCTGCCTTCCGGCGCCTAGCCCTCGAGCGTCGCGTCGACGGTGATGTCGATCGCGAGCGCCTGCGAGATCGGGCAGTTCTTGCCGGCGTCCTGCGCCGCCTGCTCGAAGGCTTGCTGGTCGATGCCCGGCACCCGCCCGCGTACCTCGATGTGCGAGCCCGACACGCCCTCGCCGGGGACGAAGCCCACGGTCGCCGTGGCCTCGAGCCGCTCGGGCGGGTTGCCCGCTTCGTCGAGCACGTTGGAGAGCGCCATGCAGAAGCACGAGGAGTGCGCCGCGGCGAGGAGCTCCTCGGGGCTCGTCGCGTCATCCGTGCGTTCGGTGCGCCGTCCCCAGGTGACCTCGACCTCGCCGATCGCGCTGCTCGCCGGGTTCGTCGTGCCGCGCCCCTCGAACAGGTTGCCTTCCCATACGGTCGTCGCCTTGCTCTCGGCGGCCATCGCTACCTCGCTTCCGTCGAACTGCTGCCTTCCGGGCCCGAACCTACAGGCTCGGCGCGGCAGGGGTCCTCCCGGTCATCTCGGTCGGACCGGCGCCGCCGGCTACGGGCGCGGAGTTCCGCTCGTGAGCGGTTCGGGCTCGAAGCTGCAACGTTCCTCCTCGGGGCACAGCTCGGTGAGCGCGATGCGCGAGGCGCGCGCCTGTCCCGTGAAGGGCTCGATCGCGATCAGGTCGACGGACTGCAGCGCCGGGGTCGCCGCCGAGAAGTGCAGGCGCGCGAAGCCGATCGCCTCCCGGCCCGCGTCGAAGATGCCGCCCGCGCCCACCGAGCCGCCGTCGACGACCACGATGTCGCCGTAGCGGTCGATGTGCTGGCGGTGGTCATGGCCGGTGACGATCACGAGCCCGCGCTCCTCGCCGCGCGCGTGCAGGACCTCCGCGAGCCGCTGGGCGAGCGCGTTCTGGTGGACCATGACCACGTCGGGAGCCGGCTGCAGGGAGTCGAACCAGCGCACGAGCTCGTTGGCGGCCGCGACGAAGGCGACCTCGGGATTCGGGAGGTCGTTGAACGTCACGGGCCGGTTGGGCGGGTCGTTCGGGCGGGTCCACTCGAGCGGATCGGGAAAGCCGGCGACCCGTAAGCCGTCGATCTCGGTCACGAAGCGGGGCGGGTCGTCGTCGGCTGGATCGGTGTCGGTGCCGAGCACCGTGACGCCTCGATCGGCGAGCGCTCGCATCACGGTGCGGCTGTCGTGATTGCCGGAGACCGCGACGACGCGCTCCCCGAGCGCCGCGATCCGCGGCGCCAGCAGCGCCGCCTCCGCTTCGCCGCCGCGCTGCCCGAAGTCGCCGGCGAGCAGCAGCGGATCCTCTCCGATCGCCTGCGCGAGTGGATAGACCACGAGCGCGTTGGCGTGGAAGTCGGAGGCGACGGAGAGCGTGCGCCCGGTGGGCTCGCCGGTCGGCACCTCCGCGAGAACGGTGGTCACGCTGCGCAGGATGCTCGACACGGTCGAGCCATAGGCGCTGCGCACGCTCGGATCGTTCGCAACCTCCAGGAGCCGCTGGACCTCGTCGCCGTGCCCGAAGTAGGTGGGGCTTTGGAAGGCGCGCGCGTCGAAGGTGCCGCGTACGAGCGCGATCGAGGCGCCGCTGAAGACGACGATCACGGCCAGCCCGGCGGCGAGCAGGCCCCAGCGCGGCCGCAGGCGCCGCCACAGGGCGGTCGCGAGCGCGAGCAGGACGACGCTCGCCCCGATGCCCCACGCGAACCCGCGGATCATCGCGTTGCGCGCGCCGACCGCCAGGTCGTCCTCGAGCTCGTCGAGCAGGAATGACTCTCCGTCGGCGGCTCGGCGCAGGGCGGGGCGATCCAGTGAGCGCAGCTCCGCGGAGATGCGCAGCGGCGCGTCGAGCGCGTCGGCACGCAGGCCCCAGTCGGCGACCGGCACGACCACCTCCGCGTCGCCGCGCAGCGAGGGGGAGAGCTGGAAGGCGACGCGCCCGACCGCGGTGTCGGCGGAATACGGCCCGGCGAGCCGCCAGCCGACCACGAAGCCCACCGCGACCACGGCCGCGGCGATCAGGGTGACCGCGGCCCAGCGTCCGAGGAGTCGCAAGCGCTCACGCGTGGCCCGGCTCATGCAGCGGGAGGCTACGGGAGCGCAGCGCCCGGCCGGAGGCCGGTGCGCCGGGCGCGCCTCAGGGCTTCGAGCCGCGGCGCACGGCTTCGAGCACGCGCTCGTCGCGCTCCGCCCGGGCGTCGAAGAGGGGGTTCAGCACCCCGCGCAGCGCCGACCAGCCGGCCCACCACCGCGGGAAGATCGTGCGCGCGGCGCGGCGCTCGATCCCGCGGACGACCCGCTCGGCGGCACGCTCCGGCGGATGGCGGCGCAGCATCCAGGCGGGGAAGGCGCTCTCGAGCTGCTGGGTGACGGGGTCGGCGAAGGCGTCGCGCACCATGTCCGTGTCGATGAAGCCGAAGTAGGCCACGCCGGCGCTGGCGCCCGCGGGACGGAGCTCCACGCGCAGCGCGCGGCCCAGCTGCTCGACTCCTGCTTTGGCCATCGCGTACGGCGAGTTGAGCACCCCGTTCATGAACGCGTAGATGGACGCGACGACCAGGACGTGTCCGCGCCGCTCGCTGATCTGCGGCAGCGCCGGGCGCACCGTGCGCCATACGCCCAGCAGGTCCACCTCGATGACGCGCTCGAAGACCTCCGGCCCGAGCGCCGCGGCAGTGCGCTGCGGCGGCGCGATCCCGGCGTTAGCCATCACGATGTCGAGCCCGCCGAAGCGCTCCACGGTGGCGGCCACCGCGCGCTCCATCGCGGCGGAATCGGTCACGTCCGCACCGATCCCGTGGGCCCGGGGGCCGATCTCGGCCGCGGCCTCGGCCGCGCGGTCCGGATCCAGGTCCACGACGACGACCATCGCGCCCCGCGCGTGCAGCAGCTTCGCCGTCGCGAGCCCGATCCCGCGCGCGGCGCCCGTGATCAGCGCGACCTTGCCCGGTAGTTCGATCGGCTTCATTCGCTGATCCTGCCACCTCGCCCGCGCGCCCGGGTGCCGTTTTTGGCGTCCGGGCGTTGGGTAGGGGCCGCGAGAGCATGGATTTCGTGCGATGACCGACGTCGTGATCCTCGACATTGACGGCACACTGGTGGACTCGAACTACCACCACACGCTGGCATGGGATCGAGCGTTCGCGGCTGTCGGGATCGCCGTGCCGCTGTGGCGCATCCATCGTCATATCGGCATGGGCGGCGATCAGCTCGTCGAGGCGCTGGCCGGTCCCGAGGTCGAGCGCGAGCATGGCGACCGCATCAGGGACGTCGAGGGGGACCGCTACCAGGAGCTGATCGGCGAGGTGCGCGCGGTCCCGGAGGCGCGCGCTTTGATCGAGTCCCTAAAAGGCGCCGGTCGGCTCGTCATCCTGGCGTCCTCCGCGAAGGAAGACGAGGTCGACCACTACCTGGACTTGCTGGACGCGCGCGAGATTGCCGACGGCTGGACGACGTCAGCCGACGTCGAGGCGACGAAGCCGGAACCCGATCTCGTGCGCGCCGCGCTGGGGCTCGCCGAGCGCCAGGGCTGGAGCTCGGGCGAACCGGCGGACATGATCGGCGATTCGGTCTGGGACGTTGAAGCGGCGCTCCGCGCCCACGTCCGCCCGACCGGGGTGCTGACGGGCGGATTCGGTGAGGAGGAGCTGCGCGCCGCCGGCGCGGTGGCGGTCTACCAGTCGGTCGCCGAGCTTGGCGACCAGTCGCGCCTCGCGACGGCGCCGGAATGAGCCCGGCCCTCGAGCGTGGGACGCGGCTCCGGGCGGGCCGCTACGAGATCGAGCGCCTGCTCGGCCACGGCGGCGCGGCGTCGGTGTGGCTCGCGCGCGACACCGTGCTCGAGCGGCCGGTCGCCGTGAAGGTCCTCTCCGAGGGGCTCGCTTCCGACGCGGCCTGGCTCGCGCGGTTTCGCCGTGAGGCGCGGCTTGCGGCGCGACTGCAGCACCCAAACCTGGTCTCGGTCTACGACTTCGACGCAAACGAGGAGCAGCCTTTCCTCGTCATGGCATACCTGCCCGGCGGCTCCCTCGCGCGCTGGCTCGACGAGCGCCGGGCGATCGACTGCGAGCGGCTTGCGCGCGATCTGCTCGCCGCGCTCGGGCACATCCACTCGGCCGGCATCGTGCACCGCGACGTGAAGCCGGGGAACGTGCTGTTCGCCCCAGACGGGCGCGCCTGCCTCACCGACTTCGGCATCGCCCGGCCGGATGAGGCCACGGCGCTCACCCAGCCCGGGCAGATCCCGGGCACGGCGCGCTACATGGCACCCGAGCTGTGGCGTGGCGATCCCGCCAGCGTGCGCAGCGACCTCTTCGCTTGCGGCGTCCTGCTGGCGCGCTGCCTGGGCGACGATCCCGACCCGGCGCTCGCCGAGCTCGTCGAGCGGCTCACCGCCGAGCGCCCCGAGGCGCGGCCCCGCTCCGCGGAGGCGGCCCTGGCGTTGCTCGACGAGGCCCAGGGCGCGACTCCGGTCGCGCCGGCGCCCGTTTTGCCGGCGCCCAGCGCGGCGCCGTCCGAGCCGCCCGCCGATCCGCCGGCCACCCAGCGCCCCCGGGCGCGAGTCGCCGCGGCGCTCGCGCTCGGGATCGGCGTGGTCGCGGCGGGGGTGGCGCTCGTCATCGCGCTTGGCGGCGACGAGGGCGCGGATGAACCGCGCCAGCGTGCTGCGCAGCGCGAGGAGCGTCGCCAGGACCGCGCCGAGCCGGGCGGGCGCACGCCGCAAGCCGAAGCCCCCGCGCCGTCCGGGGACGAGGCCGAGCCACCGCCCGACGACGGCGCCACGGGCACGGTGACCGCGTCGGGTTCCAGCCCGGAGCGCGGCGCGGCGCTCAACGACGAGGGCTACCGGCTGATCCAGCAGGGCCGTTACGCCGAGGCGATCCCGATCCTCGAGCGAGCCGTGCGCTCGTTCCCGCCCGGCACCGACGACATCAACTACGCCTACGCGCTGTTCAACCTCGGCAACGCGCTGCGGCTTGCCGGTCGACCCGAGGACGCGATCCCGGTTCTCGAGGAACGCCTGCGCATTCCCGACCAGACAGACGTCGTGCGCCGCGAGCTGGCCGCAGCCCGGCGCGAGGCCCGCTCGCGCTGACGGCCAGGCGGCGTTACTCGCCGCTGTAGTTCGGTTCGCGTTTCTGCAGGAAGGCCGTGACGCCCTCGATGAAGTCCTTGCTGCGCGCCTGTTCGCCCTGTGCGACCGCCTCGGCCTCGAGCTGTTCCTCCAGGCCCGCGTACATGCGGCGGTTGATGAGCGCCTTGGCGTTCGCGTAGGCCTTGGTCGGGCCCTTGGCGAGGCGGGCGACGAGCGCCGACGCCTCGGCCGCGAGCTGCTCGTCGTCGACGACGCGGTTGACGAGGCCCCACTCGAGCGCCTGTTCGGCGCCGACGCGCTCGCCGAGCAGCGTCATCTCCATCGCGCGGGCGAGCCCGGCGCGGGCGGGCACGAAGGCGCTCGCGCCGCCGTCGGGGACGAGGCCGATGTTCACGAAGGCGAGCAGGAAGTAGGACGAGCGCGCGGCGAGCACGAGGTCGCCGGCCAGCGCGAGCGAGCAGCCGATCCCGACCGCGGGGCCGTTGACGGCGCAGACCACCGGCTTGGGCATCTCGCGCAGGGCGGTGATGATCGGGTTGTAGCGCTCACGCAATACGCCGCCGAGGTCGAGGCTGCCGTCGGGCGCCGTCTCGGCCGGCTCGCTGAGATCCGCGCCCGAGGAGAACGCTCGGCCCGCGCCCGTGATCAGCACGGCGCGCACGGACGCATCGGTGGCGAGGGCATCGACGGCCTCGCGCAGATCGAGCCCAAGCTGGAGGTTCCACGCGTTGAGCTTCTCGGGGCGGTTCAGCGTGACCGTCGCGGCGCCGTCGGCGACCGAGACGTCGATCGTCTCGAGTTCCTTCATGGGCGGCAGCCTACGCGTCCCCGCGACATCGCGATTCCGTTGGTTGATCCCACAGGATCACGAAGTCGCGGGCGCGTCCGCCGCGAGTTCGTGATTTCGTGGGATTACTCGGCGAAATCGCGAACTCGCGCTCAGCCCCGGCCGCGGAGCAGGCGTGGCACCGGGTGGCGGCCGCAGGCGCCGGGCCGGCACTTCGCGCGGCGCACGGGGAGCTCCACGAAGGAGGGGTGCGCCTGATCGGTCAGCACCCGCACCTGGCCGAGCAGGGAGTCGAGCGCCTGGGGGAGGGGCGGCAGCTGATGCGGGAAGTCCGAGGGGCCGATCGTCAGCCGCAGGCGGTGGCCCGGCTTGATCACCGCCGAGGTAGGGAAGATCTCCACGCGCATGCGCGTCGGCTCGCCGGGCCGCACCGGGCGCACAGAGGCCTTGGTGAAGGGGTGCCAGGGCTGCAGCAGCCGGCCGTTGACGAACCGGCTGCGCGAGCGGTCGACGGCGCGGAAGGTGGCCGCCAACCAGCCCGAGGTGAGCTCGGTGGAGGTCCCGTCCGGCGCGACGTCGGTCAGCCGCACGGAGAGCACCGCTTCGCGCGCGGTCGTCGTCACCCACAGGTCGGCGAGCGCCGGGCCGTCGAGCCGCAACGGCCGCTTACGTGGCGCCGTGGTGTAGACGGCCTCGCCGAGCTCGTTCAAGCGGTTGTCGGTGGTGCATGGGATCGCCTCGCCGAGGCCCGCTGTCCACTGCACGGTCGACTGCGTGCAGATTCCCGAAAGCGGATGCTGGAGGAAGCTCTGCGCCGGCTCGGCGGCCGACGGCGCCGAGCGCGCGAGCCGCTTGCCGCCGCGCAGATGCAGGCGTGTGGGGCGCAGGCGCGGGTTCGGCCAGTCGCGCTGCACCGCGTAGCGTTCGCGCCCCCAGACCCACTGTGTCACCCGGGGCATGCGTGCGATGCGGGTCGCCCGCCGCTTGCCCATGACCCAGCGGTCGAACCAGCGCAGCGCGATCTCGCGCAGGTCGGGCACCCCGTCGCGCGGCAGCCCCTCGCCGGTCGAGGCGCCCACGTGCGTCCACGGCCCGATCAGCAGGCGGGCGGGAACCCGGTTCTTGAGGCGCTCGTAGATGAGCGGTTCGCCGCGCTGGAAGATGTCGTGAAGGCCGCCCACCACGAAGGTCGGGACGTTCACGCGGCGCAGCGCCTCGAGCGGCGAGCGCGTCTTCCAGAAGGGGCCGTCGTAGGCGATGTCGCCGCCGGCGGCCGCCTCGACGATCGTCGGGATCTGGAAGGAGAGCGCACCGGCGATATGCGAGACGAGCGCGTTCAGCGACCCCAGCAGGCTGCCGATCGGATCGTCGGGGTCGATCTCCGGCGCCGGCACCAGGCTGCCCGCGGTCACCAGGCCGAGCCACAGCGGGATGAACGCGACGTTGATCTGCCCGCCGGAGAAGACGATGTCCCGGTAGCCGTCGCCGAGCGGCACGATCGGGAAGATCGCCTTGAGGCCCTTCGGCCGCTGCGCCGCCGTGTAGATCTGCGTGATCGCCATGTACGAGGGCCCGGTGAGCCCGACCCGCCCGTTCGACCAGGGCTGGCGCCGGACCCAGCGCACCACCGCCGCGCCGTCGCGCTGCTCGTTCGGTCCGAAGCTGTCCCAAACGCCGCCGGAGGCGCCGGTCCCGCGCACGTCCACGGTGACCACCGCGTAGCCGCGCTCCACGAACCAGCGCGAGGTGCCGCCGAGGAACTCGTTGACGACGAAGTCCTTGTTGTACGGCGTCTGGACGATCAGCGCCGGGTGGGGTCCGGGCGAGTCCGGGCGTGCCACGTTCGCTCGCAACACCACCCCGTCGGGCATGCGGATCGGCACGTTCGCCTCCTCGACGACCCCGTACTGCGCGGGGCGCGTGTACTGCGTCCAGCGCTTGGCGGCGTCGGCGGGGGCGGGGAGGAGGGCGACCGCGCAGGCGAGCGGCGCGATCAGCGCCGCGCATCGCGCAAGCGCCCACCGCGTCGAGCCCCGCTCACCCATGCGCCGAATGTAAGGCGCGACTCGATCGCGTGCGCCGCTTCGCGGGGAGCTACCCGGCGCGCATGCCCTCGAGCACGTAGTCGAGGTAGCGCTTCCAACCTTCGTCACCGGCGAGGCGCCCAGCGGCCGAGCAGGTGGCGGTGCCGACACCGCACATGATCATCGGGACGTCGCCCCAATGGACCTCATCGCGGATCGCGCCCGCCTGCTTACAGCGCTCGACGAGTTGCTCGGTGAGCTCGGGCACGCCGAACTTCCCCGCGGCCTCCTGCATGGCGCCGTCGTGGCTGCGCATCACCTCGGTGAGGGCCTGGTCGGCGACGTGGACCTCGGCGGCGCGGCGCATCATCGTCTCGAAGCCGTGCCAGGGATCGGGGTCGGCCAGAGCCTCGGTGATGATCGCGGCGATCCGCGCGAAGCGATTCTCGGCGAGCGCCCTGACCAGCGCGTCCTTGTTCGGGAAGTGCCGGTAGACCGTGCCGACCCCGACGCCCGCCTTGCGGGCGATCTCCTCCATGCCGACCTCGACGCCGCGGGCCGCCATCAGCTCGCGGGCTGCCTCCAACACGCGCTCGCGGTTGCGGACCGCGTCCGCGCGCAGGGGGCGGATGTCGACCTGGGGAGTGCTCATAGCCGGTGTTGTCCCAATTCTGGCGCCTCAATCGTCCTATGTGTGACGGTCGCCACGCAAACGGAATTCCGATTCCGTATATTACGCTCAATCCGGAAAC
The DNA here is from genome assembly GCA_965652565.1 of uncultured bacterium. GTDB lineage: Bacteria > Actinomycetota > Thermoleophilia > Solirubrobacterales > 70-9 > RSA11. The sequence goes on from CBFGWL010000024.1 coordinate 24,662, forward strand.
GGAACTCAGTTTCCGATTATAGGCCCATTTCCCATCCCCCCGGAGGATTCATGGCATCCGAACAGGATTTTCAAAGCAAGCGGTGGTTAGCGCTCGCGCTGCTTTGCGTCGCCCAGTTCGTCGTCGTGCTGGACGCGTCGATCGTGAACGTGGCGCTGCCGACCATCGGCAATTCCCTCGAGATCTCCCAGGACAACATCGCCTGGGTGGTGAACGCCTACGTCTTGACGTTCGGCGGCTTCCTGTTGCTTGGCGGGCGGCTGGCGGACCTCTTGGGGCGCAGGCGCGTGTTCATCAGCGGGCTCGTGCTGTTCGCGCTCGCCTCGCTCGCAGGCGGCTTCGCGCAGAGCGAGGGCGTCCTCGTCGCCGCGCGCGCGGTGCAGGGGCTCGGCGCGGCACTGCTCTCGCCGGCGGCGCTCTCGATCGTCACGACGACGTTCAGCGACGGCGCTGAGCGCAACAAGGCCCTGGGCGTCTGGGGCGCCGTTGCCGGTTCCGGCGGGGCCGCGGGTGTGCTCCTCGGCGGGGTGCTCACGGAGTACCTCGGCTGGGAGTGGGTCCTTTGGGTCAACGTGCCCATCGGCATCGCGGCCGCCCTGCTGGCCCCGCGGCTGATCCGCGAGAGCCTGTCCGACTCGGCGACCCGTCACTTCGACCTCGCGGGCGCGGTCAGCGTCACCGCGGGCCTCTCGATCCTGGTCTACGGACTCGTCGAGGCGCCCGACGCGGGCTGGGGCTCGGGTCAGACGATCGGCCTGCTCGCCCTGGCCGCCGGCCTGATCGGCGCGTTCGTCGCGATCGAGCTGCGGTCCGCGGCGCCGCTCGTGCCCTTCGGGATCTTCCGGAAGCGCACGCTCACCGGCGCGAACGTCGTCGGCATCCTCACCGGTGCGTCGCTGTTCAGCATGTTCTTCTTCATCTCCCTGTACATGCAGAACGTGCTGGGCTACAGCGCGATCAAGGCCGGCGTCTCGTACCTGCCGCTCGCCGGCGGGATCATCATCGCGGCGGGCCTGGCATCCCAGCTCGTCACCCGCGTCGGCTTCAAGCCGGTGCTGGCGTTCGGGATGGTGCTGGTCTCGGGCGCGCTGGTCTGGTTCAGCCAGATCTCCGCGAACGGGAGCTACGTCGCCGACATCCTCGGCCCGTCGCTCATGGTGGCGGTCGGCCTGGGGCTGGTGTTCGTCCCGCAGACGATCGCCGCGGTGGCTGGCGTCGAGCCGCGCGAGGCCGGCTTGGCGAGCGGTCTGATCAACACCTCGCAGCAGGTGGGCGGCGCGCTCGGGCTCGCGGTGCTCTCCTCGATCGCGTTCTCGACGATCGATGGGCTGGCGCCGACGGGCCAGGTGACGCCGCAGATCCTCACCGAGGGCTACGCCGACGCCTTCGCGTGGGGCGCGGGGATCGGGCTGCTTGGCCTGCTGGCGACCCTCCTCCTGATCCGCGGCCGCGACAGCCGCGCGCATATGGAGATCGGGGCGGCCGGCGAGCCCGCGAACATCGCCGCCTGATCACCCCCCGGTTCACGCCGGGGCGAGGGGTCCGGAGAGGACCTCTCGCCCCGGCCGTGGGCCGGACTGCCCCCGGAAACGCCGCGGGCGAGACCGTCCCCTTCCGGTCTCGCCCGCGGCTACTTGCAAGTAGGTACACGGGCGCGCGCGCATCGGTACCTTGGGCGTCCCCGAGGGCGAGAGAGGGCCTTTCATGACAGGGACGGCAAGCGCCGACACCGAGCCAATCGATCCCCCCGCGACGACCCTCCGTGAGGTCGTCGAGCGGCTTGCCGCCATCGAGCGCGGGCCGTGCTCGCCGGGCGAGCGCGAGGCCGCCGAGTGGCTGGCGGAGCGCCTGCGCGCGAGCGGGGTGGAGGAGATCGCGCTCGAGGACGAGCCCAGCTGGGGCACCTTCCCGCCGACCGCGACCGTGCTGAGCGCGCTGGGAGCGGTGGGCGCCGCGCTCACGCTGCGCGGTCGGCGCGTGCTCGGCGGGGCGCTCGCCGGCGCGGCCCTCGGCGGGCTCGTGGATGAGATCCACAACGGCCCGCGCTTTGTTCGGCGCACGTTCCGCAAGCGCCGCACGACCGTCAACGTGGTCGCTCGCCACGGAGATCCCAAAGCGCAGCGCACGCTGGTAGTGCTCGCGCACCACGACGCGGCGCAGACCGGGTTCCTCTTCGACCAGACGGCGGTCGCCGCCTTCCACGAGCGCTTCCCGAACGTGATCCCGAACATCAAGACCCAGCCGCCGCAGTGGTGGGGCGCCCTCGCGGGGCCGATCCTCGGCGTGCTGGCGGCGCTCAGCGGACGACGCGGGCCCGCGCGGGCGGCGCTCGGGCTGGGTGCGGCGAGCACCGCCGTGCTAGGCGACATGTGGCGCAGCGAGGTCGTGCCGGGCGCGAACGACAACCTCACCGCGGTCGCGGCGCTCGTGGCGTTCGCCGAGATGCTGCGCGAGCGGCCGATCGACGGCCTGCGCATCTGGCTGGTCTCGGCGGGCGCCGAGGAGACGCTCCAGGACGGGATACGCGCCTTCATGGACCGCCACCGCGACGAGCTGCCGAAGGAGGACACCTGGTTCCTCAACCTCGACACGATCGGTTCGCCGCGGCTCGTGATGCTCGAGGCGGAAGGGCCCGTGCGCATGGAGTACTTCGACGAGGAATTCCGCGAGCTCGTCTACGGCACCGCGCAGGAGCGCGGCCTGCGGCTCGAGCGCGGCTTCCGCGCCCGCGCGTCGACCGACGCCGTGATTCCCAACCGCGAGGGCTACCGCACGGTCAACGTGACCTCGCTCAACGACTACCACCACCTCACGCACTACCACCTGCCGAGCGACACGCCGGAGAACGTGCACTTCGACACGGTCACCGAGGCGACCCGCCTGGTCTACGCGGTCGCCGAGCGCCTCGCGCGCCACTGAGCCCACAGGCGTCGCGCTCGAGTCCGCCATAGGCAGCGCTCGAGAGTCCGCGAACGTGCGAACGGCGCCCTTGGGCGCCGTTCGCGGAGGAGGATGGAGGTGTCTGGAGGAAAGGTCTGTGCAGGCGTGCCTCAGCGAATGTGCATGCCGGAGATCGCCCGCGAGATGACGAGGCGCTGGATCTCCGCGGTGCCCTCGAAGATGTCGTAGATCTTCGCGTCGCGGTGCATGCGCTCCACCGGGAACTCCCGGGTGTAGCCGTTGCCACCGAGGATCTGCATGGCTCGCTCGGTCGTCCAGACGGCGACCTCGCCGGCCTTGAGCTTCGACATGGAGCCCTCGGCGTTCTCGAACTTCACGCCGTTGCGGCCCATCCACGAGGCGCGCCAGACGAGCAGCCGCGCCGCGTCGATCTCCATCTTCATGTTCGCGAGCGTGAAGGCGATCGCCTGGTTCTCGATGATCGGCTTGCCGAACTGCACGCGCTCCTTGGCGTACTCGAGCGCGTACTCGTAAGCGGCGCGGGCGATGCCGATCGCCTGGGCGCCGACGACGGGGCGCGAGGCCTCGAACGTCTGCATCGCCGCCTGGCCGCCGGTGCGCTTGCCCTCGCGTGCGCGGGCGAGCCGCTCGTCGAGCTTCTCCTTGCCGCCGAGCAGGCAGCTGCCGGGCACGCGGCAGTCGTCGAGGTGGACGTCCGCGGTGTGCGAGGCGCGCAGGCCGTGCTTCTTGACCTTGGCGCCCTGCTCGCAACCCTTTGTGCCGGGCGGGATGATGAAGGCCGCGTGGCCGCGCGAGCCGAGCTCGCGGTCGACCGAGGCGATGACGACGTGCACGTTGGCGATGCCGCCGTTGGTCGCCCAGGCCTTCTGGCCGTTCAGGACCCACTCGTCCTTGGCAGCGTCGTACTTGGCGGTGGTCCGGACGGCCGAGACGTCGGAGCCGGCGTCGGGCTCGGACGAACAGAACGCCGCGACCTTGGGGTCCTCCGGCGTGCCGAAGCACTGCGGGATCCACTCGCCCATCTGCTCGGGCGTGCCCTGCCCGAAGATCGCCGCGACCGCGAGCGTCGTGCCCATGATCGCCATGCCGATGCCGGCGTCGCCCCAGAAGAGCTCCTCGTTCACGATGGGGAGCTGCAGGCCCGACGGGTCGGCGAAGAACTGCGCGATGCCCTCAAAGCCGTAGAGGCCGATCTTCGCGGCCTCCTCGATGACCGGCCAAGGCGTCTCCTCGCGCTCGTCCCATTCCGCGGCGGCGGGCCGCACGACGTTCTCCGCGAACCCGTGCACCCACTCCCGGATGTCCTTCTGATCCTGGGAGAGTTCGAGCGAGAAGGGGGGCGCATCCTCGGCGGGCGCGCCCTCGACCAGCTGCTCGACGGCGTCCCCGGCGCCGTTGCTCTCCGTAGCGGTAACGCTCATCTCAGTTGCTCCATTCGAAGTCCCGATTGGCAAACGCCGACAAAAAATGCCCCTTCCGCGGCGTTGCTACTGCAAGTAGGAAAATGCTACCATAGGTAGGAATGACGACGTCGCAGTTGCCCACCGAGGCCACTGAGGAGCCCGCCAAGCCGCGCAAGCGCGCGGCCCACCTCGGACCCCGGCGCCGGCGGCCGCTCGTGCTGGACGCGGCCTACCGCGTGTTCATCGAACGCGGCTTCGAAGGCGCCTCGATGGACGCCATCGCCGCGGCGGCGGGCGTCTCCAAGCCGGTCATCTACGACTGCTTCGCCTCCAAGGACGAGCTCTTCAGCGCGATGCTCGACCGCGAGGAGGAGCGCATCATGGGGGAGACGCGCGCGGCGCTCGAGACGAGCGGCGGCAGCGCCGACCCCGAGGGCACCCTGATTCGCGGCTACACCGCTTTCTTGCGCGCCGTCGCCGAATCGCCCGAGATCTACCGCATCGTCTTCGTCGGCGTGGGCGCCGGCAACGAGGTGGTCGCCGCGCGGATCAGCCGCGGCATCGAGCAGCAGGCCCAGGCGGCGGCGGTCATCGCCCGCTCCTGGGTGGAGCGCTTCACCGAGCTCGAGGGCGAGGAGGCCGAGCGCGCGGCGCAGCTGCTCGGCCAGATGATCGTCGGCCTCGCGCAGGCCGGCGCGCGGACCCTGCTCGCCGAGCCGGAGCGCTGGACGCCCGAGACGCTGGGCGAGAAGCTCGGCCGCATGGCGTGGGCGGCGCGCGGCGCGATCTGATCCAAGCCGCCGCCCACCACTAGGAAACCGCTCGCGCGCGGCGAAATAGGCCGCCGATGATGGCGACGCTGCGCTCGCTCGATTTCGCGCCGCGCGTGGTGCTGCGCACGGTCCTGATCGTGCTCACCGTGGTGATCACGGTGTACCTGCTCTACCGGCTGCGCGAGCCGATCTCCTGGATCGTCATCGCCGGTTTCATCGCGATCGCGGTCTCCGCGCCGATCTCGGTGCTGAGCCGCTACATCCCGCGCGGCCTGGCGATCGCCGCCGTGTACCTCGTTCTCATCGGAATCCCCTTCCTGATCGCGGGCCTGCTGATCCCGCCGCTGGTCAGCCAGGCCGAGCAGCTGGCGAACGACGTGCCGAGCTACGTCCACGACGTGCGCGAGTTCGTCGAGGAGAACGACACGCTGCGCAGCCTGAACGAGGACTACGACCTCGTCGGCAAGCTCCAGGACGAGGCGGAGAAGCTGCCCGGGCAGATCGGCAACGCGACCGAGGTGCTCTCCGACATCGGCGTCGGGATCGTCAACTCGATCTTCACCGTCGTGACGATCCTGATCCTCTCGATCTTCATGGTGAGCAGTGGGGCGCGCTGGGTGGACAAGTTCCTCGCCACGCAGAGCCCGGAACACGCCGCGCGGATGCGCCGGGCCTTCGATCACATCGCGAGCGCGATCAGCAACTACGTGGGCGGGGCGATGATCCAGGCGACCCTCGCCGGCACCTTCGCGTTCATCGTGCTCTCGATCCTGAACGCGCCGTTCGCGGGCGCGCTCGCGCTGATCGTGGCCTTCGGCGATCTGATCCCGGTCGTGGGCGCGACGATCGCCGCGTTCCTGGTGGGGATCGTGATGCTGTTCGTGAACTTCCCCGTGGGCGTGATCGTGTGGGTGATCTACGCGATCGTCTACCAGCAGATCGAGAACTACGTGATCCAGCCGCAGATCCAGCGGCGCGCGGTCGCGGTCGAGCCCTTCGTGATCCTCGTAGCGGTGCTCTTCGGCGCGACCCTCTTCGGGGTGATGGGCGCCCTGCTCGCGATCCCGACGGCGGCCTCCATTCAGATCGCCATTCGCGAGTGGATCGACTACCGCCGCAGCCTGATCACGACCCCGGGCGGAAGCCAGCTGCAGGGCGGCCAGTCGCCGGGCACGGGCGGACCCGCGCCCGGCACCGCCTGACCTAGGCTCGGAGCCTCAGCCCCAGCGGTCCCAGCGCCGCAGCTTCTTCGTCACCGAGTTCATGTGGCTGCCGCCGTTGTACCAGCCGGGCTGCGACCACAGCTCGAAGTGCAGGTGGCAGCCCGTGGCGTTCCCCGACTGGCCGACCCTGCCGATGACCTCGCCGGTACGCACCTTCTGGCCCTCGCGGACCTTGGCCTTCCCGCGCAGGTGCATGTAGGCGTAGTCCATGCCGCTTCTGCGGCCCGAGATCACCACGTAGTGCCCGGCCGCTGATCCCTGGAAGGCGCGGTGGCGGACCACCCCGGCTCGGGCTGCGACCAGCTTCGTGCCGCACTTGGCGAAGACGTCCTGGCCACGATGCCCGCGCCCGGCGCCGATTCCGTCGCCGTAGGTGTGGGGGCCGCGCACCGGGAAGATGTGCCCGTAGGCGTTCACGTTGCGGTTGCCCTTGGCCTTGCTCCCGTCGGCGAACTTGCCGCCCCGTTCGCGGATGCGGAAGAAGTAGCGGCCGTGCTTCGCCGCCTGGCCGTTGGGCTTGCGGGCCGCCCACTGCACCTTGTGGACCTTGTTGGGCTCGACCCGGTCGCGGTTCCAGCGCTTCGTCACGACCTTCGAGCCGTCGTTGCGCTTGTGGACGACCTGGATCTGGATGTCGCGCTTGCGCTTGCCCTTGAACTCGAAACGAAAGACGGCGCGGCGTTTGCCGGCGTAGCGGATCGTGCGGGGCTTGACGCCGGCGCGGCGCAGGACGATGCGGTTCGCGGCGCGCTCCGCCGGTTCGGATTGGGCGGTGGCTTGCGCTTCGGCGTCGTCCGCCTTGGCTTTCGCGCCCGGCGCTCCCTCGTCGGCCGTCCCCTGGTCGGCCTGAGCCTCCTCGGCGTCGGCGGCCTGGGCGGTGCCGGCGAGCGATGCCACCCCGGTGAGCGCGGCGATCAGCGCGGTCGCGGCGAGCGCCGCAAGGCCCACGCCGAGTAGCGTTTCGGCGAGGCTGAGCCCGGCGCGCTCGACGGGTCGATCGTGCCGGCCATTGCGTTGGTGGGCTGAATTTTTGCGAATCATCATGGCTTTATGAGCGAACACTCATATAAGCAAGGAGTTGCGGTGGCCCCGCGGGGGTCTCGCAAATTGGGCACTCGCCGTGGCTGACGAGGCGCTCGAGATCCGCGTGCAGCCGCGCGCCTCCCGCGCCGGGATCGCGGGCGAGCGGGGTGGCGCCGTGGTGGTGCGCGTCAACGCCCCGCCCGCCGACGGCAGGGCCAACGAGGCTGTTCGCAAGCTGATCGCCCGCGCCGCCTCGGTTCCGAGGGGCGACGTCGAGATCGTGAGGGGCGAGCGCTCGCGCGACAAGCTCGTGCGCGCCCGCGGCCTGACCGCGAGCGAGCTGCGTCGGCGCCTGCTCGAGGCGAGCTGAGCTCAGCGGCGGGCCGGGGCGAGCGCGCGGATGTAGCCCGCGGTGAGCTCGGGCGCTGAGACCACGCCGTCGGCGACGCGCTCGATGCGCGCCTCCGGGTAGAGCTCGGCAAAGAGCGGCTCCATCTCGTCCGGCCCGGGGAACCAGCCGCCGCCGACGGCCTCGCCGGTGAGGATCGACAGGCGCTCCCCCAGGGCGCGCCCAGGCTCGACGGCGTCCTCGTCCTCGGCCCAGCCAGTCACCCGCTCGACGGCGGGTTCCTGGGGGACGTGGTCGGCCTGCAGGCGGACGCGCTCGCGCAGCTCGTCCACGCTCATCTGGGGGTTCGCCGCCTCCAGGATCGTGCGCAGCGCGCCGCGGTAGTCCGTGCGCATCATCTGCATGAAGGCGTCCACGACGCTTGCCGAGCCGATCAGGGCGTCAGTGCCGGCGAACGTGTCGCGCGTGATCGGGCCGCCGCCGAGACAGACGACGTGCTCGATCAGCTCGGGCCTGCGCGCCGCGACCCGCACGGCGCGATGGCTCGCATCGACGAGGCAGATCGCCACGGCGCGCTCGAGGCCCGCGGCGTCGGCGACGGCCTCGAGGTCGGCGGCCGCGGTGTCGGGGTCGTAGGGGCCCGTGCGCTCGGAGCCGCCGGTGCCACGCTCGTCGTAGCGGACGACGCGGTGATCGCGACCCAGCTCCTCGGTGATCGGCGCGAACACGCTCGGGTGCAGCGACCAGTACGGCACGAGGAGGACGTCCGGGCCCGAGCCCCTCGCTTCCCAGTGGAGCTCGGTTCCGTCGCTGGCGCGAGCGCGCGGCACGCCGCGATTTTACGTCTGGGCAGTTCCGCGTATTGCGTCGTCGTTACCGGCGGGGTACAAAGGGGAAAGATCCTTGTGTCGGCCCATTGCCGATTCCCGCCCGCGAAAAGGAGATGAGATGGCAACCGTACCCGTGAGCAGCGACATCCTTGCTGAGGAGAACCGTGAGAAGCGCGACGAGGTGATCGAGCTTCTGACGAAGGCGTACTGGATGGAGATCGAGACGGTGATGAACTACATCGCCAACTCGGTCAACCCCGACGGCGTTCGCGCCCAGGAGATCAAGGAGTCCCTGGAGGAGGACATCCAGGAGGAGCTCGGGCACGCGCAGAAGTTCGCCGAGCGCATCAAGGAGCTCTACGGGGTGGTCCCGGGCTCGCAGGACTTCACCTTCGAGCAGGCCTCGCTGCAGCCGCCGAGCGATCAGGTGGATGTGGTCCACGTCATCAAGGGCGTGATCGACGCCGAGCGCGGCGCGATCGAACACTACTCGCGGATCATCGAGGCGACCGAGGGCATCGACCCGGTGACGCAGGACATGGTCATCGCCATCCTCCACGACGAGCAGGGCCACCTGCGTCTGTTCGAGGGCTTCCTGCGGGAGTACGAGAAGGAGGGACTCGCCTAGGCGCTGAGCGCCGCGGTCAGCCGCTCGACGCGTTCG
>CBFGWL010000025.1:0-33556 GCA_965652565.1 uncultured bacterium
AGCTCGCGGGCGAGCGTGGTGTCCGCGTAGCAGTGGCGGATGTCGCCGGAGCGGTTCGTGCGCTGGGCCCTCGACGAGGCCGCGATCTGAGCCGGACCGAGCGAAACGTAAAGTAGGAAGTACTACTCTACGCTTTCGGCTCCGCCCACCTGCGGCGGTGCGCGTTCCGACTACAGATCGCCAAGGAGGAGACCCCGTGGCCACCGTCATCAAGCCCTCGCACGACGCCAAGCGCAAGCACTTCCTCTTCAGCGACGAGCACCTCGACCTGCGCGAGTCGATGCGAGCCTGGGTCGAGAACGAGCTCTACCCGCACCGCAACGAGTGGGAGGAGACGACGTGGCCCAACGAGATCATGCGCCGCGCCGGCGAGCTGGGCTACCTGGGCCTGTGCTTCCCCGAGGAGTACGGTGGCCAGGGCGGCGACTACTTCTACTCCCTGGTGCGGGCCGAGTGCATGAGCTACTCGGGCTCGGGCGGCACCAACATGGGCTTCGCGGTGCAGACCGACATGGTCCTGCCCCCCATCCACCTGCTCGGCACCGAGGAGCAGAAGCAGCGCTATCTAGTCCCCGGCATCAAAGGCGAGCGCATCGGGTGTCTGTGCATCACCGAACCGGGCGCCGGCTCGGACGTCGCGGGCATCCGCACGACGGCGCGCCGCGACGGCGACGAATACGTGATCAACGGGTCGAAGATCTTCATCACAAACGGCGCGCGCGCCGACTTCGGGATCATCGTCACGAAGACCGATCCGGAGGCTCGCCATGAGGGCATCACCCTCTTCGTGGTGGACCTGCGCGACGAGGACGGCAACCCGGTCCCCGGCTTCTCCGTCTCGCGCACGCTCGAGAAGATGGGCATGCACGCCTCGGATACGGCCGAGCTCGCCTTCGAGGACATGCGCGTTCCCGCCGACGCCGTACTCGGCGAGGTCGGCAAGGGCTTCTACCACATCTCCTGGGAGCTCCAGGGCGAGCGCCTCGTCGCCGCGGCGGGCTGCTACGCCGGCGCGGAGCGCATGTTCGAGCGCACGCTCGAGTACGCCAAGGAGCGCGAGGCATTCGGCCGCCCGATCGGGCGCTTCCAGGCGATCCGCCACAAGTTCGCCGACATGGCGACGAAGATCGAGGCCGCCAAACAGCTCGTCCACGCCACCGCCTGGCGCTTCGCCAACGGCGAGTACCCGGTGCGCGAGATCACGATGGCCAAGCTCTACGCCTCGCGCGTGTGCCACGAGGTGGCCGACGAGTGCGTGCAGATCCTCGGCGGCTACGGCTACATGAAGGAGTACGAGATCGAGCGCGCCTACCGCGACCAGCGCCTGAACCGCATCGGCGCGGGCACCGACGAGATCATGCTCGACGTGATCGGGCGCTCGTACGGGATCTAGGCCTCGGCCGGCCGCCGTCGCAGACGGCGGTACAGGCCCCAAGCGGAGAGGCCCGCGATCAGCAGCCCGATCGCGGTGAGCCCGCCGCCGATCCAGACGAGCCAGCTCACTCGCAGGCCCGCCTCGGCGTTGACGGCGATCCCGCGGCTGCCGTCGGCGTTCGCCACGAGGACGGTCCAGGTGCCGCCTCGGACATCCCAGTCGATCGCCTGCTCACCGGGCCCCTCGCTGCTCGCCACCCAGAAGTCCTGATCGCCGGGCGCGGCGCGCAGGCGTCCGCCCGTCACCTGCTCGTAGATCGGCTCGCCGCCCCATTCGTCGAAGCCACTCCCGTCCCAGTCGGCGAGCACGGTGTGTTCGGCACCGCGCAGGAACGCGGCCACGTCCTCGGCGGGACCGATGCCGACGAAGACCGGATCGCCGCTCGCGCCCTCGACCGCGATCCGCACCGACGCCTTGGCGTCGCTCACGTCGAGCCCGGCGGACGGTCCTAGGTCGATCGGATCGGTGACGAGCGCGTAGCCGGGGCTGCGCAGCAGCTCGGTGTCGGTCGTGTAGTAGCCGCCATCGTCGCGGGCGAAGGCGTGCAGCGCCAGAAGCGCAAGGCCTGCGGCCAGGATGAGCGCGCCGAACAACCCGGCGAGCGAGAGGAGGATGGTCCCGAGCGCGCCCGGCTTACGCCGGGGCTCGGGCGACGGCGCCGCTGCTTGCGCCTCGGGTGCGCTGGGCCCGGATGCCATGGCTACCGGCGACCGTAGCGCGGCGTCACGGCCCCGGACCCGCGGGAAATCTGCCCACCGTGCGGTTGTCGGTTGCCCCCGCGGCCGCGCGCACGTAGCATCGAACGGCTTTTCCGGGGGGAGATCAGGTCAACCCGGATGGAGGTTAGGGATATGCAGAGGTGCATCGCGGCCCTCGTCGGCTGCCTAGTTGCACTCGCGCTCGTACCGGCGGCGGCTAACGCGAAGGCGGAGTTCGTGCCGGGCGAGGTAATCGTCAAGTTCTCGGACGACGCAACGGCCAAGCAACGCGCCGCGGCCACGAAGGCGGCGGGGGTCCTGGAACGGATCGCGCCCGTGCGGGGCGTCGGCGCACGACTCGTTGAGGTCACGGGCAACGTGCGCGGGGCGGTCCGAGCGCTCGAGCGCTCGCCGGCCGTCGAGTACGCCGAGCCGAACTACATCTACCGCGCGCTCGCCACGCCGAACGACCCGCGCTTCGACGAGCTGTGGGGCCTGCACAACACCGGGCAGGGCGGCGGCACGGCCGACGCCGACATCGACGCGCCGGAGGGCTGGGATCTACTCGGCCTCTCCTCGTTCCCGGGCAGCGGCGGCGCCAAGGTCGGCATCGTCGACACGGGGATCATGCAGGGCCACCCCGAGTTCGCTGGGCGTGTCGCCGACTGCGGCGGGGTGAACAACTTCGGGATCAGCCTGCTGATCCTGATCCTGTTCTCCGACCCCACGATCGTGGACGGCAAGTGCGAGGACGACAACGGGCACGGCACCCACGTCGCGGGCACCATCGCCGCGAACGCCAACAACGGCACCGGGGTGGCGGGCGTCGCCTTCAACTCCCCGCTCGCGATCTGCAAGGGCCTGAACGGCCAGGGCTCGGGGACGCTCGTGATGATCGCCAACTGCATCACGTGGCTGGCCGATCGGGACGTGGCCGTGATCTCGATGTCGCTCGGCGGGTCGTCCGGCTCGCAGGCGCTCCATGACGCCGTGCGCGACGCGACGGACTCCGGAGCCCTCGTGGTCGCAGCCGCGGGCAACTCGGGGAACTCCTCGCTGAGCTACCCGGCTGCCTACCCGGAGGTGGTCTCCGTGGCGGCCACCGACCGCAACGACCAGCGCGCGTCGTTCTCGCAGTACAACGACGACGTCGAGGTCGCCGCGCCGGGCGTGGACGTGCTCTCCACGTGGCACGACGGCGGCTACCGCTCCGCGTCGGGCACCTCGATGGCGACCCCGCACGCCGCGGCGGTCGCGGCGCTGATCGCGGGCAGCAATCCGTCCGGCGGCCCCGACGAGTGGCGCGCCGAGTTGCAGGCGGCGACCGACGACCTCGGTGAGCCCGGCCGCGATCCGCAGTACGGGTTCGGCCGCGTGAACCTCTCGAAGGTCACGCCGTAGGCGAATGGGAACGGGGGCCCGAGGCGATGCGTCCTCGGGCCCCCTCGCCTACGATCCGCCGGTGGTCGGGGCGGTCGACATCCTGGGGGCCGAGCTGGATCTCGAGCTGCTCTCGATCCCGGTCATCGCCGCGCTGATCGGCTACGGCACGAACTGGATCGCGGTGAAGATGCTGTTCTTCCCCGTCCGTTTCTGGGGCGTGCGGCTGAACGTCGTGCGCTGGCTCGCGCAGTTCCTGCCGCGGCGCGTGCAGGCCCTCCCGGGCCTGGTCCAGGGCGGCATCGGCTGGCAGGGGATCATCCCCGCCCGCGCCGCGAAGATGGGCTCGATCGCGGTCGACAAGGGGATCGCCAAGCTGGGCAGCCCGCGCGAGTTCTACGACTGCCTCGACCCCGAGGCGATGGCCGACCACATCATCGCCGAGACTCGCAGCGAGATCCGCGAGCTCGTGGAGCGCATCGTCGAGCGGGAGCACCCCGGGCTGTGGCGTGACGTGCCGCCCCGGCTGCGCGAGCGCATCTTCCGCCGCGTCGAAGCCGAGCTGCCCGCGATCGCGAAGGAGATCACGCGCGACGTCGGCGAGCACATCGAGCAGCTCTTCGACGTCAAGCTCATGGTGATCCGCCACATCGAGGAGAACCCGGCGCTCGCGAACCGCATCTTCCTGGAGGTCGGCGCCAAGGAACTGCGCTTCATCATCAACTCGGGGCTGATCTTCGGCTTCATCCTGGGCGTCTTCACGATCCCCCTGTACCTGGCGGTCGACTCGTGGCTCGTCCTGCCCGTCGCCGGCGTCCTCGTCGGCTATCTGACGAACTGGATCGCCCTGCGGCTGATCTTCCAGCCCATGTATCCGCATCAGATCGGGCCGTTCAACATCCAGGGGCTCTTCATGCGCCGACAGCCCGAGGTCGCGGACGTCTACGCGAAGGTCATCGCCGACGACGTGGTGACGATGAGCAACGTGAGCGACGAGCTGCTCAGGGGGCCCCGCTCGGACCGGACCCGGGCGTTGGTGCGGTCCCGCCTGCGGCCGGCCGTCGATCGTGCGCTCGGTGCCGCGCGGCTGCCGGTACGCGTCGCGTTCGGCGTGCGCGAGTACGAGTCGGTACGCGAGTCGCTCGCCACGGAGGCGGTCGACGTGACCATGGCGCCGCTGCGCGATCCGGGGTTCGAAGGTCGGCAGTCGGCCGCGGTTCGCGAATTGCTCGCGCGCCGGATGCGCCAGCTGCCCGAACCGGACTTCGCCGAACTGCTGCGCGCCGCCGTTGAAGAGGACGAGTGGATGCTGATCCTTCTGGGCGGCGTGCTCGGATTTATCGCCGGTTGCCTGCAGATAGCTTTCGTCCTGTGACCGAGGAACGCCCGGAAACCCCGGAAGACCGGCAGTCACGACGCGGCGGTCCCCTCCCCGATCCGGCCACCATCGGCGGCGTGGCGCGGCTCGCCGCAGGCGCTTGGTGGCGCACCAACAAGTGGGCCGCCCAGACCGCCGTCGAGGCGACGCGACGCGCCGCCCAGGCGGCACGCTCCGGCGAGTCGCCGGTCGCGCTGCTCGAGGAGGCCGGGCGCCAGGTCGTGCGGACGGCCCGCGATGTCCTGGGCGTCGCCGAACTCGAACGGCGCTTGGGCCCGGCGAGCGAGGACGCCGACGAGCGCGAGGAGCTGCGCCGCCGCTGGGAGGAGCTGATCGAGCGCTCGGCGAGCGTCGACGACGAGGATGCGCACCCGGCCTTTCCCTACCTGTTCAACAACCTGGCGCCGGACGAGGCACGGATCCTGCGGCTGCTCGCGATCGAGGGCCCGCAGGCGGCGGTGGACGTGCGGACGTGGCGGCCTCTTGGGATCGGGTCCACCGTGGTCGCGCCGGGGCTCACGATGATCGGACAGCGAGCGGGCTGCCGGGCGCTCGACCGCGTTCCCGTATACCTCTCGAACCTCTATCGGCTCGGCCTGATCTGGTTCTCGCGCGATCCGATCGACGACCTCGCGGCCTACCAGGTGCTCGAGGCACAGCCCGAGGTGCTCGAGGCCCTCGAGCGTGCAGGGCGGGGCACGACCGTGCGGCGCTCGATCAGGCTCACTCCGTTCGGCGAGCAGTTCGTGGCCGCCGCCCTCCCGAGCGAAGGGACGGCGGCCACCGTTGACGACGACGGTTAGGCGCGACCCGCTGCGGAGCGCCGACGCGGCCGGGTTACGCGGGCGTCCCGGGGGCCTGCGGCTGCCCGCAATGCGCGCAGCGACTGGCGCCCACCGGGATGTCCGAGAGGCACTCCGTGCAGGCCCTGGTCTCCGGCGAGATGCCGCGCATCTCCTTGTAGCGGTTGTAGGGAACGACGATGAAGAAGTAGACGGCCGCGCCGATCGAAGCGAACGTGATCAGGGCGTTGATGAAGCTGCCGTAGAAGAACTCGCTGCCGTTGATCGTGAACGTGAGCGAGCTGAAGTCCGGCTCGCCGACGATCGCCCCGATGATCGGCGTGATGATGTTCGCGATCAGCGAGTTCACCAGTTCGACGACGGCCAGCGCCATCACGAGGGCTACCGCTGTCTCCAGCAGGTTGCCGCCGGTGATGAAGTCCTTGAACCCCTTGATCATGAGGCCCTCCTTCGGTTGATTCACCCCCCGGCAGCGCGACCGTACCACCGCCTCGTCGTCCCGCCTGAACGAATCGTTGCCGCCGGGTTGGCGCTCAGCGGACGACGCGGACCAAGCGTGAGCGGACTTGCTTTTCGCCCAACGGCCCTGTTGCCCTCAGCTTGAGCCGGGCCGTGACCTTGCCACCCTTGCTCAAGGCGCGGGTGGCCGGGACAACCGCCCTGTTCGGGACGCGGAGCCTGACGTTCTTGGACGCGCCCCTGGCCAGGGTTCGAGCCTGCGGGGCCAGCGCGTAGCGCCGCGCCCGCTTGCCGGGCCGGCGAATGACCAGTCGTCCGCGAATGCGCGCCTCGCAGCCCACGCCGCTGCACTTCAGGGTCGCCTTGATCCGCCTCAGCGAACCCTGCCGGCGCTTCGCCTTGAGCCGCGCCCGCCAACGGGGCACAACCGGATTGGGGGTGATCGCGATGCCGATCGGGTCTGCTCCGACCGGAATGGTTTCGCCGACCTTGGTTCGGGTCTTCAAGTCAATAATCGCGACGCTGTCGGGGCCGTTGAGGGTGACGTAGGCCCGATCGCCATCCGGCGTGATCGCGATCCCAAGCGGGAGGGAACCGACGGCGCCCATCGAGATGTTGCCCGGCAGCTTTTCGTCCGTCGCAAGATCGAACACCGAGACGTTGCCGTGGCCGGCGTTCGCCACGTAGCCGTACTTCCCGTCGGGATCGATCTCGATCGCGTGCGGGAGCGTGCCGAACCCCGTGATCGTGGCGACGTGAGAGTTGGCCTCGGTGTCGATCACCTCGACGAACTGCTGACCGTCCGTGGTGACATAGGCACGGTCCCCGCTGGGGCTGATCGCGACCGCGCGTGGGTCGGGCGAGACGGCGATGTCCGCTCCCACCTTGGTGTTGGTCTCGGTGTCGATCACCGAGACGCTGTCATCCGTGCCGTGGTTCGCGACGTAGGCGCGCTCGCCGTCGGGCGTGATCGCGACCCCGTAGGGCACGTTCCCGACTTCGATGTCGTCGCCGACCTTGGTATCGGTCTCGAGGTCGATCACCGTGACGTCGTCGTCGGCGGCGTTCGTCACGTACGCGCGCGAGCCGTCGGGCGTGATCGCGATGTCGTAGGGCGCGTTGCCGACGTCGATCGAGGTGACGGCGCCGGTCGCGATGTCGATCGCCGACACGGTGTCGCCCTCCTCGTTGACCACGTAGGCGCGCTCGCCGTCGGGCGTGATCGCAATCTGGCGCGCGTCGTCGCCGACCGCGATCTCCGGGCCGACCCCGAGGTGGGTGAACGTGTTGAACGCCGAGACGCTGTCGTCGGCGGCGTTGGTGACGTACGCGCGATACGCCTCGGCGGGAGTGGTCGCGAGCACCGCGATGAACGCGCTCGCCACCAGGACGCCCAAACCCCGGATCCCCATGTTGACCCCTCTGCGTCGACCCCCGTCAATAACCGCGGGCGAACGTAACACGCATGCCCCCGCGGGCGCAACGACTTTGCGAGATCCGGGATGCACCCTCGCGGCGCTGAACCGGGCCGTCGCGAGCACCGCATGCAAGGATGCGAGCCGTGACGGCCACCGTGATCAAGGATTCCGGCGAACGCGCGCTGCTGCCGCCGTTCACCGACGAGCACGAGCAGCTGCGGGCGACGATCAGCCGCTGGGTGAAGACGGAGATCGCCCCGCACGTGGCGGAGTGGGACGAAGCCGGCGAGTTCCCACGCGAGCTGTACGAGCGCGCGGGCGAGCTCGGCTTCCTCGGCCTCAAGTACCCGGTCGAGCTCGGCGGCCAGGGCGGCGACTACGTGCACGACGCGGTCTGGGCCGAGGAGATCGCTGCCGCCGGCGCGGGCGGCGGGGTCGGCGCGGGGCTCGGGGCGCACACGGGGATCGCCACGCCGCCCGTCTTTCGCTTCGGTACGCCCGATCAGCACGAGCGCGTCCTGCGACCCGCGATCGCGGGTCGCAGGATCGGCGCGCTGGGGATCACCGAGCCGGGCGCGGGATCCGACGTGGCGTCGATCCGCACGCGGGCCGAGCGCCGCGGCGACGTCTACCTCGTAAACGGCTCAAAGACGTTCATCACGAACGGCGTGCGCGCTGACTTCCTCGTCTGCGCCTGCCGCACCAAACCCGAGGGCGGGCACGGCGGCATCTCGTTCCTGATCCTCGAGCGGGACATGCCCGGCTACGAGGTGGCCCGCAAATTGGAGAAGCTGGGCTGGCGCTCCTCGGACACGGCGGAGCTCGCGTTCACCGACGTCGAGGTGCCGGCGGAGAACCTGCTCGGCCCCGAGCACGGCGGCTTTTACCTGATCATGGCCAACTTCCAGTGGGAGCGCCTGCTGATGGCGCTCGGCGCGGTCGGCGCCATGCGCCATCTGCTCGAGCGGACCCTCGCCTACGCGCGCGAGCGCGAGGCGTTCGGCCGCCCGATCGGCCGCTTCCAGGCGATCCGCCACCAGCTCGCGGAGGCGGGCGTGAAGCTGGAGACGTCGCGTGCGCTCACCTACCACGCGCTGCGCGAGTTCGTCGCGCCCGAGGCCGAGCGCCGCGCGGCGATCGCGGCCGGCGAGTGGGGCAACCCGGCGATCACCGCCGGGCTCGATGCGGTCACCAAGGCGAAGCTCCATACGCAGCGGGCCGCGGTCGAGGTCGCCGACATCTGCTTGCAGATCCACGGCGGCTACGGATACATGCGCGAGTACGGCATCGAGCGCGCGCTCCGCGACCTGCGCCTCGGCCCGATCGGCGGCGGGACCGACGAGATCATGCGCGAGATCCTCGGCAAGCGCCTGGGGCTCTAGGCGCCCGGCCCCACCGCTCTCCATTAACAGAGCAGCTGTTCTCTAACCGCGCCGTCGCGCGCCGGTTTCCAATAGCTTGCGCGGGCGCCCACGGGCGCGAGTGAGAGGCTTCGACTCAAAGGAAGGGCGATAAATGGGACTTCTCGACGGCAAGAACGCCATCGTCACCGGCTCGGCGCGCGGCATCGGCAGGGCGACCGCCGAGCTCTTCATCAGCGAGGGCGCGCGCGTGCTCATCAACGACATCGACGGCGACGTCGCTGAGCAGGCGGCCGCCGAGATCCAGGGCGAGACCGCGGTGTTCGCGGGCGATTTGACCGATCCCAAGGTGCCCGATGCGCTGGTCCAGAAGGCGATGGACGAGTTCGGCTCGGTTGACATCCTCGTCAACAACGCCGGCTACACGTGGGATGGCGTCGCGCACAAGATGACCGATGAGCAGTTCCAAGCGATGCTCGACATCCACACGGTCGCACCCTTCCGGCTGATCCGGGCGCTCGCGCCGCACTGGCGCGAAGCCGCCAAGGCCGAGAAGGCCGAGGGCCGCGAGGTGTTCCGCAAGATCGTGAACGTCTCCTCGATCTCCGGGACGATGGGCAACGCCGGCCAGATCAACTACTCGGCAGCGAAGTCCGCCGTCGTGGGAATGACGAAGACGCTCGCGAAGGAGTGGGGCGGCTTCAAGATCAACGTGAACGCGGTCGCCTTCGGCTTCGTCGAGACACGTCTCACGCAGGCCAAGGAGAAGGGCGAGAAGATCGAGAAGGACGGCGAGGCCATCGAGCTCGGCATCCCTGAGCAGATGCGCCAGATGGCGGCGATGATCATCCCTCTGGGCCGTCCCGCTCAGCCCGAGGAGGCCGCCGGCCCGGTTCTGTTCCTGTGCTCGGAGCTCGCCAACTACGTGCACGGGCAGGTGCTGAACGTCACGGGCGGCCAGTTCGGCGGGATGTACACCTAGGCCGACCGGTCAACTTCGACATAGCCGCGCCCCAGTGTCTATGGTGGTTCGCGCGTGATGGTCCACGCAGGGGACGACAGGGCAACGGGGGTTCGGCGCGGCCGCGCGGCCGCCGCGATCGGCACGTTCGCCCTCGCGGTCGTCTTGACGGCGTCGCTCGGACTGCCGAGCGACGCCAGCACCGCCCCGTCGGAGCGGCCCAAGAAGGGCCGGCAGCTCTGCGGCGGCAAGCCGGCGACGATCGTCGGCACCAAGCGCGACGACGAGATCCGCGGCACGCCGCGCGCGGACGTGATCCTCGGCGGCCGCGGTAACGACACGATCCTCGGGCGCGGCGGCAACGACATCATCTGCGGCGGCGGCGGCAAGGACGTCCTGGTCGGCGGCCCGGGCAACGACCGGATCTTCGGTGGCGCGGGGCAGGACCTGCTGCTCGGTCAGGACGGCCGCGACATCCTGCGCGGGCAGGGCGGGCACGATCTACTCGGCGGCGGCAAGGGCAAGGACCTCTGCCACGGCGGCGCCGGGTTCAACCTCGCTCAGCTCAAGAGCTGCGAGAAGATCCGCAAGGCGCACGGCGTCTAGGCCGGGCGACCTCCGCCGCCGTCCTAGGTGTTGGGGCGACGCTCCTCCGCCGGGATCTCACCGCTCTCGCCGCCTTGCACGGCCGGCGGCCACGACCCGAACCAGTTGTCGCGCGCGCCGTCCATGGTGATCGTGGTGCCGGAGAAGAAGTCGCCCGCCGGCGACGCGAGGTAAGCGACGAGCCAGGCCCATTCCTCCTCGGTGCCCAGGCGGCCGAGGGGCACCGTGTCGGCGAGGCCGCTCGTGACCTCGGCGGGATACTTCGTGCGCAGCGTCTCCGTGTCGAACTGGCCGGCCGCCAGCGCGCAGAGCTTGATGTTGTGCCGCGCCCACTCGATGGAGAGCGTGCGCATCATGTTCTCGACCGCGGCGCGCGCGGCGCCGGAGTGGACCATGCCCGGCATGCCGTGGTGCGGAGAGAGCGTCACGCTCAGCACCTTGCCGCCGCCGCCCGGGATGAATGCCTTGGTCGCCGCCGCGTGGGTCATGAGCCAGGTACCCACGACGTTGAGCTCGATGACGGTGCGAAAGCCCTTTGGGGAGATCGCCTCAGCCGGCGACAGGAACTGCCCACCGGCGTTGTTCACGAGGACGTCGAGGCGGCCGTGCCGCTCGAGCACCCCGTCGAAGAAGCCATCGACGGCCTCCTCGTCGCGGATGTCCATCGCCTCGTGGTCGGCGCTGGCGCCCATGTCGCGGATCATGCGCGTGGTCTCCGCAATCGGTTCCGCACGGCGACCGCAGCCGACCACCGTGGCGCCCAGGCGCGCGAGCTCGAGCGCGCTCGCCCGGCCGAGGCCGCTTCCCGACCCCGAGACCACGCAGACCCGCCCCGCGAGCAGGTCGGGGGCGAAGATCTTGGAGCGCTCGGACATCGGCGCGGAGCATATTCCCGGGAGGCCCACGCGGCGCCGCGCAATCCGGCGCCCAGGAGAGCTGCTCGGCGGTGGAGCCCGAGTACGCTCGGGCTCGTGAAGGTCAAGGCACATCCACGCCCCCTCGACGGGCCGCTCAACGGCGGGACGCCGGGCGCGACGGTCGCGGTCGAGGTCCTCGAGGTCGGGCGCCTACATGCCCCGCGCGCGTTCATCGAGCGCGCCGGTGGTGAGCGCACGGCCCAGCTGCGGATGCTCGGGCTCGCGACACCGCGGTCGCGCTGGCTCGCGCTGCCCTGCCCCGCGTTCTTGATCGAGCATCCCGGCGCGGGCAGGTTCCTGGTCGACACCGGGCTGCACCCCTCCGTGTCGGCCAAGCCCTCGGCGAACCTCGGCCGCATCGTCTCGGGCTACGCGAAGCCGGAGCTGCCGCCCGGCGAGGATCTCCCCGGGCAGCTCCGCGCCCGTGGGATCGACCCGCGGTCCATCCGCCTCGTGGTCATGACCCACCTACATCTGGACCACTCCTCGGGGATGGCGGAGTTCGGCAACGCGACCTTCCTGGTCTCCGAACCCGAGTGGGAGGCCGCGACGACCGTCAGCCGCCCGCTGCTCCACGGCTACCGCCCGGCCCACTACGACTACGCGTTCGACTACCGGACCGTCGACTACTCGGGCGCGAACGTGACGTCGTACGCGACCTTCGGGCGCACGATCGACCTCTTCGGCGACGGCTCGGTCCGCCTCGCCTTCACCCCCGGGCATTCCGCGGGCCACCAGTCGGTGATCTGCCGCCTGCGCGACCGCGACCTCGTCATCGCGGGCGACTCCATCTACACGCTCGCCCAGCTCGAGGACGCGCCCCCGCCCCCGCGCCCCCACGACCCACACACGTGGCGGCGCTCCCTGCAGGAGCTGCGCCTGTTCCGGCGCCAGTATCCGCAAGCCGTGATCATCCCGGGCCACGACCCCGATGCGTGGCCCGAGCTGAAGCGGCGCTTCGAGTAGCTGCCAGCTTTCAGCTGGCAGCGATCAGGGTTCGCGCCGTCCCGGCTGTAGCGATGGTGACTGCAGCCGGCAGCTAACCGAGCTGGATCAGCGCCACGCCCGCGAACAACGCCGCGATCCCGGCCACGCGCAGGGGCTCGATCTCGCGCCTGGGCAGGCCCAGCAGCCCGTATCGGTCGACGAGGAGCGAGGCTGCCTGCTGCCCGGTCACCGTCAGCGCAACGGTCGCGGCGGCGCCGATCTCCGGCAGCAGGGAAAAGACGGCGGTCACGTAACTCGCCCCCGCGACGCCGCCCAGCCACCCCCACCACGGCACGCGCGCGAGCGGAGCGACCGCCGGGGGGCGCCCTCCGCCGAGGCCGACGGACGCCGCCAGGACGAGCGCCATGGTGACCGTCGCGACCACGAACGAGACGAGGCCGACCGCCACCGGCGCGCCGAGCTGCGCTTCGAGCTCGGCGTTCACGCCACCTTGGACCGGAAGCGCCGCGCCCGCGAGCAGGGCGAGCCCCACGAACGGGAGCGCGAGCGAGCGGTCACCCTCCCCGGCCTGGGCGCGGGTGATCATCGCGGCCGCCGCCAGGACAGCGCCCGCGCCGGCGAGGTGCGGGGCGCCGACCCCGTCGGCGCCCGAGCCGAAGAGCCCGGCCCCATCGATGATCACCGAGGCGAGCATCTGCCCGCTGATCCAGAGGCCAACGGTGACCACGGCGCCGAGGCGCGGGAACAGCACGATGCCCGAGGTGATGTAGAGGGCGCTGCCGAGCCCACCGGTGAGCTGCCAGGGCTCGACATCCGGCAGCGCGCCGAGCGCTCCCAGCGAGCCCGCGAGCAAGCCCACGAGCAGCAGGACCGCGGCTGCTACGCCCAGCTGCAGGGCCGAGGCGCCCAACGGGCTTGCCGTCGCCGAGGCGAGCTGCACGTTGGCCGCGGCCTGCACCGCGAGCAGGCTGCCGACGAAGAACAGGAGGGGGATCGCGAGGGTTTCCATTCGTTTCCTCCGGGAATAAGCGGACGGTACGTCCGGTTCAGACTAGCAGTAACCGGACGGAGCGTCCGTTTACTTCGGTAGCCTCCTTTCCGTGGAGCTACCGGTCGCGGGCAGCGGGCGTCCAGAGCGCGCCGACGCGGCGCGCAACCGCGCGCGCGTGCTCGCCGCGGCCGAGCGCTTGTTCGCGGAGGACGGCGCGGCCGTGACGATGGAGCGCATCGCCGCCGAGGCCGGTGTCGGCAAGGGCACGCTCTACCGGCGCTATCCGAACGTCGCGGCGATCGCGCAGGCGCTGCTCGACGAACACGAGCGCCGGATTCAGGAACGCATCCTGCACGGGCCGCCGCCGCTCGGCCCCGGCGCGCCGCCCGGGGATCGCCTCGCCGCCTTCTACCGGGCCATGGTGCAGCTGCTCGCGCGCCACGGGCACCTCGCGCTCGCGGGGGAGACCGGGGCGCAGCGCTACCGCACCGGGGCCTACGGGGCCTGGGCCCTACACGTGCGCAACCTGCTCGCGGAGGCAGGGCTCAGCGATCGCGACGCCCTCGTCGACGTGCTTCTGGCCCCGCTCGCGCCAGACGTCTTCGCCCATCAGCGCGAGCGCGGTCTCGATCCCGAGGCGATCGCAGCCGACCTGGAGTTGCTCGCGAAGCGCGTGCTCGGGTAGCTGCCGGCTTCCAGCCGCGCTCGCCAGGCACAGCCGCAAAGCCACCGGCCAGCACTGGTTGCCGGCAGCCGGCGGCTTAAGCCATCCGGGAGCGCTCGGCCCGCTGCTCCCGGCCAACGGTGCCGCGGCCACGCTCCTCGAGCGCTCCGTACATCTCCTTCACGCGCCCGAAGATCTCCTGCGCGGCCTCGAGCTGCTGGTCCCTGGACGGAGACTCGACGACGTCGAAGCTCAACGGCTCGCCGAACTGCACGGTCACCTTCGGGAAGTGCAGGCGCCGCCAACGGCGCACGCCGGCCGAGCCGTGGATCGCGACCGGCACGATCGGCGCGCCGGACTCCAGCGCGAGCCTGCCCACGCCGGGACGCGCCTCACCGAGCTTGCCGGTCCGCGAACGGCCGCCCTCGCAGTACATCCCGATGCAGCCGCCCCGGGCGAGGATCGTGTGCGCGGTCTTGAAGGCCTCCTCGTCGGCGTAGCCGCGGCGCACGGGGAAGACCCCGCCGACCCGGAAGATGTAGTTGAGGACCGGGTTCGAGAACAGCTGCGACTTCGCCATGAACTGCACCTTCCGGCGGATGTACACGCCGAGGAAGAAGTGGTCCATGTTCGAGAAGTGGTTCGGCGCCAGGACGACCGGCCCGCTCTTCGGGACGTGCTCGGTGCCCAGCGCCCAGGTCCGGTAGGGGCCCATCGCGATCGGCGTGACGAGAATGCGCACCGCGTCGTACACCCACCCGGGCTCATGCGCGCGCGTCCACTCGTGAAAGCGGGTGAAGGTCTCCGCCGGGCGGGGATCCTTGTAGACCTGTGGCTTGATCTCGGCCATCTGTAGCTCGGCTAGCGCTGCCGTCGGCGAACGTTACCCGCGGGCGTCGGCGCGGTTACGCACTCGCTCCTGGACGCAGCCAGCCGCGTGAGCGCTCGACCGCGCGCGCCCAGTCGGCGAGCAGCGACTCGCGCTCGTCGGCGGTCATCTTCGGCTCGTAACGCGCGGCCGCCTTCCACATCCCGGCGAGCGCCTCGCGGTCCCACGTGCCCACGGCGAGGCCCGCCAGATACGCGGCGCCAAGGGCCGTGGTCTCTGTGATCTCGGGCACGACCACGGGCACGCCGAGCACGTCCGCTTGGAACTGCATGAGCCAGCGGTTGGCGACCGCGCCGCCGTCCGCACGGAGCTCGCGCAGCGGCTCGGGCGCGCAGCGCTCCTGGGCGCGCACCGCGTCGACGGTCTGGTAGGCGATCGCCTCGAGGGCGGCCCGCGCGAGGTGCGCCCTGCCCGAGCCCCGGGAGAGCCCGACGATCGTGCCGCGCGCGTACGGGTCCCAGTACGGCGAGCCCAGGCCGGTCAGCGCCGGGACGAAGTACACGCCGTCGTTGCCGTCGATCGAGCCGGCGAGCGCTTCGGTCTCGGCGGCCTCGGCGATCACCCCGAGCCCGTCGCGCAGCCACTGGACCGCCGCGCCGGTGACGAAGATCGATGCCTCGAGCGCGTAGTCCACCCGCTCGTCGATCCCCCACGCCACCGTCGCCAGCAGGCCCTCCTCCGGCTGCGGGCGTTGACCGCCGGCGTTGAGGAGGACGAAGCTCCCGGTCCCGTAGGTGTTCTTGCCGTCGCCGGGCCGGTGCGCCGCCTGCCCGAACAGCGCCGCCTGCTGATCCCCGGCGATGCCGGCCACCGGCACGTCACCCCCGAACTCGCTCGTCGTCCCGTAAACGTGGGCCGAGGGCAGAACCTCCGGGAGCCGGGTGGGATCAACGCCCAGCAGCTCGCAGAGCTCCGCGTCCCACTCCAGCCGCCCGATATCGAAGAGGAGCGTCCGCGACGCGTTCGAGTAGTCGGTGACGTGCCGGCCGGTGAGCTTGTAGACGAGCCAGGAGTCGATCGTGCCGAAGACCGCGCCCTCGCGGGCGGCCTCGACGTTACGCACGAGCCACTCGATCTTCGTGCCCGAGAAGTACGGGTCGAGGACGAGCCCGGTCCGCTCGCGGAAGAGCGCCTCCCGGCCGGCCTCCCGCAGCTCGTCGCAGCGCTCGGCCGTGCGCCGGTCCTGCCAGACGAGTGCGTGGTGCACCGGCTCCCCGGTGCTCGGGTCCCAGGCGACCACGGTCTCGCGCTGATTGGTGATCCCGATCCCGGCCAGCCCGCTGCCGTCGACGCCCGCGTCGGCGAGCGCCTCACCGGCGACCCGGCGGGTCACCTCCCAGATCTCGGCGGCGTCGTGCTCCACCCAGCCCGAGCGCGGGAAGTGCTGGCGGAACTCGCTGTAGGCCCGCCCGGCGACGCGGCCCTCTTCGTCGAACACGAGGCACTTGGTGCCCGTCGTCCCCTGGTCGATCGCGAGGATCACGCGCGCAGGCTATCCAGCCGCGCGCGCCGACGGCGGCGTCCGGCCGCCGCTAGCGCTTCGCCCGGTAGACGCGCAGGAAATCGCGCAGCTGGCGGCCGCGGTGCAGGAAGCCGCGCAGGTCGCGAGTGGTGGCGCGATGCTCGAGCGGCAGCTCAAGCTCGCGCACGCGGTAGCCCGCGCGCACCGCGTCCACGGTCATGCCGATCTCCATGCCGTAGCCCTCCGCGAACGGCACGACCGCCCGGAACGCGTCGGCGCTCAGCGCCCGCTGACCCGAGATCGGTGCGCCGGCGCGGTATCCGCAGCGCCGCTCGATCGCCCAGCGCGCGAAGCGCAGCGCGATCCCGAAGCCCCCGCCGACGCGCCGTGCGAACGCGGCGACGGCGAGATCGCACGAGTCCGACTCAACGGCGTCGACGAGCGGCCGCAGCTCCACCGCGGAACTCGCCAGATCGCCGTCGCAAAGCAGGACGACCTCCCCGCGCGGCCCGCCCGCAGCGAGCAGCGCGGCCACGGCCCGGTTGACGTTTCCTCCCTTGCCCACCGAGCGCTTGCCGCTCACCACCTGAGCCCCAGCGGAACGCGCCACCGCCGCCGTATCGTCATCGCTCGCGTCGTCCGCGACGACCACCTGCGCGCCAGGGAAGGCGTCGCGCAGCGCCGTCACCGTCGCGCCGATGCGATCGGCCTCGTTGCGCGCAGCGACGATCGCCGTGAGCGCCGACGCCGCGGCGGGCGCGCCCTGCTCCTCGGCGCCCACCGGCTGCGGGGGCGCTTGCGCTTCCGCTGACACGGGCGGCTATTGTGCCGCGCCGATGGGGCGCGCGCGTCGCGCCCCGGCGCCCGCGCGGCGCCCAGGACCTGGAAAGAAAGGAACGAGAGCTCGCGATGGCCGAAATCGAGGCGCACATCACGGGGACCGTCTGGAAGATCGAGGTCTCCGTCGGCGATCAGGTCGAGGAAGGCGACACCGTCGTGATCCTCGAATCGATGAAGATGGAGATGCCCGTCGAGGCGGAGGACGACGGCACCGTCGCCGAGATCCGCTGCGAGGAAGGACAGTCGGTCCAGGAGGGCGACGTCCTGATCGTGCTCGAGTGAGCGCATCGCCACCGCTGGCGCGCCACGCGCGCCAGAGGCCGAGAATGCCAGGGCATGGCCACCACTGAGGAGCTCGCGAGCGGGAAGCTCGTCCTGGACTTCCCCGCCGAGGCGGTCGCCCGCCTGCGGCTGAACAACCCTGCGAAACGCAACCCGCTCGACCACGAGGTCCTCGACGCGCTCGCCGAGACCCTGCCCGCGCTCGACCGCGGAATCGAGATCCGCTGCGTCGTGATTACCGGCACCGGGCGCGCCTTCTCGGCCGGCTACGACATCGGCGCGATCCCCGAGGAGACCTTCGAGCGCGACGCCGAGGCGCTCGTCGCCCACCCCTTCCATGACGCGATGGAGGCCGTGAGCGCGCACCCCTACCCGGTCGTCGCGGCGATCAACGGTCACTGTCTCGGTGGCGGGCTGGAGCTGGCCGTGCGCTGCGATCTGCGGATCTGCGCCGCGGGCGCGAAACTCGGCATGCCGCCCGCGAAACTCGGCCTGATCTACGGCCACACCGGCCTCGAGCGCTTCATCGACGTGATCGGCGTGGCCGCTACCCGCGACCTGTTCCTCACCGGCCGCACGCTGAGCGCCGAGCGCGCCCGTGAGATCGGGCTGGTCGGCGAGGTCGCCGATGACGCGGAGCTGGAGGAGCGGGCGCTCGCGCTCGCCGGCGAGATCGCCGCCAACGCCCCGCTCTCCCTGCGCGGCAACAAGCGGGCCATCGAGACGCTCGCCCGCTTCCCGCGGCTCAGCGCGGAGCAGGAGCGCGAGCTCATCGAGCTGCGCCGCTCGTGCTTCGCCTCCGAGGACTTCCGTGAGGGCATCCGGGCGTTCGCCGAGAAGCGGGCGCCGCGCTGGCGTGGGCGCTGACCCGCTAAACAAGGGGAGATGACCGGCGAGACCACCCCCGTCGCGCACCTCGCGGCGGCCGACCCCGTGATGGCCCGGCTCATCCGCCGGATCGGCAACCTCTCGCTCGAGCGCCGCCGCCGCGGCCGCCCGCGCACCGACGCCTACGGGGCCCTGCTGCGCGCGGTCGTGGGCCAGCAGCTCTCCACGAAGGCGGCGGCGACGATCTACGGGCGCGTCCTCGAGCTGTTCGGGGGTGAGGTGCCCTCGCCACAGGATCTCCTGGGCGCGGACGTCGCGCAGCTGCGGGCCGCCGGGCTCTCGGGTCGCAAGGTCGAGTACCTGCGCGATCTCGCGAACCACGTGCTCGACGGCAGCCTGGAGGTCGAGCGCCTGCACGAGCTCGACGACCAGACCGTGATCCAGGAGATCGTCGCCGTCCGCGGCCTGGGCGAGTGGACCGCGCACATGTTCTGCATGTTCCACCTGGAGCGCCCCGACATCCTGCCCGTGGGCGACCTTGGGATCCGCAACGCCGTGCGGACCGAGTACGAGCTCGACGAGCTCCCCGCCCCGGCCGAGCTGGAGCGGATCGCCGAGCCCTGGCGGCCCCACCGCACGCTCGCCTGTCTGTACCTGTGGGAGTCGCTCGACAACGCGCCTGACGCCTGAGGCGCCCGCAGAGCCCGGGGGCGCGAACCGAAGCTCCCCTCCCTGCCGCCTTACCGTCCGACGGCCCGCCTAGCCTGTCGCCCAATACGACCGAAGTGGTGGTGGGATGCCGTCGTTGATCAGCTCGGAGGACGCCCTCGAGCTCGCCCCGGTAAGCGATCGAGGCGGCTTTCACGCGCCCACGGCCGCGCCCGGAGGCGGACCGCCGCCGGGCTGGGACTGAGCCGGGACCATGGACGTCGCCGCGAGGCTCGACCAGCTCGAAACCGCAGGCCTGCATCGGCGCCTCCGGCTGGTCGAGAGCTCGCAGGGCCCGCGGGCGCTCCTGGAAGGGACGGAGGTGCTCATCCTCTGTTCCAGCAACTACCTCGGCCTCGCCGATCACCCGCGCGTACGTCAGGCTGCGGCAGACGCCGCCGAGCGCTGGGGCGCCGGCGCCGGCGGGTCCCGGCTCGCGTCGGGGAACATGGGCCCACACGAGCGGCTCGAGCGGGCCCTGGCCGAGTTCCACGAACGGCCGGCAGCGCTGCTGTTCGGCTCGGGCTACCTCGCCAATGTCGGGACGATCACCGCGCTCGCCGGCGACGGCGACGTCGTGTTCGCGGACGAGCTGAACCACGCGAGCATCGCCGACGGCTGCCTGCTGTCCCGCGCGCACACCTTCGTGTATCGCCATCGCGACCTCGAGCACCTCGCGTGGGGACTGCGCAAGGCCGGCGACCGCGCTGCCCTGATCGCGACGGACGGCGTGTTCGCTATGGACGGCGACGTCGCGCCCTTGCCGGAGCTCGCCGAATTGGCTCGTCGTCACGGCTGCAAGCTCGTCGTGAACGACGCGCACGCGGTCGGCACGATCGGGCCGGGCGGGCGCGGCACCGTCGCCGCGGCCGGCCTCGACGGCGAGGTCGACGTCGTCGTCGGGGCGCTCGGCAAGGCCCTCGGCAGCTACGGCGCCTACGTGTGCGCCAGCGCCGAGGTCCGCGACCTGCTGATCAACCGGGCGCGCCCATTCATCTTCTCCACCGCGCCCCCGCCGCCCGCCCTCGGCGCGGCCTTCGCCGCGCTGCATCTGCTCGACTCGCGCCCGGGCGTCGTCACGCAGCTGCGTCGCAACGCCGGCGCGCTGCGCGAAGCGCTCGCCGCCGAGGGCCTCGACGTGGGTACATCGCGCACTCAGATCGTGCCGGTGATCGTGGGCGATGCCGCGCGCGCGGTGGAGCTGAGCGAGCGCGCCCTCGCCCGGGGGATCTACGCCGAGGCGATCCGGCCGCCGACCGTCCCCGAGGGCACGTCCCGGCTCCGGCTGAGCGTCATGGCCAACCATCGCGTCGACGAGCTGCAGAACGCCGCCCACGTGATCGGCAGGGCCGCCCGCGAGCTGGGCCTGGTCCCTCGCGCTGCGCAGGAGCTGCGGCGCGCCGCGTAGACGCGACGCGATCCGACGCCACGACGCCCCTTCCGCCGTCGCGCGGATTAGATTCGCGCACGATCGATGCCGGGATCGACTCGCGAGCTGGGCCGCGGCCACGTCTGGCATCCCCTCACGCTGTGGGAGGGGCCGCTCAACGACCCCTCGCAGACGCGGGCCGAGACCACCGATAACCCGTGGATCGAGGGCGCCGCGCCGCTTTGGTGCAACCTGACGAGCCGCTGGCTCGCCACGATCGAGCCGGCGATCGGCGCGCAGCTGGACCACCTCGCGCTCGCCGCGATGCTGGGGTTCGACGAGCCCGGGAGCGGTCGTGCCGCGCGACCGAAGGCTCCCGGCCTGATCGGCATCAGGTTGGGCGAGGCAGACCCGGCACGCCCGGCCGC
Organism: uncultured bacterium; assembly: GCA_965652565.1. GTDB lineage: Bacteria > Actinomycetota > Thermoleophilia > Solirubrobacterales > 70-9 > RSA11. Next base: position 20,826 of record CBFGWL010000025.1, read on the forward strand.
TCTGCCGCCAATCGAGTTCGAGCGCTGGGCGGGCCTGGCGGAACTCGAAGACGCGCTCGCCGGCCCCGAGGGCAGGCCCGCCGCGCTGGTCGTCGGCTGGCTTGCCCTGGGCGAGGACGCCAGCCCGGCCGAGGCGCTGGACATCCCAGAGCTTCGCGAGCTGTGCGACCGACACGCCATTCCCATCGTGTGCGATGAAGCCGCGACGCTCCTCCCCGTGGTGCGCGGTAACGCGCTGCGGCGTCTGCGCGCCAGGGTGCGCCTCCTGCACGGCCTGCTGGCCGAGATCGAGGCCATGGACGAGGTCGCGGCGGTGCTCGGCCGTGGGCTCGTCGGGGGGATCGACCTTGGCGCCCACGACCCCGCCCTGCGGCTGGGCCACCGGGTGGTCCGCGCGGCACGCGAGCGCGACGCCAGCATCAAGGCGCTGGGCGACACGGTGGTGCTGGTCCCGCCGCTCTCGATCGGCAAGGCGGACTTGAGAGCCCTCGTGGAGATCACCGCGGAGTCGATCCGCGCGGCGCTCGAGGGCGCGTACGGCATCCGCACCCCGGCGGAACCGCGCCAGCTCGCCCCGAAGCCGATCTCGCACCCGCTGGACGTGAAGCGCGCAGCCTGAGGCGGCTGCGGCAATTGAGCTGAGGGTTAGCTAGGTTTCGGGCCGATGACCACCGAGACCAAGCAGCTTTGGATCTGCACCTCCTGCGGGTTCATCTACGACCCCGAGGAGGGCGACCCCGACGGCGGGATCCCTCCGGGAACCGATTTCGACGACATTCCCGACAGCTGGTTCTGCCCGGTCTGCGGGGCGCGTAAGAGCGACTTCGAGCCCTACGAGGGCTAGGCCCCGGGCGAGCTACTCATCGAGGGCGCGCTCCCGGGCCCTGCCGCGCGCGGCGCGGATCACGAAGAACGCGAGCGCCGCGATCAGGGCGAGGGGCAGGAGCACGGCCCCGGCGATCAGGGCGACCCCCGCGGCGACCGTGAGCACGCGGCCCGCGTCCTCGAGCGCCTCCCCGATCGACCAGTCGCCCTCCCGGGCGCCGTCGGAGGTGATCTGGAGCATCACCTGCGACTGCTGGGCGCGATGCCGCACCTTCCCGAAGTCGGCCTTCGCGCGGGCGAGAGCGCGGTTGACATCGGCCAGGCGCTCCTTCAGATCATCGAGCTCGTCCGGGTCGGTGGCCGCCTCGATCTGGTTCAAGAGGCTGCGGCGCTCGGCGCGCAGGTCGCGGACCCGGTCCTGGGCGTCGAGGAAGGGGGCCGTGATGTCGGTCGAGCCCTCGCTGAAGGAGCGCACGTCCGCCAGGTCGGAGAGCTCGTCCAGCGCCGCGTCGAGGTTGCGGGTCGGGATCTGCAGCTGAAGCAGCGCGGATGAACGGGTCTCGTTTCCGGTGACCCGCGAGTTCAGGACGATCCCGTCATGTGCCTCGACGACGCCGATCGCGCGGTTGGCGACGTCCTGGACCTCGTCCGCCGGGGCGGCGAGCTCGAGTTGGGCGTCTCGCTCGACCTTGCGCTCCTCGGCTCCCGCGGCGTTCCCCGGCTGCGCCCCGGGGCGAGCGTCCAGCCCGGGGGCGTCGCCCTCGATGCTCGTGGCCGGTTCCGCCGTCCCGGGTGCGGCCTCGCGCGCGTCCGGCGCGCGGGCAGCATCACCTCCGCCGACGGGCTCCACGGTCTCCGTCACGGCCGTATCAACCGCGTCGTCGTCGCCGCCGTTGGGCGACAGCACCACGGCGGATCCCACGACGAGCACCGCCAGGCACGCGGCCGCAGCGGCGGGCGCCCAGGGTGCGTTCAGCTGCACGCCGAGGCGCCGCCGCTTACGGCCGCCGGCCCGCTCGGCCGCGTGGTGGCCCACGCCCGGCTTGCGCTGGCGATCGAAGCCGCTCGCCGCCCAGCGATCAAGCCGGGCGGCGAACGTCTCGTCGGGCTCGGGGCGCTCGGCGCGCAGGTCGGAGACCAGGTCCGCGAGCCCCTCCATCTCCTCGGGCACCGGCTCGCCCGCCAGCGCAGCATCGAGCGCTTCGAGCTCCTCCTGGACGCCCTCGGGCAGCGGGCGCTCGTCGCGCTCGCGCATGATCAGGTCACGCAGCCTCATCGCAGGCCCTCCTCAGCTTCTCGATGGTGCGGTGGACGCGCATGGCGGCGGCCCGCTCGCCGACGGAGATCACGTTCGCGATCTCGGCGGTCGAGAGGCCGGCGAAGAACTTGAGTGCGACCAGCTCGCGCTCGCGAGCGCTGAGCGTCGCCATCGCCTCGCGAAGCGCGGCCCGGCGCAGGGCCACGTCGGCTTCCTCCTCCGGCGCCGGGGTCTCGGCTTCGGGCTCGGTGGCGAGCTCGGCGTGGCGCTGGCGGCGGCGTAGCTCGTCGAGCGCGGCGTTGCGCGCGATCCCGAACAACCAAGCCCGCCGGGATCCCCGCTTCGGGTCGTACGACTTGGCGCGCCGGTAAGCGCGCTCGAACGCAGTGGCGGTGACGTCCTCCGCGGCGACGCGGTCGCGCAGCAGGCTGGCGACGTAGGCGTACACGTCATCGCGGGAGGTGCGGTAGAGCTCCTCGAACTCCCGGGCGGCGGCCCTCGGGGCCGCGGACGCTGGGGCCGTCATCACGGATTGCATGCCCCTACTACGGCGCGGCCGGCGAATCATCACATCCTCTCGTCGGCGGCGTGCGGGACGGCCCGTAGGGCGGATGCGCGAGGATTGGCCCGATGGCCGATCTGCCCCCCGATGCCGCCGGTGCACGCAACCCCTTCGAGCCCGGCTTTACGCCGGCGCCCGCCCGCGCCGCCGCGACCCTGATCCTGCTGCGCCGCGGGGGCCGGCACTCCGACCGGGGGCTCGAGGTGCTGATGGCCAAGCGCAATCCCAGCGCTCGATTCATGCCCGCCGCCTGGGTCTTCCCGGGCGGCGCGCTCGACGCCGACGAGCTCATCCTGGGCGTCAAGGGGAGCGAGGTGGACGTCGAGGCCGATGAGCTCGCGCACCGCGCCGCGGCGATCCGCGAGCTGCACGAGGAGGTGGGCATCGAGCTCCCGGACGACGCCGAGCTCGTCCTGTGGTCGCGCTGGATCACGCCCGAGCCCGTCCCCATGCGCTTCGACACGCGGTTCTACGTCGCGCTCGCGCCCGCGCATTCGCGTCCTCGGCCCGATGGAGGGGAGATCGTGGACGCCGCGTGGATGCGCCCGGGCGACGCGCTGGAGCGCGGCCGCTCCGGCGAGCTCAACCTCGTCATCCCGACGATCAAGCAGCTGGAGTCGCTGCTCCCGTTCGAGACCGCCGAGGAGGTGCTCGCGAGCGCGCGCGAGCGCGAGGTCGAGCCGATCATGCCGGTCGTCGTCCCGGCCAACGAGCCGCCGGGGTGGCGCATGCTCATGCCCGGCGACGACGGCTACGAGCCCCCGCGCGTCTAGGCCCGTGGGCGGCGCCCTCAAACGTCCGGGAAGGGCGCCAGGCCGGCGTGCCAGGGGCCGGCCTCGTACGTGTGGACGCCGTGCTCGACCATCTCCCGGCGGACGCGCCTGAACAGCTCCCCGCCGGCGCGCAGAGCCTCCTCGTACTCCGCGCGAGAGCGCTCGCGCAGCCGCCAGAGGAAGTAGAGCTGGCGCTCGCCGACGCCGAAGTCGATGTCGGCGCTGATCTGAGCCACCCAGTCGAGGAACCCCGGGCTGAAGAGCTCGCGGAGAGCCACGGGGTCGTGGTCACGGGGCACCGTCGTCAGATAGCGCCGGTTGAAATCGATGCTCTCGAACTCCACGCGCCGGCGACTCGCGCGCTGCTCGATCACCTCGAGCCCCTCCACCGACTCGACGTTGAATGCCGGCATCACGTCGGCGAGGTCCGGCATGTGCGCCTTCATCAGCACCGCGCCCGGCAGGACGGCGCGGCTCAAAAAGCCACCTTCCTCGCGCTCGTCGGCATCGCAGGAGGCGCCGAAGAACCCGTCGTCGAGCTCGCCCGTGATGCGGTTGCTGCCGCCCGGGCAGAGCGCCGCCGGCGCCCCGCGCGGGTTGAGCCCGCCGACCGGCTCGTAACGGAGGCCGCGCGCGTCCGCCAGCTCGCGGACCGCTGCAGCCCACGCCTTCGCGTCGGAGCGCGCGCTCAAACCTCGGCCAGATCGGGACGGCCCTGCTCCGCGAGCTGGGCCTTGTAGCGGGGGAAGACGGGCTTGGCGAGGGGCACGAGGCGCAGGATCTTCGCGACCGGGCCGGCCGCCTTGATCTCCCCGCGCGCCAGCGCGACCGTCACGTTGACCTCGCCGAGCCAGAACCTGTGAGCAACGTCGGCGTCCATCGTCATGGTCACCTCCGGCTCCATCTCGGTCTCGCCGAAGTCGACCTGGCTGTCCTGCCCCTCCTGCAGGCGCACGGTGACCACCGCGTCGGGGTTGCGGTACTCGTAGCGCACGATCGTGTCCGCGCGCCGGAACTTCGGACCGAGCTCCTCGTCGCTCGCGATGTCGCGCATGAGCTTGCCGAGCGTCGCGTAGACCTCGTCCGCGTCCTTGAAGTAACCCACTTCCTCTCCTTCCTCAGGGACCGCCCACATCCTATGGGCGCCGCCGCTCCCCTTCGCGGCTTCCCCCGGATCAGGGGTCCGCGTAGAGGTTCGGCGCCCGGCCGCCGCCGAACTCGGCGGGGAAGTCGCCCTGGATGAAGCAGCCGGCGAACGTGCCCCCGACCTTCGGGATGCCCGGCGGCTGGTTGCCCTCCCAGGCCTCCTCCTCGTCCGTCGGCTGCGGCAGCAGGCCGGTGGGGTCGGTCACGAAGTCCAGGTTCTTGCAGTCGAAGTTCGGGAAGATCCCGCGCGACGCCATCTCGGGGATCGCCAGGTAGTCCGGCGACGGGTAGGCGTTGCCGCGGTTCTGCGGCAGGCGCGTGCCCCAGATCGACAGCGCCTCGGCCTGCAGGTAGGCGAGCTGCTTGAGGTAGTGGCGCGCGGACGGCTGGCCCTGCTGGTACGGGAGGCTGGCGGAGAGCGCCACGCCCGGAGTCGCCAGGAAGTCGGTCACGGTGGTGCGGTACGCGGTCAAGAAGCGCGTCGCCGGGTTGAGGTTCGCGAGGAACGGGTCGAGCGCGTCGAGGGTCGGGCGCAGGCCCTCATCCCCGAGGAACCGCCGGAGGGCAGGCAGCCCGTCCTTGCCCGCGACGATCAACGGATCGAGATCGCGGAACAGCTTCTCGAGGTGAGGCGAGAGCTCGCGAACGCTGCGCAGCGTCGGCGAGATGTCCTTGGCGACCGGCAAGAGATCACGCACCAGGGGCCGCGTGTCCGCCTGGAACTCGTCGAGCCGGGTGAGCGTGCTGCGCGTCTCACGCTGGAACGTCGGCAGGATCTCGATCGCCTCGGCGAGCGCGCGGTCGGCGTCGGCGAGCGCCCCGAAGGTGCCGCGCGCGCCGCGGATCGCGCCGGCGAGCTCCTGGTCGCGCTCGGACAGCGCGCTGAACACGGTGCCGGTGTCGCGGACCAGGCCCTGCAGCGACTCGCGCTCGCGCTTGAGCGACTCGACGACCTCCGCCGCGTCGGTGACGAACGGGCCGAGGTTGCCGAGCGCGTCGTTCAGGTCGAGCCCGCGGTCCTGGATCGCCACCGCAGCGTTCGCCTGCCACCGCTGGAACGCGGCCCGCGTCTCCTCGTCGAGCGCGTTGAAGATCTCGTCGATCTGGGTCGCGTTCTCGGTGTTGGCGATCGCCAGCTCGCCGCCCTCGGGGATCGGTTCGACCGCGTCTGCCTGCGCGTCGCTCGTGTTCGCGTTCGCTCCGAGCGAGACGGGCGCCGGGTCCTCTCCCGCGCGCGGCTTGCGGCCGGGCGCGAGCTCCACGTAGGTCTCGCCCAACAGCGTCTTCTGGCGCAGGATCGCCCGTGCATCGGAGGAGATCGGCGCGAACTCCGGCTGGATCTCGAGCACCGCCGCGGTCGTGTCGTTGCCGTCGACGCGCTTGTCCGGCGGGGCCAGCTCGATCTCCTTGACCTTGCCGACCGAGACGCCGCCGATCCGCACGTCGGACTCGACGGCGAGCTGGGTCGCCTCGGGGAAGTAGGCGGTGATCCGGTAGCTCTCCGGCTTGAGCGGGACCGGCCCGCCGAAGGCGATCCAGAGGAACAGGATCAGGCCGAAGCACGAGAGCGTGAAGCCCGCGGCGACGAGGATGCGACCGAGTGAGGGGGCTTGCTTCTGCATCAGCCGCAGGGTGCTCCTGGCTCGAACAACGGGGCGAGGCCGGTGACGATGCCGGCGACGAGGGCGCCGCCCGGGCTGCCGTACAGCAGGTTCACGATGTTCTGGCAGCTCGCGGTGAAATAGATACGCCGGTAGAGGCCGTTGCCGTCCTGGGCACCGAACACGCTCGTGCCGTTGTGGCCCGCCCAGGCGCCCCAGTAGAGGTAGCCCTCGTCGCGGCCCAGGGTGCCCGGCGCCTCGGCGCCGCGCGGGTTGTAGGCCGCCATGTTCCCGAGGCGGTTGAGCTGCTCGCCGATCACGGTCAGCCGCGGCGCGGCCTTGCTGAAGCGCTTCGCCGCCGTGCGCAGGTCGGGCGTCACCGGGCGCGCGGCGCGCACGAACGGCCGGATCTGCTCGCGCAGCGCCGGCGTGACGCCACGCGCCAGGCTGCGCGTCGCGCTCGTCAGGTCGGTGAGGTTCCGTGCGAACGGCCGCAGCTCCTGGAACGCCGGACCGAGCTCGTCGCCCAGTCCGCGGGCCGAGGTCAGCGCCAGCTTCGTCTCACGCAGGGCCTCCGGCAGCAGCTGAGCGGTGCGCTCCAGGTCAGGGCTCTGCTCGGCGATGGCGCCTAGCGAGACACTCGAAGCGGAGACGAAGCGGCGGATGTCCCGCTCCTGGCGGCCGACCGCGGCGGTCAGGCGGTTCAGGTTGTGCACGAGGCGCGCCAGGTTTTCGTCGCGCTTGGCGACCTCGGTCTGCAGGCGCTCCAGATCCCGGTTGATCGGACCCAGGCTGCCGAGCAGCTCGCCGAGCTCCTTGCTGCGTCCCTTGAGGCCCTCACCGGCGCCGGTGAGCAGCAGGCGCAGGTACGCCCGGTTGTCGGCGTCCAGCTGGGCGAGGATCTCATCGAGGTTGACGTCGGGCGCCGTGTTCGCCATCGGGATCACGTCGCCCTCCTCGTACTCCCCAGCCGCCTGCGTGCCGGGATCGAGCTGGAAGAACATGTCCTTGAGGCCGGTCATCGGCCGCAGCAGGACCGTCGCGTCCCGGTAGATGGGCAGGTACTCGCGGTCGATCGCGAACGTCACGACCGCGCGCCCGTCCTCGAGCTCGACCTTCTGCACATCGCCCACGCGCACGCCGGCGACGCGGATGGTCTGGCCCTGACCGGGGACGACGGCCTGCGCGGTCTCGAACTCCGCCTTGAGCTCGAACGGCCGCTCCTCGAGCACCGGGATCCGCAGACGCTGGTTCTGGACGATGTACAGGCTGACCGCGGCCGCGATCACGATCATCACGGTCACCGCGATGAAGTTGCGCAGGTTCTTGCGGATCGCGTTGATCATCGGGCCAGTTCCTCGATGCGCTCGAGCGCGTTGCGCAGGCCGAAGGCGTCGGCGAGCAGTTCGTTCAGATCGCCGAGCGCGTTGTTATGCAGGCGCTTGGCGCGCGGCCGCTGCCCGTTGCGGTCGAGCAGCGTGGTGGCGCGCTCGAGTCGGTTCCCGACCGATTTGGCGAGATCCACGAGCTCGTTGTCCGGCTCGACGGGCTCGAGCGCCTTGGCACGCTGGGTCTGCGGCGGATCGGCCGGGGTGCCGGCGTTCAGGTTCGGCGGATCGTTGGTCTCACACGCCACGTCCGGGCGGAACGGAGTCTTCGCCGAGGACTCGATCGCCGGGAGGCCGCCCAGGATCGGCAGCGGCGTCATGCCCACCGCGTCGACCTGCTGGCCGTCCTGTCGAATGCTGTCGGGCAGCACCACCGTGTTGAGGCCGCCGCCCGCCTGCACGCGGATGTAGAAGCCGTTGCCGTCGCCCGAACGGCTCTCGCCCGAGAGCCCGACGAGGCTGTAGCCGAGCTCCTCGAAGACCTTCCCGGTGGCGGGGGTCCAGGGGTCGTTCACGGTCATGTTCGACCAGGGGATGATCACCTCGTTGAAGCAGCTCGCCAGCGCGCGCGACTGCTTCATGAAGGGGATGGTTCGCTTGGTCAGGCTGGCGAGCGCCGGGATCGTGGGCCGTAGATCCGCGGTCAGGCCCCGCAGCTCGTCCTTCGAGACCAGGCCGCGGACCTGGCGCAGCAGCGGCATCGCCTCGTCGATGGTCTCGGGCGTCTCACGCACGCCCGGCAGCGCCTCGCGCGCGAACGCCCGCAGCGAGGGGAAGGACGCGTTCAGGCTGGCGAAGGCGGGCCGCCCCTCCTCGATCACCTCCGGCAGCTCGGCGACACCCTCGCGGAGCGGCTCGTCCTGGGCGGCGAGAGCCTCGGTGACGATCCGCAGGTTGGTCACGGTGTCTTGAAGCGCGGGGCCTTCGGCCGCGAGCGCCTCGACCGTGGAATCGAGGTTGACGATCAGATCGGAGAGGTCGTGCGGCTCGGTGCCGAGCAGCGCCTCGTTGACCTCGGACGAGTAGCGGAAGGCCCCGGGCGAGCTGCGGTACAGCTCGCGGAACCCCTTGGCTCCACCGTGCTTGGTGAGCGCGTTCCCGAACTCCTTGAGGAGGGTCTGCAGGTCGCGGCGAACGTCGGCCTGGAGGGTCGTGAGCACCTGGTCGAGCTGCACCGCGACCTGGGTCTGCGACGCGGGGAACACGTACCCGTCCTCCGCCTCGGGCGCGTTCGGGCTGCCCGGCTTCAGATCGACGAAGAGGTTGCCCTCGAGGAACAGCCGCGGCCGCAGTTTCATCGTCGCGTCGGTGCGCAGGGGCAGAGCGTCCTCGTCGAGCTCCATCGTGACGAGTGCGCCCTCCTGCCCCACGCCGTCCTCGGAGGCGACGTGCTCGACCTTCGTCACCTCGCCGACGTTCACGCCCGCGATGCGCACCGGCGAGGAGGTGCGGATGTTGCTGGCCGACTTGAAGACGGCGTGCACCGTGTACTTGGAGCCCCACGGGAGCTCCTTGCTGAACGCGAGGTAGGACGCGATCGCGACGAGGATCACCGCGATCAACCCGACCATCGCGTTCGGCAGCCGCTGTCGGCGCTGGCTTCTCACGGCTGCCGCGCCTCCACCCGGGTGTCGCGCCACTCGCGCGTCCCGTCGTTGTTCCAGTACAGGGTCGTCGGGCCGCGGGAGCCGGGGATGTCAGGCGCCACGACCGCCGGATTCGACTTCGGCTGGCCGGCGACGCGGAGCTCCTGCTTGAGGTAGCCGGTCTGACCGGGCTGGCAGTCGGACCCGTCCTGGCCGGTCGGGGCGTAGGGGTTCGCGTGCAGGATCGGCAAGTGGTGCGGGTTGAACATCCCGTTGATGGCCGAGCGGCCGTTCGCCTGGATGCCCGAGTAGCCGCCCACCGGCCCCTGCGCCTCGCCCGGCAGCTCGATCGTGACCGGCCCGACGTGCACCGCCAGGGGGCCAAGCGGGGCGTTGACCAGCGTCTGGCGGAAGTTGTAGCCCACCTGGTCGCGATCACTCAGCGCCTCGGGCAGGAACGTGAACCAGTAGTTGAAGTAGTTGCAGACGGTCTGCGCCGGCACCACCCACTTCGTCAGACGCCGCCCGGTCGTCAGGGTGTCCACGAGGCGGTCGAGGGCGACGCCGGTGCTCGGCTGATCGACGAGCCTGCGCAGCTCGACGAAGACCCGCTGCAGGTCGCGGTTCAGGGACGGCGTCCGGGCCAGCACAGGCGTGCCGACGTCGATCGCGCGGTTCAGGGTCGGCAGCGCGACGCGCAGCTCACGGGCGCCGGGCCGCAGCCGGTTCGACAGCTCGGCGAACTCGGTGAGGAACGGCCGCTGGCGGGGGAGCGCGTCGATCGCGGTGCGCAGGGTCTCCGGCCCCTCCGAGATCGACTCCTTGAGCCGCTCCGGGTTAGCCGACATCGCGGCGAACGTGGTCGCGGCGTCGGTGATGAACTCGACCTGCTCGGTGGAGACCGGAGCGACGATCGCCGCCGTGCGACCCATCGCCGCGAAGAAGCGGCGCAGCTGGGTGTCAGGGTCGGCGAGCACCTTCGCTACCGGGCCGAGATCGCGAAGCAGCGGGCGCACGCTCCCGATCGCGTCGTTCAACGAGGTGCCACGCGCGGCGAACGCGTTGCCATAGCCCTCGAGGCTGCGGCGGGCGTTCTCGCGCGTCTTCGTGTCGAAGGTGTTGGCGATCGCGTCGAACTCGGTCTGCGGCTGGAAGCACCCATTGCGCGCCTGCTCGGGCAGTGACTCGCTGAAGCCCTCGGGATCCGTGGGCAGCGAGCAGCCCGCCTCACCGTCGTCGGTGCCGTCGAAGACGTGGTTCTCGGGGGCGGGCTCGCCCTCTCCGCGGATGATCTCCAGGTACTTGAGTCCGAACGACGAGCGGTAACGCACGCGGAAGATCGAGTCCTTGGGCAGGGGCCCGGCGGACTCGTCGAGCTTGAGCGTCAGGCGCGCCGCCACCGGCTCCACCCCGGGGCCGCCCTCGCCGTTTGCCTGCGCGGTGGCGCTCTTCGAGTCGTCCGTGACCGGCGTGATCTCCTCGACGACGCCGACGCGCGAGCCACCGATGCGGATCTCGTTGGCGGTGCCCAACCGCGCGGCGTTCGGGACGTCCACCGAGACCCGGTAAACGGGCACGAACGGCAGGCCCTGATTGGCGTTGTAGGCCAGGAATACCGCGACGATCACGATCAGCGTCGTGACCGCGCCGACCATCGTCGGCGAGGCGGCGAGCGCTGCCAGCGGGCTGCGGCGCTTCATCGGCCCGCCTCCGTCATCCGGCTGTCGAGGTGCGAATCCGTCATGGCGTAAACAGGAAGTCGAGGAGGTCCTTGGCGGCCTTGTTCACGCCCTGGCCGAGCTTGTTGCCGCCGCCGCTCTGCTTCTTGCCGTTCAGGCCCAGGCCCTTGCCCAGGTCGTCGAGCACCTTGCCCGGCAGGCCCAGCAGGTCCTCGAGTTGCTTGCGGATGTCCTTCGGCTTGCCGGGTAGGCCGGAAGGCGGCAGCTGCAGCGAGGGCGGCGTGTCGACCGACGGCTTGTCGCCGCCGCCCTTATCCGCGCCGGGCAACTCCGGCAGCGTGTCGTCGCCGCCGTCGCGGTTCGCGCGCGCCCGCGTACGCTCGCGCGGGTTCGGCTCGTCGTTCGGGTCGCAGACCTTCACGTCCAGGGAGCCCTGCGGGCAGACCGACGGGTCGTACTTGGGCAGGTCGAGCTCCTCGTTGATGCCCGGCTGGTTGGGGCCAAGCCAGCCGACGCACGAGTTGGCGTTCGTGGCCGGGTTCGACGGGTCGCTCTCGTCGATCAGCTCGGTGACCGTGTCGTTCTCGCCCGGGTGCGGGAGGTTGTTCGGGACCTCCGAGCGCGCGTTGTACGCGCCGCACGGGCCGACGAAGATGTCGTACAGGCTGAAGTGCAGGAGGTGGCCGACCTCGTCGAACTGATTGAGCGCGCCGGCCTGGTAGTAGAGGTAGTTGAGGACGCCCTCCATGCCCGTGTAGCCGTTGTCGTTCTTACGACCGGTGGACCAGCACGGGCGCGTCGGGTCGTCGCAGGTGCGCATCGACCGGGTGTCCTGCTCGACCGCCCGGCGGGGATCGTCGATGTCCTTGAGGAACTTCGCGAGATCGTCGGCGACCTGCGGCGCCGGGCGCCCCGCCTCGGCGAGCGCCTCGATCTCGTCCTCGCCGCGATTGAGCGCCTTGCGGCCGGGCGCGGCGGCGCGGCCGAGCGTGACCAGCGAGCGCTCCGTAGAGCGGGCGAACGCCGGCATGTCGGTGGCGAGCTCGTTTAGGTCCGGCGCGGCGGCGCGCAGATCGCTCAGCAGCGGCGCGGTCTCGTCGGCAGCAGTGCGCAGCTTCGCCATCGTGGGCCCGAGCTCCTCGAGCGCGTCGTCGAGCAGGTCGAAATCCGTGGACAGGTCCTCGCGACGCTCCGCGCCGGCCGCCGCGGTCTCCCCCGCCTCGCGGATGAACCGGACGACCTGGTCGCTGCGCGCCGCGAGCTTGCCGATGATCTCGTCCGAGTCGACGTTGAGCTGGCGGATCGTGCGGTTCTCCGCCGCGACCAGCCGCAGCGCCTCGTGCAGGTTGCGCAGCGCGGGAGCACCGAGCTTGATCGCCTCGTTCAGGTTCTCGGCGTTGCCGCCGAGCGCGGTGCCGAACTCGCTGATCAGCAGCCCGAGCCGCTGGCGATAGGACATCCGCATCGTGTCGAGCACGAGGTCGTTCTGGACGGTCTGCTGGACCTGGCTCGCGGGCAGCGTGCCGCCCTCCGGCAGCGGCTCGCCCTGCGGGTCGCAGTCGATGAAGTACTCGGCGATCAGCGACTGGGGCTCGGACGAGCACTCGGTGTCCTCGCCGAGCACGGCGTGGTCGCCGCTGAGCTCGACGGTGACGATCGCGCGCTTCTCGGGCGTGATGTCGAGCTCCGTGACGGTGCCCGCGGGCACGCCCGCGACACGCACCTCCGAGCCATCGACGATGCCGAAGGCGTTGTACATCTCGATGCGGTAGGTGTGGGTGTCGTCCGCGCCGGCGACGCTCGCCCAAACGCCGGCCGCGCCTACCAGGACCGCGAGGATGCAAGCGATGCGCCTCATGGCCCCGTCGGCACCTGGCTCGGGTCGCAGTTGATCGTGCCGCCGTCGGTGAACG
>CBFGWL010000026.1:0-32219 GCA_965652565.1 uncultured bacterium
CCCGCCCCCGCAAACGTTCAGCCCTAGTCGCCGGATTTCGACCACGTGGGCTGAACGACCGTGCCGCCGGCCGCGCCCCGCGCGACGTTCAGCCCTGGCCGTCGGTTTCCGACTACGAGGGCTGAACGTCGGGGATGCCGCCGGCGTTTCGCGCCGGGTTCAGCCCTAGTCGCCGGATATCGACCACGTGGGCTGAACCTGGGGACCGCCGCCGGGGTTTCGTGCGCGCTTCAGCCCTGGTCGTCGCTTTTCGACCACGTGGGCTGAACGTGCGTGCCTCCGGCCGCGCTGCGCGCGACGTTCAGCCGTGATCGTCGATTATCGACTACGAGGGCTGAACCTCGGCGTTGGCGGCAGTCCCGCGCGGCGCACCTGCGCACGCCGTGTGTCCCAAAGCGCACGCCGTGTGGCCGAACGCACCCGAGAGACGCTGCGCACCCGCGCCCCCGCGAACCTCTCTCCCTCTTACTCGCCCATCAACCCGGTCCCGAGCCTGCGCGGAACAAACCGGCAACGCCGCCCCGACGGCCGGGGCCACGCACAACCCGGCCCCGAGCCCGCGCGGCACGCCCCGGCGCCACCACCACCCCGACTTCGCGATTTCGTGGGATCAACCAACAAGATCACGAAGTCGCGAGATGGGCCGCCGCGAGTTCACGATTGTGTGGGATCAACCAACACGATCGTGATCTCGGGGCGGCGCTTGCGCGGGGCGTTCCGCGCCCCGGCGAACCGAAGCGCTACTCCCCGCTCGGATACCCCGGGCCCGGCAGGCCCGGGCCGCTGCGCTGCCACTCGATCTGGCCCTCGCCCTCGGCGCGCGAGCGCTCCTCGACGCCGTCCCACCCGTGGAGCATCGTCTTGAGGCGGGCGACCGCCTCGGGTGGGTTGTCCGCGACGGACGCGGCCAGGTTCAGCGCGGCCTCCTCGGTCGCCGCGGCAGGCGCGACCTTGTGCACGAGGCCCCACCGGAAGGCCGTGTCGGCGTCGATCTCCTTCGCGGTCAGCAGCAGGTACTTCGCGACGGAGAGGCCGCACAAGGTCACCAGGCGCGCCGGGCCGACCGGGACGCCCAGCGACGCCCCTGGGAAGCGCAGGCGCAAATTCGAGCCGCCTACGCGCAAATCGCAGGCGACGGCGATCTCCGCCCCACCCCCCACACACGCGCCGTGGCAGGCGGCGATCGTCGCCTTCGGGAAGCCGACGATCGCGTCGTAGAGCTGTGCGAAGAGCTCCATCCGCCGCACGCGCCCGGCCTCGTCGAGCTCCTCGCGCACGTCCGCGCCCGCGGAGAGCCCCATGTGGTCGGTCGAGGAGATGACGAGCACGTGGACGTCGTCGTCCGCGCGCGCCGCCTCGACGTGCGCGAGCAGCTCCTCGAGCATCGCGGTGTTGATCGCGTTGCGCGCCTCCGGGCGGTCGAGGCGCAGGAGCGCGACGCGGTCGGAGACGTCGTAGGTGGTGAGCTCAGCCATCGTCCTCGGACGCTAGTCGCTCGACGAGCCGCTCGACTTCATCCGCGGCGGCCGCAATCAGGGCGCGCACCTCGTCGTCGGGCTCCGAGAAGCGGCCCAGCACGTGCGCTGAGACGACATTCGGGTCGGTGCTGTCGGGCCGGCCGACGCCCACCCGCACGCGCCAGAAGTCGGGACTGCCGAGCCCGTCGCGCAGCGATTTGAGGCCGTTGTGACCCGCCGCGCCCCCGCCGAGCTTTGAGCGGATCTCGCCGAAGGGCAGGTCGATCTCGTCGTGGACGACGACGATGCGTTCGAGCGGGACGCGCATGGACCCGCGCGCCGGGCCCACGGATCGCCCCGACTCGTTCATGTAGGTCTGCGGGAGGAGCGCGGCGACGCGTGGGCCGCCGGGGCGCGTGCGGCCCTCGGTGAGCAGGCCCTTGAACTTCTCCTTCGCGCGCGGGAAATCCCAGCGCCGGGTGAGCTCAGCGACGACCTCGAAACCGATGTTGTGGCGCGTGCCCGCGTAGCGGCGCCCGGGGTTGCCGAGCCCGACGATCAGGATGCGGTCGCCCGGCTGCGCAGCGGGCTCGTCGTCGCCCTTGCGGCGGCGACGCAGAAATGACATCGCCGGGCGTTACTCCGAGTCGGACTCTTCGGCGGCCTCGCCGCCCTCGTCCTCGGCGCCCTCGGCCTCGGCCTCGCCGACCAGCTCAGCCTCCTCCTCGACCTCGGGCTCCGGCTCCTCCTCGACGCGGGGAGGCGTGAGCGTGGCGATGGTGATCTCCTCCGCCTCGACGCCCTCGGCAAGGACGAAGGTGACGCCCTCCGGCGGGGTGACCTCGGCGAGCGTCAGGGTCTCGTTCATCTCCAGCTCGGAGACGTCGACCTGGATGGTCTCCGGGATGTCCGTCGGGAGCGCCTCGACGTTGAGCTGATGCGTGATCAGCTCGAGCACGCCGCCCTGGCGGACGCCCGGCGCATCGTCGGCGCCCAGCAGCTCGACCGCGACCTCGCTCTCGATCTTCTGGTCAAGGCGCACGGCGAGCAGGTCGATGTGGATCAGATCGCCGCGGACCGGGTGACGCTGCTGTTCCTTGATGACGACCGGCTGCGCCTTGTCGCCGTCGAACTTGAGGTCGAAGAGCGCGCTACCCGTCGCCAGCACCGCGCGGGCGTTCTGCGCGGAGACCGCGAAGGCCCGCGCCTCCTCACCGCCGGAGTAGACGACGCCGGGCACGAAGCCCTGGCGGCGTAGGCGGCGGCTGCTGCGCGAACCGAATTCGTTGCGCTCTTGAACCTCGAGTGTGGGTCGATCGGAAGCCATTGGCGACGGATGAGGATAGAGAGTTGCGCTGCAGATGCGCGTTCGAGGCGCCCGCGGGTGGGAAGCAGCGCCACAATGGCGCGCGTGATGCAAGTGGGGCTGCGATGAAAGCGGTCGTCATCGGCGCCGGGCAGGTCGGCGTGAACGTCGCCACGACGCTGAGCGCGGACGGGCACGACGTGACCGTCGTCGACAACGACGAGGAACGCGCGGGCAACCTGCAGGCGGAGCTTGACGCGCTCGTCGTGTACGGCAACGGGGCGAGCCCGCGCCTGCTCGCCGAGGTGAACGTCGGGGACGTGGACCTCGTCGCGGCGGTGACCGAGGTGGACGAGGTGAACGTGATCGCCGCGCTCGCGGCGCGGCAGCTCGGCGCACGCACCACCGTCGCGCGCGTGCGCGACCCGGACTTCTTCGGGCCCGACGAGACTTTCGCGCGCGACGTGCTCGGCATCGACTTCGTGATCGATCCCGACCGTGCGACCGCGAGCGACATCTCCCACGCCCTCCTCCTCCCCGGTTCGGTGGCCGTGGAGTACTTCGGCGACGGGCGCCTGGCGCTCGCCGAGGTGATCGTCACGGAGGAGTCGCCCGTGTGTGGTGTGGCGCTGGGCGAGCGCGAGCGCCCCTTCCCCGCCTACATCGTCGGCATCTCGCGCGGGGATGAGACGCTGCTCACGCGTGAGGACCTCGTGCCGCAGGCCGGGGATCACCTGCTCGTCAGCGCGCCGCGCGAGTACTTGAGCAAGGCGGTCGCGCATCTCGCCGGGCACGTCGAGGAGGTGCGCGATTGCGTGATCTTCGGCGCCGGCGCGATCGGCACGCACCTCGCGTACCTGCTCGAGCACACGAAGGTGCGCGTCACGATGCTCGAGCGCGACGAGAAGCGGGCGCGCTACGTCGCCGAGCGGCTGCACCGCACGACCGTCCTGCATGAGGAGGGCATCAGCCGGGAGGCGCAGGAGTCGGCGGGCGTGAACGACGCGGATGCGTTCGTCGCCTGTGCCGGCGACGATCGGGCGAACCTGCTCGCGGCGCTCTACGCGAAGCGCCTGGGCGCCGATCTCTGCCTGTCGGTGGTCTCGCGCGAGGAGTTCACGCCGCTGGTTGACGCGCTGCCGATCGACGCCGCCTACTCGCCGCGGCTGATCACCGCGGAGGCGATCCTGCGCTTCGTGCACTCGCGCACGGTGCGCGGCATGTACCTGCTGCGTTCCGGCTTCGAGGTGATCGAGATCCAGGCCGAAGGGGGATCGAAGATCGTGGGCAAGGTCGTCGGCGAGACGCACGGGTTGCTCAAGGAGAAGCGCGTCGGCGCGGTGCTGCGCGGCGACGAGGTGCTGATCCCGCCGCGCAAGATCGAGATCCAGGCCGGGGATCGGGTGCTCATGCTCGGCGTGCAGGGCTCGCTCGCCGACATGGAGCCGCACTTCACCGGGCGATGACCCCGCGCGTGCCCCCGTGGCTGCTCGTCCCCGCGCTGGTCAGCGGAGGCGTGCTCACAAGCTGCGGGGCGGGCATGCTGGTGTGCACGGCGATCGGTGCGCTCGGCGACGGCCGGGAGCTGACTGCGCTCGCGCTGCCGGGCGTGGCGGCGATCCTGCTGGGCGGGGCGATCGTGGCGCTCGCGGGGGCGCAGGTGGTGCACTCGATCACGATCCGCCCGACCACGGGCTTCGCTGCGGTGACGCTGGCGTGGGTCGTGGCGGCCGCGGCCGCGGCCGTCCCGCTGGCGGCGGCCGGGGTGCTCACGAATCCGATCGACGCCTACTTCGAGGCGATGAGCGGGTTCACCACGACGGGCGCGACGGTGATCGGCGATCTCGAGGCGCAGCCCGACGGGATCCTGATGTGGCGGAACATGATGCAGTGGCTCGGCGGCGTGGGGATCGTCGTGCTCGTCGTCGCGGTCGCGCCGGTGTCCGGGCCCGCGCTCCAGCGCGCCTTCTACGCGGAGATGTCGGGCCTCACGGCCGATCGGCTCACGCCGCGCATCGTCAACACCGCGAAGATCATCGCGGGCATCTACCTGGCGCTGACGGCGGCCGGGGCGCTCGCGTATCTGCTCGCCGGGCTCGATGCATTCGACGCGCTCGCGCACTCTTTCTCCACGCTCGCCACCGGCGGGTTCTCCACCCTCGACGCGTCGATCGGCGGGTTCGACTCGCTCGCCGTGGAGCTCGTCGCGATCGTGTTCATGACGCTCGGCGCGATCAACTTCGCCTTCTACTGGCTGGCGATCACGGGCCGCTCGCTGTGGCCGCAGCTCGGCGAGATCCGGGTGTTCCTCGTGATCCTCGGCGTTGCGTCCGCCGCGGTGACGGCGAGCCTGCTGCTCGCGGGCGAGGCGGATGATCTCGGTGAGGCGCTGCGCCACGGGACGTTCAGCGTGGTGAGCATCGCGACTTCCACCGGCTTCACCACCGCGGACTTCGACTCGTGGAACGAGTTCGCGCGGCTCGGCCTGCTCCTGCTGATGTTCGTCGGCGGGTGCGCCGGCTCGACCGCGGGCGGGATGAAGGTGATCCGTGTGATGCTGCTCGGCAACATCGCGAAGCAGGAGGTGAACCGGCAGCTGCAGCCGGCCGGCGTGCGGGTGCTGCGCGCCGGCGGGCGGGCGTTTCCCGAGCAGGTGCGCGGCGCGGTGCTGGGCTTCGCGCTGATCTATGCGCTCGTCTTCATCGCGGGCGCGCTCGCGCTGACCGTCACCGGGCTTGATCTGGCGACGGCGGTGAGCGCTGCGGCGGCGAGCGTGAACATCGTCGGCCCTGGGCTCGGCGATATCGGCGCCGTCGAGAGCTACGCGCAGCTCCCGCAGGGAGCGCTCGTGATCTCGACCCTGCTCATGCTGATCGGGCGCCTCGAGGTGTTCACCGTGGTGGCGCTGCTGGCGGCGCTCTTCAGGCTGCGGCGGCGCTAATCCGCCTGCAGGGCGACGTCGTCCAGCAGGCGCGGGTCGTTCGTGCAGATGCCGTCGACCCCGTAGGCGGCGAGCCGGCGTATCGTCGGGGCGTCGTCGACGGTCCAGGCGATGACCGCGAGTCCGCTCTGGTGCGCGGCGCGCACGAGGCGCGGGGTGATCAGCGGGTAGTAGACCCAGGTGGCCCAGGCGCCGTGCTCGGCCGCGCCGCGGCGGATGACACGCGGTAGGCGGGCACGCAGCGAGGCCTTGCCGCCGGCGACGAATGGACGCGCCCAGCGTGCGCGGGTCCAGTCGCGCGTGACGCGCGGCAGCGTCCAGCCGCGCGGCAGGGCGGGCTCGATCCGCGCGAGCTCGCGCAGGCTGCCGAGCTCCATCGTGGAGACGAGCGCGCGGCCGAGCAGGTCGCGCTCGCGCAGGAGCTCGGCCACCTCGTCCTCGCGGCCGGCGATCTTCAGGTCGAGGTTCAGGCGCACCTCGTCGAGCGGGGGCCGGGTGAAGGCGTCGAGCGTCTGCGCGAGCGTGAGTGGGCCTCGGCGCGCGGCGTCACCCCAGTCGTGGGCGACGAGCAGTGGCTCGCCGCCGGGCGCCGGGCCGGGCTTCGCGGTGCGCCAGTCGCCGTCGCGCTCGAAGTCGCTGCGCGGCCGCAGAACGTCGAGCTCGATCACGTCCACGCCCAGCTCGACGGCGCGCTCGAAGCTCGCGATGGTGTTGCCGGGCACGAGCGCATCGGCGCCCTTGTGCCCGACGCGCAGAAACCGCCGGTTCACGCGCGCGAAGCGTAATGCGCCGCGCTGGATCGCGGTAGCGTCCGCGCGTGCTTCTGAGCGAGGTGACCAGAAGGCGAATCGCCGCGCTGCTGTTGGTCGTGGGCGCTGTGGTGGGGATTCTCGCGATCTTCGACGTGGGGCCGTTCTCCGATCCGCCCACGCCGGAGGAGGAGGTGCGGGCGACCGTCGAGCGGCTCTACGCTGCGGCGTCGGAGGGGGATTTCGAGACCTACTGCGGGCTGCTCACCGAGCGCGCGCGCGAGCTCGTGCGCGTCAACGCCGCGCGGCTCGCGCAGGGCAAGGACGTCGGTGGTTGCCGGGAGATCCTGGAGCTCGCCGGGTCCACCCTGCTGGGCGGTGAGCTGCGCATCCGCGAGGTGAGCGTGAGCGGCAACCGGGCGCGCGTGGAAGCGAACCTGCGCCTGCCCGAGGTGAAGGGGATGGAGGCGCGCACGATCCTGCTCGAGCTCGACGACGCAGGTGAGTGGCGCGTGTCGGAGCCGGGGTAGGGCGCTCGGAGCCGGCCGCCGTTCCGGTCAGAACAGCTGGTTCTCGCCCGCGAAGATCTCCGAGACCGAGTCATCGGCGAAGATCCGGCGGATCGAGTCGGCGAGGGTCTGGGCCGCGGAGAGCACCGTGATGTTCTCGGGGGCGCCCGGGCGCATCGGGATCGTGTCGGTGACGACGATGCGCTCGATCCCGGAGTTCTCGTAGGCGAGGCGCTCGTACGCCGGCCCGGAGAAGACGCCGTGGGTGGCGGCGGCGATCACGCGCGAGGCGCCCTCGTCGAGCACGGTGCGCGCGGCGGCACAGAGCGTGCCCGCGGTGTCGATCATGTCGTCGACGAGCACGGCGGTCTTGCCCTTCACCTCGCCGACCACGTAGCCGATCTCGGCGACCTGCTGGGCGGGGCGCTCTTTCTCCATGACGGCCCAGTGCACGCCGAGCTTGCGCGCGAAGTTGCGCGCGTGCTTCACTCGGCCCGCGTCGGGCGAGACGATCACGAGGTCGTCGGTGAAGTCCTGGTCGAGGAAGTACTGGGTGAGCATCGGGGTCGCGGTCATGTGGTCGACCGGGACCTCGAAGAAGCCCTGGATCTGCCCCGAGTGCAGGTCCATGGTGAGCACACGATCCACGCCGACTGCCTCGAGCGCCTTGGCGACGACGCGCGCGGTGATCGGCTCGCGCGGCTGGGACTTCTTGTCCTGGCGGGCGTAACCGAACCAGGGCATGACGGCGATGATCCGGTGTGCGGAGGCGCCCTGCGCGGCGTCGACCATGGAGAGCAGCTCCATGAGGGCGTCGTTGGGCGTCATGTTCTCCGCCGGGTTCGCGGCGGTGGACTGGACGATGAAGACGTCGGCGCCGCGGATCGACTCCTCGTAGCGGCAGTACACCTCGCCGTCGGCGAAGGTGCGCAGGTCCACGCGGCCGAGGTCGACGTCGAGCTTGGTCGCGATGCGCGCGGCGAGCTCCATCGAGGCGCGCCCCCCGAACACCATGAGGCGCTTCGTGTAGTCGTGCGGGATCGAGCTGGCGTAGCTGGGGTTCTCCTGGACGGTGCTCACGAGTCCTCTCTCGCTTTCTTGCGGTCGGCGTAGCCCTCGATGTTGCGCTGTTTGGCGTCGCTCACCGCCAGGTCCCCTGCCGGAACGTCCTTGCGGATGACGGCACCGGCGCCAGTGTAAGCGTCGGGGCCGACGGTGACTGGCGCTACGAGCGAGGTGTGCACGCCGATTCGCGCACCTTCCCCGATCTTCGTGCGGTGCTTGTGCGTGCCGTCGTAGTTCGCGGTGATCGTGCCGGCGCCCAGGTTCGCCTTGGCGCCGACCTCTGCGTCGCCGACGTATGAGAGGTGCGGGACCTTGGCGCCCCGCTCTATACGCGAGTTCTTGATCTCGACGAAGGTGCCCGCCTTGGAGTTCGCGGCGAGCGTCGCCCCGGGGCGCAGGTAGGCGAAGGGGCCGACGCTGCACCCCTCCCCCACCTCAGCCTCGATGAGGTGCGAGCGCAGGACGTTGGCGCCTGGCCCGATGCGCGAGTCGACCACGGTTGTGTGCGGGCCGACCGTGGCGCCGGTGGCGATGTGGGTGTCGCCGCGCAGGTACGTGCCCGGCTCGATCGTCACGTCGGGCTCGATCTCCACATCGGCCTCGATCCAGGTGCTCTGCGGGTCGATGATCGTGACGCCGGCGAGCATGTGGCGCTCGAGGATGCGCCGGCGCGCCTCGGCGGCGGCGAGGGCGAGATCGGCGCGCGTGTTGACGCCCAGGTTGATGGACGGGTCCGGGGCGACGTGGGCAGCGATGCGCTTGCCGGAGGAGCGCAGGATCGGCAGGACGTCGGGCAGGAAGTACTCGCCCGTCGCCTCGTCCTTGGTGAGGCGCGTGAGCGCGTCGGCCAGCGCGGGTCCGTCGAAGCAGTAGGTGCCGGCGTTGATCTCGCGGATGGCGAGGATCTCGGTAGGCACGCTCGCCGGGTCCTTGGTCTCGACGATGCGCTCCACCGCGCCGGTGGGGTCGCGCACGACGCGCCCGTAGCTGCCGGGCTCGTCGGTCTCGATGGTCATGACGGTGGCCTGCGCCTCGGCCGCGCGATGGGCTTCGACGAGCCCGGTGATGAGCTCGGGCGTGACGAGCGGATGGTCGCCCGAGAGCACGACGACCTCGCCCGAGTCGCGGATCACGTCGAGCGCGGCGCGCATCGCCCCGCCGGTGCCGTCGGACTCGGGTTGGACGACGGTCTCCGTGCCCTCGGGCAGCCCCGGGCTGAGATCGCGCTCGGGCGAGACGATCACGACGACGCGCCCGGCGCCCGCGTCGCGCGCGGCGAGCACGGGCCAGGCGACCATCGGCCGGCCGCAGACGGGATGCAGGACCTTGGGCAGCGCCGAGCGCATGCGTGTTCCTTCGCCCGCGGCCATGATCAGGACCGTGGGCCCTTGAGCGGAGGCGGTCACGGGGGGAATCGTAGAACGCATTCGCGTTCGTAAAAGCGCAGCCACTTGCGGACGGCGTTGTCGGATACGCCGTAGCGGCGCCCGACCGCGCTGTAGCCGAGGGCTTCCACCTCGCCGAGCAGCTGCTCGTACGGGGGTCGCTCCACCTTCCGGCGGGCCTCGCCGGCGGCGCGCCCGCGACGTTCAGCGCAGGCACGAGAGCAGAAGCGCTGGCCGCGGCGCCGTGGCCGGTATTCCGCCCCGCATTCCTCGCAGCGGCGCGCCGGGCGCCGGTTCTTGCGGCCGCAGTGAGTGTCCAGCGTGGCGGCGCAGTTGGGGCAGAGGATCCGCAGGTTCTCGAGGCGGTTGTCGTTCGGGACGCCGTTGATGTGATCGATGATCAGCGCCATGCGCTTGCCCCGCCAAAGCTCACCTTGGCCGCACTCCTCGCAGCGGCGCTCCTTGAGCCCCTCGCGGAAGAGACGCTCCTTGAGGTGCTTGCGGCTGTACGTCGAGTCGCGGACGAGGATCTCGGCGATCGGGATCGCCTTTCCGCGGTTCGCCGGGCCCCTCCCCGTCGGGCGAAAATGGCCGGTGTCGATGCCCCACCGGCGCGCGTAGCGCTTGATCGTCGCGGCGTTGCCGCCGGCGGTGCGATAGCCGAGCCGGCGCAGGGTCTCCGACCAGGAGACGGACGCGGCGATCGCCCGCTCGAGCTGCTGCCGGGTGAACCTGGTTCCGCGTTTCACGAACATATGTTCGTGTTCCATCCGGACGGAAATTCGCCCTACACTCAGGCTCGATCCGGGGTGGTGTAGTGGCAGCACGTGAGGTTTTGGTCCTCAAGGCGATTTTGGGTTCGATTCCCTCCCCCGGAGTGGCTGGCTCAAGCGCCGCTGCAGCTCGACCGTCCGGCCGCCGCGTTCACGGCCGGCGTCCTGCGCGCCCGGTACGAGCCCCAGCCCTAGTCGTCCGCGCCCTTGGGCTTCGGCACCTTGCCGGCCTCCGTGCCGGGCTCGGTCGCCGGGCCGCGCGGTGACGGGATGCCGAGGACGCGCATCGACTTGAGACCGAGGCCGAGCTTCTCGCGCCCCTCGGTCGAGGAGATGTCGTGGCCGCAGAGCTCCTTGACCCGCTCCAGCCGGTAGCGAATCGTGTGGCGGTGCGTGAACATCTGCTCCGCCGTCGGCGTCACGTTCCCGTCGTTCTCCAGATACGCCTCGATCGTCGCCACGAGCTCCGTGTCGTACTGCTCGTCGTACGCCGCGAGCGGCGCCACCGTCTCCTCGTAGAAGCGCTCGAGCTCCGCCG
The DNA here is from genome assembly GCA_965652565.1 of uncultured bacterium. Lineage (GTDB taxonomy): Bacteria > Actinomycetota > Thermoleophilia > Solirubrobacterales > 70-9 > RSA11. The sequence continues at coordinate 10,724 of CBFGWL010000026.1, forward strand.
GGTCCTCGCTCATCGCCGGCAGGAGCAACCGGTACGAGCCCGTGTCCTCGAACGCGAGCAGCTCGTGCCCTTCCGCCTCCGCCACGTTCGCCGCAAGCAGCGCCTCCCTGCCCGCCCGGTACAGGTCGGTCGGATCGGACGCCCACCGGCTGTACGCAACCGTCACGCGAAAGCCCGGCAGCGCCTCGGTGAGCTCGCGCGCCAGCGCCTGCGCCGCGCGCGTCAGCACCTGCGCCTCCGAGGCCGGCACCACCGCCTTGATCTCGGCGAGATCCCCCTCCTCCATCACGGCGAGCGTCCCATGCGCCTGCGTGCGCAGCACCCGCAGCGCCACCGTCATCACGCGCGAGCGCCAATCGCCCTCCTGCGCCATGTGCGGATGGGCGCGCGCGTAGATCACACCGCCCCCGTTCTCCAGATCCGCGCCCACCTCAGCGCCGCGCGCGAGGATGTCGCTCCGATCCGTCACCTGGCGCTCGAGCAGCGCGTGCACGAACGCCCCAGCCGCCTCCTCGCTAGCCCACTCCGGCGAGCGCGAGCGCTCCACCTCCAGCGCGAGCAGCGCCGCGACCATCCGCGCCAAAGCCACCGGCGCCGCCCCACCACCGCGCGGGCGGAAGCGCAACTCGCCCACCACCGAGTCAGCCACCCTCAGCTCGACGGACTCCACCCCGCGCCCACCTGAGAGCAGCTTGCTCTCCTCGTCCGACGACGCCGCCGCCACCGCGAGCACCGCCGTCGAGCGATCGATCACCGCGAGGCTCGAACCGAGCACCTGCGCCGCCGCGCGCGCGACCGCGGGCAGCCCAGCGCCCGACTCGATCGCCTCCGAGAGCGCCTCCATCTTGGTCGGATCAGCCGCCCCCGTCATCCCTTTTTCCTCGCTCGCGGCGTTGGATGCCACGCTGGAATTCTGGCAGCGCCCCCGATCCAGCGCGGGAACGAGGCCCTACGCGCACCGGCGCACCCAGGCCCGCATCAATTGAAGAGCGCCGTGATGTCGTCCCAGTAATAGACGATCAATACCCCGAGCGCCACGCCCAGCGCAAGCAGCGCAAGCAGCACGATCACCGAGAGGAGCGCCACCGTCGCCTTCTCCCAGCCACGGGAGAACGAGCTCACCGCCGGAGCGAGGATCAGCGCCCCGAAAGCGAGCAGGCTGAGCAGCCCGGCGCCGCCGAAGAGGAACCACTCAGTGCCGATTCGCGCGATCACGATCGCTGCAGATTGTTCCGGAAGTGGGCAACGACAAGCGCGACGCCCGCGCAGAGCGCGAACGCGGACACCCCGAGCGCCCACCCGCCGCTCACGTCGCTGAGGTAGTGGACGCCGAGATAGACCCTGCTCAGCCCGATCGCCGCCGCCAGCAGCACGCCTGCCACCACGATCGCCGTCGCGTTGGCGATCCCCCGGTGCAGGCGCAGCACGAGCGTCAGCGCAAGCCACGGATAGATCACCGAGTGCGCCGCGTGCCCGCTGGGATACGAGTTGCCGTCCACGTTGATCAGCGGATCCGCGGGCCGCGGACGGCCGATGTACTCCTTGAGCTCCCACACCCCAAGGAACGTGATCGCGACCGCGACCAGCGTCACCACGAGCTCGATCCACCGGCGCCGGAACGCGAAGAAGGCCAGCGCCGCCAACGTGACGAGCAGCGTCACGGCCGTCGAGCCGAGCGCCGTAACCACCTCCGCGACATCCGTGAGCCACCCGGCGCGCAGATCCATCACTACGTCGGTAGCCGCCCGATCCCCGGGCGTCGGCCCCGGATTCCCATCCACGACCGATGCCAAGCCCACCAGCACGAACAGCGCCACAGCGAGCACCGCCATCGCCGACGTGAACTCCAGGCCCAGCCCACCCGGCGTGAGCCGATTCCACACAAAGCGCGCCTGCGGCTGCACCCGCCGCCCGGCCTGCACCAGCGGGCGCGTCACCGCGTGCTCCTCCATCCACCGCACCGCGCGCTCCCTGTTGCCCTCCTCGCGCAGGAACCGCACCGCGACAACCACCGCGATGATCGTCACGACGACGGTGCCGAACAAAAACGTCCCGCGCCCCGCGATCTCCCCCGCGCGCTCCAAGCTCCCGGCGAGGATGTAGCCGAGCACGGAGAACGTCGCCGCCCAGAGCCCGGTGCCGAGCACGCTGTACGGCAGGAACGCGCCGTAGCGCATCCCCGAGCTCCCCGCGATGAACGGCGCGAGCGCGCGCACCAAACCGAGGAAGCGCCCGATCAGGATCGTCTTGCCGCCGTGCCGCTGGAAATAGTCCTCGACCTGCGCGAAGCGCTCGTGCGTGATCCGCACCCGCGGCCCATGGCGCAGCACGAACCCCCGGCCGAGCTTGCGCCCGATCCAAAAGCTCGCCGTGTCCCCAGCCCACGCCGCGAACCACACGATCGCGATCGTGAGCACCAGTGACGTCTCGCCCTGCCCCGCGATCGTGCCCGCCACGATCACCGCCGTCTCGCCCGGGAAGACCAGCCCCACGAACGCCCCCGTCTCCAGGAAGGCGAGCACCCCCGCGAGCACGTAAGTCCATTTGCCGAGCCGCGACGCGAGCTCCTGCAGGATGTGCTCGATGTCGATCTCCGGCAGCTTGTCGCCGAAGAGCACGTACGCGATCACCACCGCCGCGACGAGCAGGAGCAGCGGGTGCTTGCCCAGCGTGCGCAGCGCGCTCACTCGGCGCCCTCTGGATAGCCCAACCGCGCCGGCGCCGTCACGATCGCACCCGCGTAGCGCGGCGGCAGCGCCCCCGCCGCCCGGTCCGCCGCGACGATGTCCTCGAACAACCCCACCGCCGTCGGGCCCGAACCCGCGACCATCGCCACCCGCGCGCCCACCTCCTGGAGCGCATCGAGCGCCTCCGCGATCTCCGGGCGCAGCGAGAGCGCCGCGCGCTCCAGATCGTTCACCAAAAGCTCCGCGTAGTCGAGGGGGCTCACGCCATCACCCGCCGCCTCCCGCAGCCGGCGCTCCGCCTCAGCCAGCTCCTCGGCCGAGCGCACCTTCCCGATCCGGTCAAACTCCGCGTACACCTCGCCCGCGCTCAGGCCGAAGTCGAACGGGATGAGCACGATTCCGAACTCCCCCGGCGCCGGCAGCTCCTCGAAGCGCTCCCCCGCGCCGCTGACGAGCGCGAACCGCGGCCTGATCTGCGACGGCACATCCGCGCCGAGCCCCGCCGCGACCCCCTCGAGGTCGCGCACCTGCCCCCGCGCCAGGCGCAGCACCGCCGCCGCATCAGCGCTCCCCCCGCCGAGCCCCGCCGCAACCGGGATGCGCTTGTCGATCTCGATCCGCAGCGGCGGCCCCTTCCACCCCCGCGCGCGCAGCGCATCGAGCGCCACCGCGGCCAGATTCGGCCCCTCGACGCCCGGGCAGATCACCTGATCGAAGTCCGCCGATCCGATCTCCACCCGATCGGAGAGCACCAGCGGGCAGAACAGCGAGCGCAGCTCGTGCAGCCCGTCCGCGCGCGCCTCCCCGACGTAGAGCCCGAGGTTGAGCTTGGCGGGCGCGCGCGTGACCATCAGCCCTCCAGCTCCCCGGCGAGCGCCGCGAACTGCGCGGGGGCGAGCGCCTCGGCGCGGACACCCGGGTCGAGCCCCAGGCGCACGAGCGCCGCCTGCACCCGCTCGCGCGACGCCACCCCGGCGTTCGCCACCGAGCGTGCCAGCGCCTTGCGCCTGTGCGCGAACGCGGCGCGCACCAACCGCGCCACCCCCTCACCCGGCCACGGCGCCACGCGCTCCAGGCGCAGGAGCGCGGAATGCACGCGCGGGCGCGGCCGGAACACCGCCGGATCGACGCGTCGCTCCAGCTCCACAGCGCACGAGAGTTGCACCAACACGCTGGGCGCACCGTACGTCTTCGAGCCCGGCGCGGCGCGTAGACGCTCGGCGATCTCCAGCTGAACCATCACGAGCCAACGCTCGAGCCGCGGCACCTCGGCGATCGTGCGCAAGAGGACCGGCGTAGCGACCGAGTACGGCAGGTTCGCGACCATCGCGGTCGGCGCCGGGTCGAGCGCCCCGAAATCCACGCGCATCGCATCGCCCCACACGAGCTCGATCTGGGGATGCGTGTGGGCGAGCTCCTCGAGCCGCGCGCGCAACCCCTCGTCGATCTCCACAACCCACAGCTTGCGCACGAGCGGCGCGAGCTCGGCGCTCAGTACGCCCTCGCCCCCGCCCACCTCGAGCACCACGTCGTCGGCGCCCACGCGCGCGCCCCGCACGATCGCGTCGAGCAGATTGCGATCGGCGAGGAAGTTCTGCCCGAGCCTCACCACTGAAACAGCGCCGCCGCGTTCGCCTCGACGATCCGCGCGAGCTCCTCGTAGGAGATGCCGCGCTCGCGGGCGAGCACCCGCGCCGTCTCGACGACGCGCGCGGGCTCGTTCGGCTTGCCGCGGTGCGACTGCGGCGCGAGGTAGGGGCTGTCGGTCTCGGCGAGCAGCAGCTCGTCCGGCACCGCCCGCGCCGCCTCGCGCAGATCCGCGGCGCTCGGGTACGTCGCATTGCCGGCGAACGAGCAGTACCAGCCCCGCTCCGCCGCCTCGCGCGCCTGCTCGACCGAGCCCGAGAAGCAGTGCAGGATCACGCGCACGCCCTCCGCCTCCTTGGCGAGCAGGGCGAGCGTCTCGCCCACCGCGTCGCGGTCGGGCCCGTTGCCCGAGCGCATGTGGATCACAAGCGGCTTCCCCACCGCCCGCGCGATCTCGATCTGCGCGCGAAACGCGCGGCGCTGCTCGCCGCGCGGCGCCCCGTCGCGGAAGTAGTCCAGCCCCGTCTCACCTACGGCCGCAACCGCGTCGTCGCGCGCCAGCTCCAGGATGTCCGCCGCCGCCTCGTCGTCGAACCCGCCCGCCGAGTTCGGGTGCCGCCCCACGCACGCGCGCACCCCCTCGAACTCCCGCGCGTGCTCGATCGCCTCCCGGTTGGAGCGCTCGTCGAGCCCCACGGTGAGGATCCGCGTCACGCCCGCCTCCCGGGCGCGGGCGACGATCGCGGCCGGTTCGTCCTTGCACCGCCCGATGTGTGCGTGGGTGTCAACCACGCGCGGCAGTGTAGGCGCGCGCCGCGCGGCTAGAGGTCCCGGCGGCGAAACAGGCCCACCACCGCCGCCGGCACGAGCGCCGCGTAGGCGACCGCGTATGCCACCAGGCCGACGCCCCGATCCTCCGCGCCGCCGAACGGGCGCGCTCGCCTAGGAGGCGGCCGTCTCGAGCTTGGGGAAGAGCGCCTCGATGCGCTCCGTGCGCGCGCCACCCCCGCGCGAGCCGAACTCGGCGAGCTTCCGCTCGGGCTCGCCCAGCGCGTCGAGCAGCTTGCCCGCCGCATCCGGGATGTAGGGATAGAGCGCGAGCGTCGCCACGCGCAGACCCTCGGCGAGGCTGTAGAGCACCTGATCCAGCTCGCCCGCGGCTCCCTCGTCCTTCGCCAGGTCCCAGGGACGGCGCTCCTCGACGTAGCGATTGAGGCGCCGGACCCGGTCCCAGACCGCGGCGAGCGCCTGGCTCGGCTCGGCCCGGTCGATGAGCTCGCTCACGACCCCGGCGAGACCGTCGAGCCCGTCCTCGCCACCGGCGAGCTGCGGATCGGGCTCGGCCTCGGGCACAACGCCGTCGCGGTAGCGCGCGAGCATTGCGAGCGTGCGGCTCGCCAGGTTGCCGAAGTCGTTGGCGAGCTCCGTCTCGTAGCGCGCCTCGAACCCGGCGGCGGAGACCGAGCCGTCCTGGCCGAAGGAAACCTCGCGCATGCAGTAGAAGCGCAGCGCGTCCGAGCCGAACCGCTCGATCGCCTCGAACGGGTCGAGCACGTTGCCGAGCGACTTCGACATCTTCTTCTCGCCCATCAACAGGTAGCCGTGAATCACCATGCCGCGCGGCGGCTCGAGCCCCGCCGCCTTGCACAGCGCCGGCCAGATCACCGCGTGGAACTTGAGGATGTCCTTGGCGAGCACGTGGAACGCGAAGGGCCAGTAGCGCTCGGTCAGATCCTCGCCCTCGCGCGCGAACGAGAGCGCGGTCACGTAGTTGAGGAGGGCGTCGAACCACACGTACATGCGCTGGCTCTGATCCCAGGGCAGCGGCATGCCCCACTTGAGCTTGGCCCGCGAGAGCGAGACGTCCTGCAGGCCGCGCTCGATGAACGAAACCGCCTCGTTGCGGCGGAAGTCCGGGACCACGAAGTCGGGACGCTCGGCGTAGAGCTCCTTCAGGTAGTCCTCGAAAGCCGAGAGCCGGAAGAACCAGTTCTCCTCGCGCTCACGCTCGAGCGGGATCTCGTGGATCGGGCACGTGTTCCCCGGGCCCAGCTCGCGCTCGGTCTTGAAGTCGGCGCAGCGCGGGCAGTACCAGCCCTCGTACATCCCCTGGTAGACGTGCCCGTTGTCGTAGACGCGCTGCATGATCTCGGCGACGCGCTCGGTGTGGCGCGGGTCCGAGGTGCGGATGAAGAAGTCGTTCGTCGCGTTCACCGAGCGCGCCATCTCCTGGAAGCGCGGCGCGTTGCGGTCGGCGAGCTCCTGCGGGGTGATGCCCTCGCGCTCGGCCGCGAGCTCCACCGGCTCGCCGTGCTCGTCGGTGCCCGTCAGGAAGAAGACGTCCTCCCCGCGCTGGCGCATGTGCCGCGCGAAGATGTCGGCGGCGATCGTCGAGTAGGCGTGGCCGAGGTGCGGCTCGGCGTTGACGTAGAAGATCGGTGTAGTGACGTAGAAACCCACGGGCGCCGGAGCATAGACGCGCGCGCCCGCCGGCACGAGGAAAGCCCGCGTCTCAGCCCCTCACGAGCCGGCGCAGTCCGCGCTTCGCCGCGCGCCTGCAGTCCGGCAGGAACGGCGCCAAGCCCTGCACGCCCACCTCGCCGTTGGGATCGGTGACGACCAGTGAGCCGCCCTTCCCATCGCGCGCGGCCTCGACCTCACCGGGCCCGTTCAGCAGCTTCGTCTTCACCTCGCAGAACGGATCCCCGCCGATCGCGTAGCCGCGCTCGCTCTCGCTGAGCTCGAGCGCCTTGATGATCGCGCCGTTGCGATAGCGCACGTCGTCGCCGCCGCCTCCGCAGGCGACGATCGCAGCTCCCCCGGCGAGCAGCGCGGCGACGAGCACAAGTACCGGCCTCATTCCGGGCGGGCACCTTAGCCAGCCCGCCAGCGGAACTCGCCGCAAGCACGAGAAAGGGCGGCCCGCGGGCCGCCCTTTCCCTCAGCTTCGGTCAGTGAAGCCGCGCCCTTAGCGACGCTTCTTCTTGACCTTGCACTTCTGCGCCTTGGACACCGACTCCTTCGAGCCGTCGGCGTAGGTGACCGTGCGCTTGAACTTGATCTTCTTCGGCTTGCAGCGCGCCGTCGCGACCTTGCTCTTCTTCGTGAGCTTGGCCTGGAACAGCGTGATCATGATCGGGCCGGTCTCGGGTGCCTCCGCGACGCGGAGCGCCTTGCCGAACCCGCGGGACTTCGCCTTGACGATCTTGCCTTCCACGATCGGCGACGCCGCGCCGAGGTCCGGCGAGTAGGTGTGCAGGCGAACCTCGTTCTTGCCCGGGCCGTTGAAGACGGTCACCACCGGCTCGGCGACAACCATGCCGCCCGGAGCCTGGACGCGGGCCTTGCCGCTGCCGAGCACCGACTTGCGCGGGCAAAGCTGCTTCGCCTCCTTGGTCGGCGTGCCGTTCGGGATCACCGCCGTGCAGCGCGCGGCCCTGTTGAGGTTGATCTTGACGTTCTTCGAGACCTCGATCAGCTCGGACGCCGGGTTGGGCTGGATGCCCGTGATCCAGTCGGCGCTGTTCTTAACGCCGAGCTGGAGGTTCACCGGCTTGAACTTCTTCTTGTCCAGCTTCGCCGGGTTGACCTTGCCGATCACCTTGGCGTCGTTGTCGTCGGCCGCGTCGGCGATCGCGAGCCCCGCGACGCCTACGGCCAGCGTGAGGCCCAGCGCCACGACCTTGCGTGACTTCCTAAACAAATCCTTCCTCCTTGAAGAGAATCGGCAGGCGCCCTTCCATCGATCGCGCCCACCTGCCTGTACCTAGCTTGGGTCTTCCTTGCCCGCGCTCCAAGAGTAGAAACCCGAGAACGCGACAGAAGTTTCTGAGGGCCGCTTGCGGAGAACTACGGATTCGGCAAATCCCGTACGTGCAGATAGCGGCTCGACTCGGACGGCGCGCCGATCGAGTTCATCGGGCCCTGGGCGTCGCACGGCGGCGCGCTGATCCCGGGCGTCCCGAGCTCGTCGTTGAAAGCGAAGAGGTTGATCCGGTCGAGGAACAGGTCCGCCTCCTCGTCGCTCGAGGGATCGCTGAGCCGCTCGCGGAACAGCGGGTTCGCGGCGACGCCCGGTGGCACCAGGGCGTCGACACCCGACGCACAGTGCCGCGTCTCGAACGAGCGCATCGCCGAGCGCACGTCGAGGTATCCGCCCGGCCGCACGTACGGGTTCGTGCGCGTGATCGACAGCCGGCGCGGGTACGCGGCGACCGCCTCGGGGGTGAGCGGGGAGAGCGTGCGCACGTAGTTCGTGTTGCCCCCGCGCAGGTCGAAGAAGATCCCGTTCGACGCGGCCGCGAGGTTGGCGAGACTCGTCGCCTCGCGCCGGTAGCGCCGCAGCGTCTGGAGGATCGCGTTCACCGGGCCGAGCCAGCCGTCGAGACGGCCGAGCAGCGGCGGCAGGTCATCGTCGAGCAGGGCCCGGACCGCGCGCGAGCCGCGCGGGGCGACGGCCGTGAGCGCCGGCAGCGCCAGGAAGAACGAGCGCAGCTCGGGCGCCGCCGCGGCGAGCTGCGCCGCCGTCGGGCCCAGCTCGCGCGCCGTCGGCCGCAGCGCGGTGACGACCGGGTCCGTGTCGCGGGCGAACTCCTCGAGCCGGTTCAGCGTGGTGCGGGACTCGCGCAGGAACGTCGGCAGCACCGTGAACGCGTCAGCGAGCTCCTCGTTGCGCCGGGCGGTGGTCGCGAACACCGTGTCGGCGTTGCGGATCAGGCCACGCAGCTGACCTTGGCGCTCGGCGAGCGCCGCGAACACCTCCCCGCCCTGGCTCACCAGGCGGCTGACGGCGAGCTCCTGGCTATCGAGCAGGCGCAGCGCGCGCTCGGCCTCATCGGCGAAGGACGGCAGGCTCGCGAGCGCGATCGAGAGGTCCTGCCCGCGTCCCTTCGTGGCCGCCGCGGAGCCCTGCATCCAGGCGCGGAACGCCGTGCGCGTGCGCTCGTCGAAGGCCCGGAACACCTCGTCGAGCTGGACCGTGTCCGCGACCTGGCCCTCCGGCAGCCGCTCGCCCTCGGGCAGATCGCCCGACTGCGGCGAGCCCGGCGTGAGCTCCACGTAGGTCTCGCCGAGCAGCGTCTTCTGGCGCAGCATCGCCCGGGTGTCGCGCGGGACGGGCGCGTAGCGCGAGTCGAGCTCGAGGGTCGCGAGCGCCTTGCCCTGCTCGTCGCCCTCCACGTTCGTCACCCGGCCGACCGACACGCCGGAGATCCGCACGTCGGCGGCCTCGGCGAGCTGCGCCGCCTCCGTGAAGGGGACCTGGATCCGGTAGCCCTGGGCTTTCAGGGGCACCGGGCCGCCGAAGGCGGTCCAAAGGAACAGCGCCAGGCCGAAGCACGAGATGGCAAAGCCGATCGCGACCAGGATGCGGGTGACTGTCGGTGGGCGCGTCTCCATCTCAGGGGAGTGGGGTCAGGGGGCAGATGTCGGCGACACGGGGCACGTTGGTGAGGCGCTGCAGCGTCCAGATGAAGGGCCTCCCGATCGCGAGCTCCTCGGCGCGCCGCGCGGTCAGGCAGGACTGCAGCACGATGCCGCGTGGCAGCGGCCCGTGGGCGTCCTGAAGGAAGCCGATGTTGTTCGCGTTGTGGTTGAGCCAGGCGGTCCAGAACAAATAGCCCTCCTCCGGGCCGGGCGGGTTGTAGGCCCACGCGTTGAAGAGCCGGTTCAGGTCGGTGAACGTGCCCGCGGTGTTCGAGACCGTGCGGCCCAGCGGATCCGCTGCCTGGGCGATGTGCCGCAGCGGCCTGCGCGTGGTGCGGGTGAACGGCCGGATCTGATCGCGGATCGGAGCGAGCGTGCGCCGGGCGAGCCGCCGCGCGGCCCGCTGCCCGGGCGCGAACGCGCGCGCGGCCGGGATGAGCGCCTCCGACGACGGCCCGAGCACCTCGGCCAGCTGCTGGCCGCTCGCCAGCGCCTCGCGGGTGGTCGTCAGCGCCGACGGCAGCTCGCGCAGCATCTCGCGCAGGCTCGCCTCCTGGTCGGCGAACGCGCCGAACACCTCGTTCTGCGACGTCACGAACTCAGCGAGGCGGGTGTCGTCGCGCGCCAGCGCCTCGGCAAGCTCGGCGAGGCTCGAGATGGCGCGCTTGATGTTCTGCCGGCGCTTGGCGAGCAGCGAGTTGATCCGGGCGAGGTCGCGGCCGAGCGGCTCGAAGCGGCGCAATCCGGCGGAGAGCTCCTTGCCCCGACCCCCGAGGCCCTCGGCGCCGCCCTGGATGAGCAGCTGCAGGTACTCGCGCGTGTCCCGGTCGAGCGAGGCCAAGATCTCGTCCGGCATCACGTTCGGGTTGGTCTGCGCGGCGGGGATCGTGTAGCCCTCCTCGACCGGCGTGCCCGCCTCGCCCGGGTCGAGCTCGACCGTCATGTCCTGCAGGCCCGTGCGCGGGCGCAGCAGGACGGTCGCGTCCGTGCGGATCAGCTCCTCGTAGGGCTCGTTGATCCCGAGGGTGACGATCGCCCGCCCGTCCCGCAGCTCGACCTCGCGGATGTCGCCGACCTCGACGCCGGCCATGTTCACCGTCTGGCCCTGCCCCGGCGTGACCGCCTGCGCGGTGTCGAGCTCCACCTTGAGCTCGAACTGATCGTCGCCCAGGACCGGGATCCACGACGGGTACGGCTGGCGCTGCTGGGAGAGGATCACGCCGGTCACCACGAGCCCGACGGCGATCAGGAGCAGCAGCGCGATGAAGTCGCGCAGGTGTGCCTTCACCGCGCGCTTCATGGCACCGGCTCCAGATCAGGCGGCCCCGCGGCCGAGGCCGGCCCGTTGATGTTCGGGGGATCGTTGGTGTGGCAGGGCACCTCCATGCGCACGGGCGGCGGCGCGTCGGGGAGCACCGGCTGCACGCCGGCGGGCGCCTCCACCGCGCTGCCGAAGTTGCGCGTGTCCTCGAAGCCGGCGCCGGGGTTGTCGCCGATCACGAGCTGGGGACCACCCGCCGGCTGGAGACGCATGTACGGGCCGTTGCCGTCGAACGGCTGCCCCGCGCCGGCGAGCTGCACCGCGCCGTAGAAGAGCTCCTGGAAGTTCGGCTGACCGGTGTTCCAGCCACCCGCGTCGGTGGTGATCGCGGTGTCGGCGGCCGGGATCAGGTTCCGGGTCGTGCAGAGCCCGGCGAGACGCATCTGCGGGAACAGCCGGCGCGCCCCAGCGGCCGTGCGCGCCAGGCCCGGGGCGGCGCGCCGCAGCAGCCGCGCGGTCGTGCCCAGCTCGCGGTCACCCAGCAGGAGGTTCGCCTGCCTGAGCCACGGCTCGAACGCCCTCACCGTGGCGGGCAGCTCCTGGATCCCCGGGCGCGCCTCGATCGCCAGGGCGCGCAGCGGCGGCAAGGCGTCGCTCAGCGAGCGCAACGACCCGCGCGCCTCGGTGAGTGTCGGCCCAAGCAGCTCGATCGAGCTGCTCAGGTTCGTCGCCTCGGCCGCGAACGCGCCCGCCGTCACGTTCAGGTTGGTGACCAGGTCGGCGAGCTCGTCCTCGCGGTCGTCGAGCTTCGCGAACACGTTCCCCGCGTTGCGGATCATCCGCGCCAGATCGCCGGGACGCTCTCCGCGCAGCGCGTCGGCGACGATCGCCGTGTCGCGTCCCGCCGGGCCGCCGTAGCGGAAGGCGTCGTTCAGCGACTCCGCTGCCGTCTCCCCGCGCACGTCGCGGTCCTGCGTGAGGTCGTCGGCCGCGGTGGGCTCGTAGGTCAGCCCCGTCCCGAAGCCCTCGAGCAGGCGCTGCAGGCCGCGCCGCTGCGGCTCCTGAAGCGCGGCGAGCACCTCGTCGAGCTGCACCGCCGTCGAGGTCTGCGTCGCGGGGATGGAGTCACCGGACTCGAGCTCGGGAGCGCTCGCGCTGCCGGGCCGCAGGTCCAGGAAGAAGTTGCCCTCCAGGAACAGCCGCGGCCTGATCTCGACTTCGGCGTCCGCGCGCACCGGGCGGCCCTCCTCGGAGACCGTGAAGGTGACCTTGGCGAGCTCGCCGTCGAGCTCGACGTCGGTCACCTCGCCCACGTTCACGCCCGCGATGCGCACCGGCGCCGTCTCGCGCAGCGTCGCGGCGTTCTCGAAGGTCGCCTGCAGCTCGTAGCCGTCGTCGCTCCAGGGCAGCTCCTTCGCGTAGCCCAGGTAGGCACCGATCGCCGCGAGCACGACCACCAGCGCGCCCAGCCACGCCGGGTGCGGACCGCGGTAGCGGCGCCCCCAGATGACCGGGTCCGCGGCCGTCTCGCCCCGGGCGGGCCCGGCAGCGCCCTTGCGGCGCCAGAGCCTCATCGCCGGCCCCTCCTGATCTGGGAGGGCAGCTGCCCCTTCGTGTGGATCCCCTGGTTGCCGGGGACGTTGCCGATCACCTGCCGCCCGGTGAGGTACGGCTCGTTGCCCGCCTCGCACTCGATCGGGCTCTGGCTGGGCGCGGCGGTGTTCGGATACGGGTTGTAGTGCAGGAAGTTGTCGACGTCACCGCCGCCATTGGCTGCGGCGGCGGCGAACGAACCCTCGTTGTTCGGGCCCTCGGGCGGCTCCATCACCGTGATGCGCTGCCAGCGCCCGCCGTCGGCGCCCAGGCTCGTCGCGCTCGCCAGGTTCTGGAAGAGGATCGACCAGTAGTTGCAGACGGTCTGGGACGGCCCGATGAAGCGGATCGTGGGCCGCAGGATCCCCATCGTCTGCTCGAGGCGGTCGAGCCCGCCCCGAGCGGTCGCGTTGTCGTTGAAACGCTGCAGCGCACGGGCGGTCGGTGCAAGCTGGCGGTTGAGCCGCGGCGCCTGGCGCAGGGCGGGCGCGCCGGCCTCGAGCGCGTCAGCGAGCGGCGGCGCGGCGGCCGCGAGCTGGCGTACGCCCGGGCGCAGGTCTGCGAACAGCCCGGCGCTGTTCGCGAGGAACGGCCGGATGACCGGCATCGTCTCGGTCGCCGTGGCGAACGTCGGCGGCGTCTCGACGATCGTCTCCTGCACGTAGGAAGCGACGCCAGCCAGCGCGGTGAACGTGGTGTCTAGGCTGGCGAACATGCGCGCCTGCTGTTCGGCGACCGGCGCGACCTCCGCGGCGGCGGCCGAAGCGCCGCTCACGAAGCCCGCCAGGTCCGTGCGCGGCGAGGCGAGGTTACGCATGACCGGCTCGAGCGCGGCCAGCGCCCCCGGCAGCTCGCCCAGCGCCGTATTGAGCGCGATCCCGCGTCCCGCCAGGGCGTTGCCGAACTCGACGAGGTTCGCCTGCATCGCCCGCCGCGTGGGCGCGTCGAAGGTGTCGAGCACGTCGTCGATGTCGACGGGCTCGGGTCGCGCCGCCGCCAGCGGTACCACTGCGCCGGCCTCGAAGCCCTCATCCGAGTCGCCGCGGTTGAGCTCGAGGTACTTGAGACCGAGCGCGGAGCGGGCGCGCACGACCACGGTCGAGTCGACCGGCAGCGGCTCCACCTCCGGGTCCAGCTTGAGGTCGGCCACCGCGTGCGTCTCACCCGTCTCGGGGTCGGCCACGGGCCTGATCGCCGCGACCTGGCCCACTCGCACGCCGCCGATCCGCACCTCGTTGCCCGGAACCAGCGTCTCCGCGTTGGGCACCTGGACCGAGAGGTTGTACGTCGGCACGAACGGCAGGCCTGAGTTGGCGTTGTAGGCGAGGAAGACGGCGACGATCGTGACGAGCACGGTGACGGCGCCGAGCATCGTCGGGCTCTGCGCGAGCGTCGCGGTGGCGCTGCGCCGCCTCATCCGCGCTCCTCCCGCTGCGCGTCGCGCGAGCCGATCACGAAGTCGAGGAGGTCGCGCATCGCCCGCGCCGAGGCTGCCGGCGCGTCATCGGCCGCGCCCTCGCCGACGACCGGAGCCTCGGGGCTCTGGGCGGCGTCCCGTCCCGGCACCGCGAATCGCTCGCGCTCGCCGCCCGGCGCGCGCTTGCCCCGCCGGCCGACGTCGATGGGCTGGCGCATCATCTCGGCGAGCGCCCGCGTCGCCCGCCCGCTGGGCGCCGTGGCGAACTGCGCGCTACAGCCGGCCTGCGGGCGGGAGGTGTAGTCGAAGCAGACGTTCACCGGGATCAGCGCGCGGGCGAAGTGCCCGAAGGAGTCGTACGCGTTGGCGGTGCCGCCGAGCCCGAAGATCGTCTTCAGGAAGCCCTCGTAGCCACCCGTGCGCCGCAGCGTCGAAAGCACGAGGCCCAGCTCGCGCGTCGCCGGCGCGCTCTGCTGCGCGAGGTCGCGCGTCTGGCGCAGCACGGGATCGGAGGCGCGCAGCGGCGGCCCCGCCTCCTCGGCCGCGTCGCCGAGCGTGGTGAGCGCGCGCGTTCCGGCGCTCGCAAACGGGTCGAGCGCCTTCGCGGCGCGCGTGAGCGACGGCGCCGCTGCGCCCAGATCGCCGAAGACCGGACGGGCCTGATCGCTGAACGCTGTGAGCTCGGTCATCGTCGAGCGCAGCTCGCGCAGGAAGCCTGGGAACCGCGCGAACGTCTCCTCGAGCTCGGCGCGCCGGGCCGCGGTGGCCTCGCCGACCGTGGTGGCCTCGTTGATGAACGACGCGACCCGCTCGCGCTCGCGCGCAAGCGCGCTCATGATCGCGTCGGAGTCGCTCGCGAGCCGCGCGAGCGAGCGGTTCTGCCGCGCGAGGATCCCCAGCACGCGATTGGTCTCGCGCAGCGCGGGATTGGAGCGCTCGATCACTTCGGCGAGCTCCTCCCCGCGGGCCGCCAGGCCGGCGCCCAGGTCGTTGAGGATCAGCCGGAAGCGCTCGGGATAGGGCTCGCGCATGATGTTGTTGACGAGGTCGAGGTCGACCGACTTGCCGTTGCGCTCGAGCGGCAGCAGGCGCTGTCCCTCGCCGCGCTGCCCCTCCGCGATCACCTCGAGCTCCGGAGGCGGCTCGGTGCCCGCGGCGCGCGGCTCGGTGAGCCGGCACTCCACGAACTTCTCGCCGAGCAGGGACTGCGGGTGGATCGTGCACGACGCGTCCTCCCGGAAGTCCTGGAACGACTCGTCGTCGATCCGCATGACGACGGCGGCCTTGCCCGGCTCGGGACTGCCGTCCTCGCGCGCCGGCTCGGTCGGGAACGTGACGTCGAGATCGACGACGCTGCCGACCTTGGCGCCGGCGACCCTCACCTCCATGCCCTCGGAGAGGAACGCCGCGTTGTCGAAGATCGCGCGCACCTCGTAGGCGTCATCGCTCTCGTCGGCCCCGGTCGCGACGACCACGAGCGCGACTGCGGCGACGCAAACGAGCAGGATGGTGAGCAGCCGCCTCATGGCCCGGGGGGAACCTCGCTCGGATCACAGGCGCCGGTGAGCTCACCGTCGGCCAGGAACGGGTGGTCCTCGGGCGCCGGCCAGCCGGGGTTCTGTTGCGTAGCGCCACCCGGGCAGCGCGTGAACGGGCCCAGGCCGAGCGCCGGGTAGGCGTCGTAGATGCTGGCGAGCCCGATCGGGTTCAGCTGCTCGGTGGCGGCGTCGTAGTCGAAGAGGTTCGAGCCCGTGGCCTGTGCGCGCAGGTAGTGGCCGTTCAGGTCGTAGAAGCCGGTGCCGGCGCCGAGCTTGCCGATCAGCGCCATCAGATCGGGCATGTACGGGCGCGCGAACTCGAAGACGTGCTGCGAGTCGTCGAGCGCCGCGATCGTGCGCGGGACGGCGGCCCGCGCGGCCCGGCGCGCCGCCGGGAGTTGGCGCAGCGCGTCGGTCAGGTCGTTGCGCTTGCCCTCGCGGCCGATCGCGAGCCGCAGGTTGCGGAACACGGGCACCGCCTTGCGCGCCACCGGGCGCAGGTCGCGCAAGAAGCCCGGCAGATCGGGCGCGGCGCGGCCGAGGTCGCCCACGAGCGGATCGAGGTCATCGAGCGCGGCGCGGAGGTTCACGAACGTGGTGTTGGCCTGTCGCAGCGCGGGCGGCAGCGCCTCGAGCGCCTGATCGAAGCCCGCGTTCTCCGCCGCGATCGCGCCGAGCGCCTCGTTCGCGTTCTGCGTGAGCTCGGCCAGATCCTGCCGGCGCTCGGCGAGCGCGCCGAAGACCCTGCCACCGGCCACGAGGAAGCGGCTCAGCGACCGCTGGTCGCGATTGAGCTCGCTCAGCAGCCGCTCGCCGGCCTGCAGGCTGGGCGCGAAGAACTTGTACGTGCGCCGGGCCTGCTTGGTGTTGCCGGTGTAGACCGTCGCCTGGCCCTGAATCACCTTCTGCAGGGCGTTGCGCGTCCGCTTGTCGAAGGTGTTGAAGAACTGATCGAGGTCGACGGGTGAGGTGGTCGCGTCGATCGCGAGCAGTTCGTCGTCGGGGAGCTCCGGCGCGTTGTCGGGCCCGAGGTGGAGCGCGACGTAGCGGTTGGCGATGCCGGAGAGCGAGCTGAGGCGGATCTGCGCGGTTGTGCCCTCGCGCAGGGGTCGGTCGACGTTGATCCGCACCTCTGCCTGCCCGTCGTCGGTGAGCTCGATCTCCTCGACGGTGCCGATCGGCTGCCCCGCCACCATGACCTGGTTGCCCTCGACGAGCTGGCCGCCGGTCGCGAAGCGCAGGTTGTAGGTGTAGCCGTCGCCGTTGCCCCCGATCAGCGCGATCGCCGTGAGCACGGCCACCGCGACGAGCGCGCACACGGCCACGAGCCGCGCTAAGGCCGAGCCACGAGACGGAGTCTTGCTGGACCCGGCGCTCACCGCTCGCCTTTACCCGCCTCTCGGAGCGAGCCAACGCAAGCGCGCGCCCACGTGCCATGGCGCAACGCAGCCACGCGAGCGAGACCGCTCAAACCTTCCTCCTCACCTGTTGGGGCGCCGCTCCCCCGTTCCACACGGCCGAGCTTCGTGCTCACAGCGTCGGGAGGCTTCCCTTCCTTCCCGGCCGGGCGACCCCACGTCGGTCCCGCCTCGGCGTCCATTCTCCTCGGCTAGATCGTAACCGTTGGCCGCGTTCGGCTCTTTCGGGTTTTTACGGATAAGCGGGCGCGTTGCGCGCGGCGCCTACTCGCGCGGATCGCGGCCGGTGAGCGCCCTGTAGAGGTCGTTAGGGCGGGTGCCCGTGAGCGCGGCGACGACGCTCGCGGCCGCGCGCGGACGCGCGCCGGACTGCACCAGACGGCGCAGCGCGTCGACTGCGAAGGCGATGTCGGGCGAGCCCGCCCGCGCCGAGCTCGCGCCGATGACGACGACGATCTCACCCTTCACGTCGTCGCGGAAGCGACGCGCGAGCTCGCCGAGCGTGCCGCGGGCTACCTCCTCGTGCAGCTTGGTGAGCTCGCGGCACACGGCGGCGGGCCGGTCGGGCGCGAGCGCGGCCAGCGCGGCCAGCGAATCGGGCAGGCGCCGGGGCGATTCGAAGGCGACGACGGTCTCGGTCGAGCTCAGCACGCGCTCGAGCTCGCCGGCGCGCCGCGGGAGGAAGCCCTCGAAGCGCCAGCGGTCCGCGGGCAGGCCTGAGGCGACCAGGGCGGTGATCACGGCGCTGGGGCCGGGCAGGACCTCGATGTCCAGGCCCCGCTCGATGCACGTGCGGATCAGGCGGTACCCGGGGTCGGAGACCACCGGGGTCCCGGCGTCACTGACGAGCGCCACCTTCGCCCCGCGCTCGATGGCCTGCGCGAGCTGGCGCGAGCGCTCCGCTTCGTTGCCCTCGTGGTAGGAGACGAAGCGCGGCCGCGGCAAATCCAGGCGCTCGAAGAGCCTGCCGGTGTGCCGCGTGTCCTCACAGGCGACCAGGTCGGCCTCGGCGAGCGCGCGGGCGGCGCGCGGGCTGAGGTCGTCGAGGTTTCCGATCGGGGTCGGGCAGACCGTGAGCCGGCCCGCCATCAGCCGCTCTCCGCGATCTCGTCGAGGGCCATGGTCGCGGCGCCGATCATCCCGGCATCCGGGCCGAGCTCGGCCGGCACGACGGGCGTCTCGTTCATCGGCGTGAGCGCCCGCTTGCGCAGCTCGGCGCGCGCCGGGTCCAGCAGCAGATCGCCGGCGGCCATGACCCCGCCGCCGATCACGAAGACGTCGGGCTCGAAGACGTTGGCGAGGCTCGAAAGCGCCACGCCCAGCCGCGTGCCGATCGTGTCGAACACCTCGCGCGCGACGGCATCGCCCGCGACCGCGGCCTTCGTCACCGACGCGCCGGTGATCTCCTCGCCCGCGGCGCGCAGCCGGCCGAGCTCGGAGTCGGGGTGTGCCTCGGCAGCGGCCCGCCCCTCGCGCCCGAGCGCGGTGCCCGAGGCGACCGCCTCGATGCAGCCGTGGTTGGGGCAGCTCCCCTGGCAGCGCGGGCCGTCCATGTCCACGACCAGGTGCCCGAGCTCGGCACCGGCGCCCGTGGACCCGCGGTAGACGCGCCTGCCGAGGATGAGGCCGCCGCCGATGCCGGTGCCGATCGTGAGCAGCACCGCGTTGGTCGTCCCACGCGCCGCCCCATAGCGGTGCTCGGCGAGCGCCGCCACGTTCGCGTCGTTGTCGACGAACACGGGCAGGCCGGAGCGCTCCGCCATCAGATCGCGGATCGGCACGTTTTCGATCGGCAGGTTGACCGCGCCGATCGCGAGGCCGCGCTCGCGGTCGATCCGGCACGGGATCCCCAGCCCCACCCCGCGTGCCTCCGGGTGCGCCTCGCGCGCGACGCGCAGGCCGTCGGCGAGCTCGTCGAGCAGCTCGTCGGTGGAGAGCCCTGCGCTGGCGCGTCGCTCCGTGTGCAGCACGTTGCGGTCGGCATCGACGACGCCGATCAGCATCTTCGTACCGCCTAGGTCGACGCCGATCGCGTGTGGCAGCTGGTGGGCAGGGTCAGAAGGCATGAGCGAGTATTTGTATTCGATGAGTCCAAGCGACGAAGGGGGACCGCCCGAGCGTCCCGACTACAAGGTGTACCGCTCGCGGCGCGGTCCTCGCCTGAGCAAGCCAGATTTCAGCTCATTGCGCGACCGCGCACGGCGCGGTCGGCGGGATCGGCGTGAGGACGAACCGCGCCTCGACGTCCCCGGCCCCGAGCGCCGTCGCGGCGCTTGGTGGTGGCTGCGCCGCATCGGGCTCGTCGCGCTCGGCTGGCTCTTGCTGAGCGCCCTCGCGTTCGGGATCTCCGCGCAGATCCAGAAGGGCAAGCTCGCCGACACCGGCAATGCCCTGGGCGGCAACCCGCTGCTCGCCGCCTTCCCGCAGAACATCCTGATCCTCGGCACCGACGTGCGCTCGTCCGAGTTCGCCTCGTCGGAGGCCCAGGACGACCGCTGCGTCGACGCGGCCGCGAGCGGCGAGGTGGCGCCCGACGGCTGCGAGCCGGCCCGGGCCGACACGATCATGATCCTGCGCGCGGGCGGCGGCGCCTTCGAACGCCTCTCGATCCCGCGCGACACCTGGGCCGAGATCCCCGGCCACGGGAACGCGAAGATCAACGCCGCCTTCGCGAACGGTGGCGCCGAGCTGCAGGTGCGCGCGGTCGAGAATCTGCTCGGCATCGAGATCAACCACGTCGCGATCGTCGACTTCGGCGGCTTTCAAGACTTCATCGACGCGATCGGCGGCGTGAAGGTGAAGCTCCCGCAGAAGGTCTGCTCGAGCATCTCGGGCGGCACCTACAACGTGCGGCTCACCGCGGGCGAGCACACGCTGAACGGGGAGAAGGCGCTCGCGCTGGCGCGTACCCGCCAGCAGAACGGCTTCGTGGACTCCGACGGCGACGGCGTGCCCGACGCCGACCAGCCCAAGGCGTGCCAGAACCCCCCGCCAATCGACGACCTCGATCGCACCCGCTTCCAGCAGCTCATCCTGCAGGGCGTCAAGGACCGCCTCACCGACCCGTGGCGGGTCCCGCGCAATTTCATCTTCGGCCCGTGGATCGGCTGGAACGCGCCGAAGGCGTTCGTGAGCGACATGGGCGCGTTCACGATGCCCCAGCTCGCGTTCGCGGCGGTGATCGGCGGCGGCAGCAAGACGACCGTGCTGCGCCCGAGCGGCCCGGGCCCGGAGGGCAGCCTCTTCGTGCCGCAGGAGAACTGCGCACGAGCCGTCCGCCGGCTGACCGGGGACGCCCCGGATGAGCCGCCGGCGTGCAGCCCGGCGGGCTGAGCGCTCGCGACGAAGCGCTCAGTCGGAGCCCGAGGAACCCGAAGAGCTCGAGGAACTCGAGGAGCTCGACTCCGAGGAGGAGCTGGAGCCCTCGCTCTTCTTCGCGCCCGACTCGGCCGGCGCCTTCTTGCTCTTCGAGCCGTAGTCGGTCGTGTAGAAACCGGTGCCCTTGAAGTGGACCGCGGGCGGGCTGAGCACGCGCTCGGCGGGCGCCTGGCACTCCACGCACTTGGCGAGCGGATCCTCGGACATGCTCTGGAACACCTCGAAGGTGTGCCCGTTCGTGCACCGGTACTCATAGATCGGCATATTGGCCGGGCATTATCGCAACCCGGCTCAAGAAAGGCCCAGGGGGTCCCGTGCCGGCGCGGATTTCCGCGGGTCCCGCGGCGCCCGGAGCGGGGCTCGGGACGGCACGGCCCCGCCCGGCGGGGCGACGTCGGTAGCCTGCTCGGCGATGAGCGACGAGACCCAAGTGAAGCCCGAAGCCACGATGGACGAGATCGTGGCGCTCTGCAAGCGCCGCGGGTTCGTCTTTCAGTCGTCGGAGATCTACGGCGGCCTGGGCTCCACCTACGACTACGGCCACTACGGCGTGCTGCTCAAGCAGAACGTCAAGGACGAGTGGTGGCGCGCGATGCTCCAGGCGCGCGACGACGTCGTCGCGATCGACTCGGCGATCCTCCAGCACCCCAAGGTCTGGGAGGCGTCCGGGCACTTGGAGGGCTTCACGGATCCGCTCGTGCAGTGCCTCGGCAAGTGCAAGAAGCGCTGGCGCGAGGACCACGTGCGCGCCGAGCAGCTCGGCGCTGAGGACGCGGAGGGCGAGATCGTCTGCCCCCAGTGCGGCGGCGAGCTCTCCGAGCCCCGTCAGTTCAACCTGATGTTCGAGACGCACATGGGGCCGGTGCAGGACGCCGGATCCGAGGTGTACCTGCGCCCCGAGACCGCGCAGGGCATCTTCATCAACTTCAAGAACTACCTGCAGTTCGCCCGCCGCAAGCCGCCGTTCGGCATCGCCCAGATCGGCAAGAGCTTCCGCAACGAGATCACGCCGGGCAACTTCATCTTCCGCACGCGCGAGTTCGAGCAGATGGAGATGGAGTTCTTCGTGCCGCCCGACGAGGCCGAGAAGTGGCACCACCACTGGATGGCCGAGCGCATGCGCTGGTACACGGACCTTGGCATCCGCCCGTCGTTCCTACGGCTGCGCGCCCATGGCCCCGACGAGCTCTCGC
>CBFGWL010000027.1:0-31767 GCA_965652565.1 uncultured bacterium
TGGGCGTCGTCGTCGACGCCGTCTTCCCCGACGAGCTCCCGGAGATCTACTCGGCTCTGCGGATCACCGTGCCCGAGGGTGACGGCCGCGACGCGCTCGATCTCACCTGCGAGGTCCAGCAGCATCTCGGCGACGACCGCGTGCGCGCCGTCGCGATGGACGCCACCGACGGCCTGCAGCGCGGCGACACCGTCGTCGACACGGGCGGCCCGATCACGGTGCCCGTCGGCGACGCGACCCTGGGCCGCATCTTCAACCTGCTGGGTGACCCGATCGACAACGAGGGCGAGGTGGAGTCCGAGGAGCGCTGGCCGATCCATCGCCCGGCCCCGAGCGTCGAGGACCTGACCCCCACCCAGGAGATCCTCGAGACCGGCATCAAGGTCGTTGACCTGCTCGCGCCGTACGCCAAGGGCGGCAAGGTCGGCCTGTTCGGCGGCGCCGGCGTCGGCAAGACGGTTCTGATTCAGGAGCTGATCCGCAACATCGCGGAGGAGCACGAGGGCCTGTCGGCCTTCTGCGGCGTGGGGGAGCGCTCCCGCGAGGGCAACGACCTCTGGCTCGAGATGAAGGAGTCCGGCGTCATCGACCGGACGATGCTCGTCTTCGGCCAGATGAACGAGCCGCCCGGCGCCCGTCTGCGCGTCGCGCTCTCCGGCCTGACGATGGCGGAGTACTTCCGCGAGCAGGGCGGCAAGGACGTGCTGCTCTTCATCGACAACATCTTCCGGTTCGTTCAGGCGGGCTCCGAGGTGTCGGCGCTGCTGGGCCGCATGCCGTCGGCGGTGGGCTACCAGCCCACGCTCGAGACGGAGATGGGCGGCCTGCAGGAGCGGATCACCTCGACCCAGAAGGGCTCGGTGACCTCGATCCAGGCCGTGTACGTCCCGGCCGACGACCTCACCGACCCCGCGCCGGCGTCCGTGTTCGCGCACCTCAACGCGACCACGGTGCTCTCGCGCGCGATCTCCGAGAAGGGCATCTACCCGGCGGTGGACCCGCTCGACTCCACGTCGACCATCCTCAAGCCGGACATCCTCGGCGAGGACCACTACCGCACCGCCACCGAGGTTCAGGAGGTGCTGCAGCGCTACAAGGAGCTGCAGGACATCATCGCGATCCTCGGTATCGACGAGCTCTCCGACGAGGACAAGCTCACGGTCGCGCGCGCCCGCAAGATCGAGCGCTTCCTCTCCCAGCCGTTCTTCGTCGCGGAGGCCTTCACCGGCCGCTCGGGCGAGTACGTGCCGGTGTCCGAGACCGTCCGCGGCTTCCGCATGATCCTCGACGGCGAGCTCGACGATCTGCCCGAGGGCGCCTTCTACATGAAGGGCTCGATCGACCAGGTCACCGGCAGCGAGGAGAAGGCGGAGCGCGACGAGGCGCTCGAGCGCGAGCAGGCCGAGGCCTCCGAGCGCGCCGAGCGCGAGGCCGAGGCGGCCGAGCAGCCGGCGGAGGCGTAAGCCCCCGTGGCGGCCGAGCATCGACTCGAGGCTGAGGTCCTCACCCCCGAGGGTGAGGTCTTCCGCGGGGAGCTCTTCCAGCTCTCCACCCGCACCGCGGTGGGCGAGGTGGGCATCCGTGCCCGCCACGCCCCCATGGTCGCCCGCCTCGTGCCCCACGAGCTGCGCCTGCACGTCTCCGAGAACGAGTCCGAGACGATCCGCTACGCGCAGGGCGAGGGCTGGATGGAGGTCTTCGCGAACCGCGCGCGTGTGCTGATCGCGGAGGCGATCGCGCCCGAAAACCTCGACGTTGGCGATCTGCGGGCGCGCCTCCAGGACGCCGAGCAGCGGCTCGCCGAGGCGGAGGAAGGAAGCGCCGCTCACGAGCAGGCGGAGCGCGACAAGCGCCGTGCGGAGGCGTTCATCGAGATCGCCGAGCGCCGCTGAGCGCACGCGGCGTGGACGAGCGCGCCCTCACCGAGCAGCTCATCGCCTTCGATACATCGGCGCCTGAAGGCATCCGCCGGGCCGCGGGCTTCGTCCGTGGCTGGCTCGAGTCGCGCGAGGTCGAGGTGCGCGAGCTCGCGATCCGCGACTTGCCGGTGCTGGTCGCCGACGCCGGCGATCCGGACGCGCCGCTCTCCGTGCTGCTGCACGGCCACCTCGACGTTGTGCCCGGCTTCGACGGCCAGTTCACGCCGCGGGTCGAGGGCGACCGGCTCTTCGGGCGCGGCGCCTACGACATGAAGGGCGGCCTCGCCGCGCTCATGCTCGCGATCGCCGACCTGCAGGGCGTCGAGGGCGTGCGCGCCCGCCTGGGGATCGTGCCCGACGAGGAGTCCGAGGAAGAGGAGCGCCGCGGTTGCGATCTGCTGGTGGAGGAGGGCTTCGTCGGCGATTTCGCGATCACCGGGGAGCCCACGGACATGCTCATCGGCGTGGCTGCGAAGGGGGTGCTCGCGATGCGCATCGTGGTGCGCGGCCGGGCAGCGCACGGCGCGACCCCGTGGCTCGGCGAGAACGCGATCCTGCGCGCATTCGCCGTGTTCCGGGAGCTGGAATCGCTACCGTTTGCCTCTGAGAGCTCGGCGTTGTACGACCGCCCGTCGATAAATCTGGGGAGGATCCTGGGCGGCGACGCGCTGAACAAGGTTCCGGACGTGTGCGCCATCGACGTTGACGTGAGGTACTTGCCCGAGCAGGACCCGGATGCGATCCTCGAGCAGGTGAAGGGGATCCAGGGCGCGGAGGTCGTCTCGACGTTCCGGCGCGCACCGGTGCTGATCGACCCGGCCTCGCCGTTCGTGCGGGCCCTCTGCGAGGCCGCCTCCCCGCATCATCCGGAGGAGGTCACGACCGTCGGGCGCGACGGCGCCTCCGACGCTGTCTCGTTCCTGCGCGCCGGCGTCCCAGCCGTCGAGTTCGGCCCGATCGGCGCCGGCCATCACGGCCCTGAGGAGTGGGTCTCGATCTCGTCGCTCGGCGCTTACCGACGGACGATCACGGACTTCGTGCGTGGCCTGCCGGAGCGCATCACGGTCGACGGGAGCGAGGCCAGGTGAACGACCGCGATCGCGATCCGTTCTTCGAGGACGAGGACGCGCTCGACGCGCCGCCGCCGGCTACGTGGGCGGGTCGCCGCGGCCGGCCGGAGGAGGACGAGGAGGCCGGCGAGTCCGGGCTGACCGAGGAGTTCGACGCCTTCGGGGACGAGTTCGACGCCGAGTTCGAGGAGGGCGCCGACGAGCCCCACGGCGAGTACGACGACGAGCCTGCGGATCTCGACGACGCCGGCGAGGACGAGGAGCCCTACGCCGAGGCAGGCGCGGAGGACGAGGAGCCCGAGTGGGAGGACGACTTCAGCGCGGATGAGCTCGAGGTGCCCCCCGACGAGTTCGAGTTCGCGGAGGACGACGTCGAGTACGAGGGCGAGCTGGAGGTCGACGAGGAGTTCGCGACGGGGGAGCACGAGGCCGCCGTTGCGCCCGGGGACCCCGACGCGGGCGGCGAGCTCGCGGCCGACGACGCGCAGGCGGCGGCCGCCGCGCCCGCTACCGAGGCGCACGACGTGCTCGGCGAGGCGGACGAGGGCGCGCCCGCGAGCACGGACGCGCCCGATGCCGATTCACCCGCAGGCGAGGGGGGCGACGCGTCCGACGGGGGCGAGGACGCGCCCGCGCTCGCCGGTGCGGCCGCCGGTGCGGTCGCATCCCAGGAGACGGTCGAGGTGGACACGCTCGCGATCGCCGACGAGGAGGAGGCGCGCGAGAAGGCGCACGCCGCGCTCGCTGCGCGGGCCGCCGAGCGCACGCAGGGGCACGCCGCGGTCGGGGCACCGCCCCCCGCGGCGCCGGCACCCGACCTCACGCCGGCGTCCGAGCCCGAGCCCGACGCCGAGGAGCTCGGCCGACCTCCGAAGCGTCGCCTGTGGCTGCGCTTCGTCGCGGGCTCGTTCGTGATCATCGCGGCGATGGCCGTCGCCACCTCGGTGAGCCTGCTCGTCTACCTCACCGACATCGCGGCGGGGCTGGGCGACAACGACTCCCTCGGCAACGTCGAGTCCGAGCTCGAGAAGGCCGGCGGCGGCGATCCCCAGACGATCCTCGTCCTCGGTTCCGACAGCCGCGAGGACCCCGAGCAGCGCAACAAGAACAAGGGGATCCAGGACGCGCGCTCGGACACGACGATGCTGCTGCGGATCGACCCCGACAACGACGCGATCCGCCTGCTCTCGCTGCCCCGCGACCTGAAGGTGCGAATCCCAGGCCTCGGCGGCGCCGAGGAGAAGCTGAACGCGGCCTACAGCTACGGCGGGCCCGAGTTGACCCTGAAGACCGTGCAGAGGCTCCTGCCGGACATCGAGATCAACCACATCGTCAACGTCGACTTCGAGGGCTTCTACGACGCCGTGAACGCGATCGGCTGCGTCTACGTCGACGTCGACCGCCACTACTACAACCCAGTCGGCGGCGAGTACGACGACATCGACATCGAGGCGGGCTACAACAAGCTCTGCGGGTACCGCGCCCTCGACTACGTGCGCTACCGGCACACGGACAACGACCTGGTCCGCGGTGCCCGCCAGCAGGACTTCCTGCGCGAGGCGCGCCAGCGCATCCCGCCGTCGAAGCTGATCTCCGATCGCAACGAGCTGATCGGGATCTTCACGAAGTACACGACGTCGGACATCGACGACCCGATCACTCTGCTCGAGGTCCTCAAGACGATCGTCGCCGCCCGCAACGCGAACGTGCGTCAGATCGACTTCCAGGGCGGGGTGGGCGAGACCTACGTCGAGTCCACGGCGGAGCAGCTCGAGCAGATGACCAAGGAGTTCCTCGCGGACAAGCCGGACGTGGAGGAGCCGAGCGGCGGCGGCAAGAAGGGCAAGAAGAAGGGCAAGAAAAAGAAGAAGCAGCCCAAGCCCGAGAACCAGGGCGCGCCGCAGGCTCCGGAGATGTGGGACGTGACGGGGCTCTCCGTGCCGTTCGCCGAGCAGTTCGACCGCTACATGCGCAAGAAGCGGGCGAACTTCCCCGTGTACTACCCGACCGTGATGGTGCCCGGCAGCTCGGTGACCAACGAGTCGCGCTCCTACGGTGTGCCCGACTTCAACGACGAGCACATCTACCGCGGCTACAAGTTCGTGATGCCCTACCAGGAGGGCGGATTCGTCTCGTACTACGGCGTCACCGGGGTCAACTGGCAGGACCCGCCGATCCTCAACAACCCGAGCGAAACGCGCCGGATTGACGGCCGCGATTACCTGCTCTTCTACGATGGCGATCGACTGCGCTTGGTCGGCTGGAAGACCAAGCATGGGTCGTACTGGGTGATCAATACGCTCACCCGGGCGCTATCGGAAGAACAGATGCTCGCAATCGCCACCTCCGCAAAGAAGTTCTAGGGCCGATGACCGACCGGGATGCAATCGGAGTCATCGGCGTGGGCTGGGTGGGCCTGGTCACGGCCACCTGCTTCGCCGACCTCGGCCACGACGTGGTGGCGATGGACATCAACGAGGCCAAGATCGAGGCGCTGCGCAAGGGCGAATCGACGATCCACGAGCCGGGCATCGAGGAGCTGCTCGATCGCAACGCCGAGCGTCTGACCTTCACGACCGACATGAGCGAGGTGCTGGACCGCGCGCGCCTGCTCTTCTGCTGCGTCGATACGCCCCCGACCTACTCGGGCGACGCCGACCTCTCGCGGGTGCGCGCCGTGGTCCAGGCGCTGCCCGCCGACAGCGACCACGCGCTCGTCATGAAGAGCACGGTGCCGGCGGGCACCGGCGCCGCCATCCGCCGCGACCGTGAGGGGCTCGCCTACGTGAGCTGCCCCGAGTTCCTCAAGGAGGGCACGGCGATCCACGACTTCCTCAACCCCGACCGCGTCGTGATCGGCGCCGACCCCGACTCCGAGTGGGCGGCGGACGCGGTGGAGGATCTCTACCGGCCGCTCGGGGGCGAGCTCGTCCGCACCGACGTCGCCTCGGCGGAGATGATCAAGCTCGCCTCGAACGCGTTCCTCGCCACGAAGATCTCCTTCATCAACGAGATCGCGAACGTCTGCGAGGAGACCGGTGCCGACGTCAAGGAGGTCGCGCGCGGCATGGGGCTCGATCAGCGCATCGGCCCGAGCTTCCTGCGCGCGGGGATCGGTTACGGGGGCTCATGTTTCCCCAAGGACGTCAGCGCCCTCAAGATGCTGGCGGGGAACACCGGCTACCACTTCCAGCTCCTGAACGCCGTGATCGAGGTGAACGAGCTGCAGAAGCGGCGCGTCGTCGCCAAGCTCGAGCGGCACCTCGGCTCGCTCGCCGGGCGCAGGATCGCGCTGCTCGGCCTGGCGTTCAAGCCGAACACCGACGACATGCGCGAGGCGTCGAGCCTCGTCCTCGCCGCCCGCCTGGAGGGCGAGGGGGCCAAGGTGGTGGCGTACGACCCGATCGCCGAGGACGCGGCCCGCGACCTGCTGCCCACCGTGGAGATGAGCGGCTCCGCCGAGGACGCGCTCACGGACGTCGACGCCGCGGTGCTCGTCACCGAGTGGCCGGAGTTCGCGCAGCTCGATTGGGCCGCGCTGCGGGACCGGATGAAGACCCCGCTGATCGTGGACGGCCGCAACTTCCTGGACCCCGGAACGCTCAAGGCGGCCGGGTTCACGTACGAGGGCATCGGGCGCCCCGGCGCCAACGGAGCTGGTTGATGCAGGCGCTCGTGCTGGTCGGCGGCGAGGGCACCCGCCTTCGCCCCCTCACGCTCACGCAGCCGAAGCCCGCGCTGCCGCTCGTCGATCGCCCCTTCATCCGTTTCATGGTCGACTGGCTCGGCCGCCACGGCGTGAGCGAGGTCGTCATGGCCTGTGGCTTTCGCGCCGAGGACCTGCGTGCCTCGCTGGGCGACTCGGTTCCCGGCGGGCCGACGATCCGCTACGTGGAGGAGCCCGAGCCGCTGGGCACCGCGGGCCCGATCCGGCTCGCGGCCGACGAGGGGCTGCTCGGGGAGCGCTTCCTCGTCCTGAACGGCGACGTGCTCACCGACCTCGATCTGACCGCCCACATGCGCGCCCACGAGGAGCGCGGGGCGCTGGCGTCGCTGGCGCTGTACCCCGTGGACGACCCGACCTCGTACGGTCTCGTGCGCCGGCGCGACGACGGCGAGGTCTTGGAGTTCTTGGAGAAGCCGGACCCGAGCGAGATCGACACCGACGAGGTGAACGCGGGCGCGTACGTGCTCGAGCGCAAGGTGGTTGAGCTGATCCCGCCCGAGCGCCAGGTTTCGATCGAACGCGAGATCTTCCCCCAGCTCGTCGGCCGCGGCCTCTACGGCCTGCGCCTGGAGGGCTACTGGATGGACATCGGCACCCCCGAGCGCTATCTCCAGGCGTCCTGGGACATCCTGGAGCGACGGGTCCACACCGAGGTCGCCGATCGCATCGGCGAGGGGGGCGTGGGCATCGACGAGCATGCCGACGTCGATCCCAGCGCTGTCGTGGCTGGCGCCGCGCTCGTGGACTCCGACGCGGTGGTGGGCGCGCACGCCAAGGTCGGCCCGCGCGCCGTGATCGCCCGCGATGTCGAGGTCGGCGAGGACGTCATCGTCGAGGGCGCGGTGCTGCACCCGGGCTGCACGATCGGCGACGGCGCCACCGTGAAGGGCGCGATCATCGGCGCCGGCACGGAGATCGGCGAGGGGGCGACCGTCGCGCCCGGGGCGGTCGTGGGCGAGAACGCGCGCATCGAGCCCGGCGTGGTCACCGAGCCCGACGCCCGGGTGGAGCCCGGCGGGGTGTCGGCGTGACCCGCTACGAAGCGATCCGCGCGGTTGATCGGGCGAACCAGCTCGACGATGTCCTCGCCATGCCGGCGCACGTGCGCGACGCGCTCTGGCGCGTCGAGTCCGCGCGCCTCGAGCCCTTCGAGTCGAGTGCACTAGTGGTTTGTGGCATGGGCGGCTCCGCGATCGGCGCGGACCTTGCCCGCGCGGCGTTCGGCCCGCGTCTCGAGCTGCCGATGACGACGGTGCGCGACTACGCGCTGCCGGTCGGGACGTCGGCCGAGCAGGTCGTGCTGTGCTCGAGCTACTCGGGCAATACGGAGGAGACCCTCGGCTGCTTCGAGGCGGCCGGGGACCTGGGGGCGCGCCGCATCGTCGCCACCACGGGCGGCCGCCTCGGGGAAATGGCGCGGGAGGCCGGCGTGCCGGTCATCCCGATGCCGTCGGTTCTTCAGCCGCGCGCGGCTTTCGGCTACATCTTCGTCGCCGCGGCGGAGGTCGCCGCGATCGCCGGCGCCGCCCCGTCGCTGCGCGCTGAGATCGAGGCCGCCGCGACGCGGCTCGCTGGGCGCACCGACGAGCTCGCCGACCGCGCCGTGGAACTCGCGGCCGCTCTCGATGGTGCGACGCCGGTGATCTACGGCGCCGATCTCACCGCGCCGCTCGCCTATCGCTGGAAGACGCAGATCAACGAGAACGCGAAGCTGCACGCGTTCGCGCACGAGCTCCCCGAGATGGACCACAACGAGATCGTGGGCTGGTCCGGCGGCGCGCCGTTCGCGGCGATCTTCCTCGCCGACCGCGATCAGCATCCCCGCAAGCGCCGGCGGATCGAGCTCACAGCCGAGCTCATCGGGCCTGGCGCGGCGGACGTGGTCACGATCGAGACGGAGGGGGAGAGCCGCACCGAGCGCGTGCTGGCGGGGGTCTTGCTCGGCGATCTGCTCTCGCTTCAGTTGGCCGCGCTCCGGGACGTCGATCCCACCCCGGTCGACGTGATCGAGCGCCTGAAGGACGAGTTGGGCCGGCCCTGACCGGGGCGGCCGCATCGCGCCCACCCACGCGCGGCGCACGCGCCGCACTCACCGTCGGATGCGCGGCGCTCGCCCTCGCGGGCTGCGGCGGAGGCGACGACGCCGACTCGACCGAGCGCGCCGCGGTGGCGGAGGCGCCGGCGGGCATCGAGCGGGGCTGCAAGCCCGCTCCCGCGGTGATGGACCTGCCCGACCCGAGCGCGCGCAAGCTACGCCAGGCCCGGCGCGGCGTGTTCTCGGTGTACGGGTTCCGGACGCGGCTCGAGCCGCCTATCGACTGGGCCATGGACCCACACGAGAGCGCGCGCTTTCAGGCATACCTCTCGAACTGGGACTTCCTCGACACCCTGCTCGGCGGCTACCGGCGCACCGGCGATCCGCGGCTTTTGCGCCAGGCGGCGGAGATCGCGCTGGACTGGACGGCGGCGAACCCGCGGGGCAACCCGCAGGGGGGCGAGGGCACGTGGAGCGGCAAGATCACTGGCGACCGCGCGCCCCGGCTCGCCTACATCCTGCGCGCGTCGCGCTGCCCCGGCGTGCTGCGTGAACGTGAGCGCCGCGTCCTGAACGCCGCGCTGCGCGACCACATCGAGATCCTCATGGGCCCCGAGAGCGAGGGCGATACGAACCACGCGCTCTACGTCCAGCTCGGCGTCGCGGGGGTCATGCGCCAGCTGCCGGGCTTCCCCGGCGCGGAGGAGATCGTGGACGAGGCGGCGCAGCGCTTCGAGCGGGTCCTGCGCGATCGGCTGGCCGACGGCGTCTGGCTCGAGCACTCGACGAGCTACCAGTTCCTCGCGATCCGAGTCGTCGAGCGTTTCCTGCGCTGGGTGGGCGGCAGGCGGCCCGCGCTGCGGCGCGATCTGCGGCGCATGAAGCGCGCCGCCGCCTGGCTCACGGCGCCCGACGGCCGCCACACGCTGCTGGGCGACTCGCGGATGCTCACGGCTCCCGGCGACATCCGCGCCCGGGCCGAGCGCCAGCGCGGCATGGCGGTGTTCGCCGACGCGGGACTCGCCGTCGTGCGGGAGGGCGGCTCGCATCTCGTCGTCGCCGCGGGCTTTCACAACACCACCCACAAGCACGCCGACGAGCTCAGCTTCGAGCTGGCCGAGGCGGGTCGGCGCGTGGTGAGCGACACGGGCATGTACCACAAGGACCCCGGCGACATCCGGGACTTCGTGGTCTCCGCGCGGGCCCACAACACGCTCACGGTCGACGGGGAGACCTTCAAGGTCACCTCGCCGGGGCGGGCCTACGGGAGCGCGCTGCTGGCGACGGGAACCGGCGACGGCTGGTACGCGATCCTCGCGCGCAACCCGCTGCTCAAGAAGCAGGACGTCCGCCACCAGCGGTTGTTCCTCTACCGGCCCGGAGGTGCGCTCATCGTGCTCGATCGCGCGGAGGGCGAGGGCGACCATCGGTTCGAGCGCTTCGTGCATTTCGCGCCGGCGGTGCGGGTGCGAGCAGATGGCCCGCACGAGTACGCCCTCGCCGCACCCGGGATCGACGGCCGCCTGCGTCACGGTGCGGCCGGCGCGCGGACCGCACGCGGCGAGCGCGACCCGCTGGCCGGCTTCATGGCCACGGACTACCGCGAGTGGCGGCCGCGGACGTCGGTCGAGCTCAGCGACCGCGGCGAGGAGCTGCTCGACTCCTTCGCGCTCTCTTTCGATGGGTCCGACACACGGCTCGCCGGGCTGCGCTGGCGCGCCGGGCGCATCACCGCCTCGCTGCGCACGACCGGCGAGCGGGAGCAGCGGATCGATGTCCGCCGGCGGGGGGATGAGCTCGTGGTGCGGGTGGGCCGATGAAGCGCGGCCGCGGCCGCGTCTGCGTCGCGCTGGCGCTCGCGGCGCTGGCCGGATGCAGCGGCGGCGGGGAGGCCGAGGCGCCGCCCACCGAGCGCGAGACCAGCGGCGTGCGGGCGCCCGCTGCGCAGGCCCCGAACTTCGTGATCGTCCTCACCGACGATCAGGACCGGGCGTCGGTGGACGGCATGCCCAAGGTGCAGCGCCTGCTCGCACGCCGCGGCACCACCTACGAGAACGCCTTCGCGAGCCTGCCCCTCTGCTGCCCGTCGCGCGCGACCCTGCTCACGGGCCAGTACGCACACAACCACGGCGTGTACTCCAACAAGCCACCGGAGGGCGGCTACCAGGCGCTCACGGGCCGGCGCGACACGCTGGGCGTCTGGCTGCGCCGAGCGGGCTACCGGACGGCCTGGATCGGCAAGTACCTGAACGGCTACGGGCTCGAGGGCGACGCGCGTGTCCCGCCGGGCTGGGATCGCTGGGTCGGCCTGATGGGGCTGAGCAGCCTGCTCATGTACGGGTTCGAGGCGAGCGTGGACGGGGAGGTCCGGCGCTGGGGCGATGGCCCAGCCGGCTACCAGACCGACGTGCTCGCGCGGGAGGCGGCGCGGTTCATCCGGGGCGCTCCGGCTCGGCGCCCGATCTTCGTGGTGATGGCTCCGCTCGCCCCGCACGATGAGGCCGACACGGTCGACGTGGGCCCGCGCGACCCGCGGCCGGCGCCG
Organism: uncultured bacterium; assembly: GCA_965652565.1. Classification (GTDB taxonomy): domain Bacteria; phylum Actinomycetota; class Thermoleophilia; order Solirubrobacterales; family 70-9; genus RSA11. The sequence goes on from CBFGWL010000027.1 coordinate 11,297, forward strand.
CGCCACGAAGGACGGCTGGATGGCGTCCACCTGCCGCTGCCGCGCGGCGCGAACGAGGCCGACGTCTCCGACAAGCCCCCGCACCTGCGCAAGCCGCGGCTGACCGCCAGCGAGCTGCGCGAGCTCGATCGCGCCAACCGCGCCCGGCGCGAGAGCCTGCTCGCGGTGGACGACGCGGTCGGCGAGCTCGTCCGCGCGCTAGGGGAGACCGGCCGCCTCGACGACACGGTGTTCGTCTTCACGTCGGACAACGGCTACTTCCTGGGCGAGCACCGGATGACCGGCAAGAACTCGCTCGCGTACCGAGCCCTGGCGGGCATCCCGCTCATCGTTCGCGGCCCGGGCTTTCCCGCGGGCGAGCGGGTCCAGGCCGCGGTCGGCAACGTGGACCTGCCGGCGACGGTCGCGCGGCTCGCCGGGCTTGAGCCCACCCGTGCGCTCGACGGCGTGTCGCTCACCGACCTGGAGGCGGAGGGTGGGCGCGAGCGTGCGCTGCTCCTGGAGAGCGAGGCCTACGCGGCCGTGCGGACGGCGGCGTACCTCTACGTCGAGCACCGCCGCGGCGCCCGCGAGCTCTACGACCTGCGCCGCGACCCGCACGAGCTGCGCAACGTCGCGGACGACCCCGATCACGCCGACGCGCAGGCGCGTCTGGCAGCGGCGCTCGCGAAGCTCCGCAACTGCGCGGGCGAGGGATGCCGGGCGCAGGTCTCCCCCTGACCACCCCCGACTTCACGATCCTGTTGGTTGATCCCACACAATCACGCACTCGCGAGCGGCGCCCCCGCGACTTCGTGATCTTGTTGGTTGATCCCACGAAATCGCGAAGTCGTGGGCTGGGTCAGTCGTCCAGTGATGGGCGGCGCCGCGCGCGCTTGTGTTCCGCGCGGCGGCGCTTCGCCGCCAGCCGGCGCTCCTTCGCCGCCCGGGAGGGGCGCGTCGGGCGCCGCTTGCGCCGCCGCGCGAGGCCGCGCGCGATGCGCTCGGCGAGGCGCTCGAGCGCGAGCTCGCGGTTGCGCGCCTGGCTGCGCGCGTCCTGGGCGACGGCGCTCACGCGTCGTCCGTAGCGCGCCCGTAGGCACTCGCGCTGCTCAGGTGTGAGCGCGTCCGAGGCCTCGATGTCGAAGACCGCCTCGATGCGCGAGGCGGTCACGTTGGCGTGCTGGCCGCCGGGCCCCGACGAACGGCTCGCGCGGAGCTCGATCTCCCGCAGCGGGATCTCGACCTCGCCCGCGCGCAGGCCGTCGGTCACCGGCCGCCGAGGCGCCTAGTAGCGGTAGTGATCCGACTTGTACGGGCCGTCGACCGGCACGCCGATGTACGCGGCCTGCTCGGGGGTGAGCTTCGTGAGGCTCACGCCGAGCGCGTCGAGGTGCAGCCGGGCGACCTTCTCGTCGAGGTGCTTCGGCAGCACGTAGACCTTCTTCTCGTACTCGTCGTTCTTGGTGAAGAGCTCGATCTGCGCGATCGTCTGGTTCGTAAACGAGTTCGACATCACGAAGGACGGATGCCCGGTCGCGTTGCCCAGGTTCAGCAGCCGGCCCTCGGAGAGCACGATGATCGTGTGGCCGTCGGGGAAGCGCCACTCGTCCACCTGCGGCTTGATCGTCTCGCGCTTGATGCCCGGGATCGCGGCGAGTCCAGCCATGTCGATCTCGTTGTCGAAGTGGCCGATGTTGCCGACGATGGCCTGGTGCTTCATGCGCTTCATGTGCTCGGCGGTGATCACGTCGCGGTTGCCCGTCGCCGTGACGAAGATGTCCGCCGTCTCGACGACCTCGTCGAGCGTGCGCACCTCGTAGCCCTCCATCGCCGCCTGTAGCGCGCAGATCGGGTCGATCTCGGTGACGATGACCCGAGCGCCCTGGCCGCGCAGCGAGTCGGCGCAGCCCTTGCCCACGTCGCCGTAACCGCAGACCACGGCGACCTTGCCGCCGATCATCACGTCGGTGGCGCGGTTGATGCCGTCGATCAGCGAGTGGCGGCAGCCGTAGAGGTTGTCGAACTTCGACTTGGTCACCGAGTCGTTGACGTTGATGGCCGGGAAGAGGAGGTCGCCCGTCTCGGCGAGCTGGTAGAGCCGCAGCACGCCCGTGGTCGTTTCCTCGGTGACGCCCTTGATCCCCGCGGCGATCTTCGTCCAGCGCTGCGGGTCGGCCTCCAGGGAGCGCTGCAGCAGCTTGAGGATGACCGCCATCTCCTCGGACTCAGCGGTGCTGGGATCGGGCACCGCGCCCGCGCGCTCGTACTCGACGCCCTTGTGGACGAGCAGCGTCGCGTCGCCCCCGTCGTCGAGGATCATGTTCGGGCCCTTGCCGTCGGGCCAGCTCAGCGCCTGCTCGGTGCACCACCAGTACTCCTCGAGCGTCTCGCCCTTCCAGGCGAAGACCGGGATGCCCGCGGCGGCGATCGCGGCGGCGGCGTGATCCTGGGTGGAGAAGATGTTGCAGGATGCCCAGCGGACCTCCGCGCCGAGCGCGACCAGCGTCTCGATGAGCACGGCCGTCTGCACCGTCATGTGGAGCGAGCCCGTGATGCGAGCGCCCTTCAGCGGCTGCTGCTCGGCGAACTCCTCGCGGGTCTTCATCAGGCCCGGCATCTCGTGCTCGGCGAGCGAGATCTCCTTGCGACCGAACTCGGCGAGCCCGATGTCGGCGACCTTGTAGTCCTGAGCGGCGGCAGTGGTCGTCATGCGTCTCCTAACAAACCTCGTGATCGATCCCCGGAATTCCCCCTGTACAGGGCACCGCTGATGGTAGACGCCGCGCACGCCCGCCGAGCCGGATGACGCCCGCCGATCACCGCGGTCAATAGCCTTGCGACCGAGATGAAGGCGATGGTCATGGCGGCGGGCCTCGGAACACGGCTGCGCCCGCTCACCTATGAAGTCCCGAAACCGATGGTGCCGGTCGCGAACCGGCCGGTCATCGAGCTCATCCTGCGGCTGCTCGCCACGCAGGGCTTCGGGCAGGTGATCTCCAACCTGCATTGGTTCCCCGACACGATCCGCGACCGCTTGGGCGACGGCTCGCGGCTGGGCGTCGAGCTCTCGTACTCCTACGAGGAGAGCCTGCTCGGCACCGCCGGCGGCGTGCGCAACGTGCGCGACTACTTCGGCGACGAGCCCTTCATCGTCATGGCCGGCGACGCGCTCACCGACATCGACCTGCGCGCGCTCGCCGACGCGCACCGCGCGAACGACGGGGTCGCCACCCTCGCCGTCAAGCGCGTCGCGAACACCCGTGAGTACGGGGTCGTCGTGACCGGCTCCGACGGGCGCATCCAGGGTTTTCAGGAGAAGCCGGATCCGGCTGAGGCGCTCTCCGATCGGGCCAACTGCATGATCTACGCGCTCAGCCCCGAGATCTTCGACTACTTCCCCGACCAGGAGGTCGTCGACTTCGCGCTCGACGTCTTCCCGGCGCTGCTCGAGCACGACGTGCCGTTCTACGTGCACGAGACCGACGCCTACTGGAACGACGTGGGCTCTCCGCCCGAGTACCTGCAGGGCAACCTCGACGTGGTCGCGGGCGCCGTGGGGGTGGAGCCGGCCGGCGAGCTCGTCGAGGCCGAGGCCGACCCCGACGAGCCCGGCGAGCACGGGCTCGCCGAGGCGCGGGGCGGGCTGCCGGCCGGCACCGAGGTCCACGGGCGCGTGCTCGTCGGGCGCGACGTCCAGGTCGGCGAGGGGGTGCGTATCGACGGCCCGGCGGTGATCGGCGACGGCGCGCGCATCGGCGACGGCGCGCGGATCAAGGCCTCGCTCCTGCTCCCGGGGGCGGAGCTCCCCGCGGGCAGCTTTCTGGTCGGCGCGATCGCCGGCCGCGGCGGCGCGCTCGCCGGGTAGTGGCGGCGCCGCGCATCGAGTTCCTGTGGTGGGCGGAGTGCCCGTCCTGGGAGCGCGCCCTCGCGATGCTCCGCGCGGAGCTCGAGCGGGCGGGCGTCGCCGAAGCCGAGCTCGAGGTGACCGAGATCAAGGATGAGGAGCAGGCTCGGGCGCTGCGTTTCCCCGGGTCCCCGACGATCCGGGTGAACGGCGAGGACATCCAGGACCCGGACGGCCTGCCGATCGGTTTAACCTGCCGCGTCTACCGGCGGCGCGACGGGCGCGTCTCGCCGCTGCCCGACCCCGCCGACCTGCGCGAAGCACTCGAGCGAACGAAAGGAGCGACTTGAGCGACAACCGCCTGAGCATCGGCGACCGCGCGCCCGAGCTGGACCTCGAAGACACCGCCGGCGAGCGGCACACGTTGCCCGCGGCGGGCGAGGCGCCCGCGTCGGTCGTGATCTGGACCTGCAACCACTGCCCGTACGCGCTCGCCTGGCACGAGCGCATCCAGGAGGTCGTCCGCGAGTACTCCGAGCGCGGCGTGCCGATCCTGCAGGTGAACTCGAACGACGCGGAGCGCTACCCGGGCGACTCGCCCGAGGCGATGCGCGAGCGCGTCGAGCGCGGCGAGTTCGCGGGGCCCTATCTGCACGACCCGGAGCAGACCGTGGCGCGGGCATTCGGCGCGGAGCGCACCCCCGACGTCTTCGTCTTCGACGGCGAGCTGCGCCTCGTCTACAGCGGGGCGCCGGACGCCGACTACGACGATCCCAGCCAGAACGCGGCGTGGCTGCGCGGCGCGCTCGATGCGGTCCTCAGCGGCAAGGCGCCCGATCCGGCGGCGACCGAGCCGGTCGGCTGCACGATCAAGTGGAGGGAGTGAGCCAGCGGTGACCACGCGCCGCCGGCTCGTCCGGGTCCCGGCCTCCTCGGCGAACCTCGGGCCGGGGTTCGACGTGCTGGCGGCGGCGCTCTCGCTGCACCTCGAGCTCGAGGTCAGCGAGGCCGGCGAGTTCGCGGTCGAGCCCGGCGCCGACGGCGTCCCCACCGACCGCTCGAACCTGATCGTCCAAGCCTTCGAGACGCTGCATCCGGCCGACGGCGTGCGCTTCGCGGTCCGCAGCGAGATCCCGCTCGCGCGGGGCATGGGCTCGAGCGCGGCGGCGATCGTCGCCGGGCTGGTGGCGGCCGATCATCTCTACGAGCTCGGCCTGGGCCCGGAGGAGATCTACGCGCGCGCCGCCCGGATCGAGGGCCACCCCGACAACGTCGCCGCCGCCGTTTTCGGCGGTTTCGTGCTGTGCCCCGCGGCCGAGGGCGATGAGGTGCCCGCGCCCGTGCGCCTCGAGCCACCCGCGGGCGTCGAGGCGATCGTCGTGATTCCCGCCGAGGAGGTCTCGACCGAGCGCGCCCGCGCAGCGCTGCCCGCGCAGGTGGACATGGACGACGCAGTCCAGAACATCGCGGCCGCGGCGCAGCTCGTCCTCGGCATCGAGCGCGCCGACCTCACCCTGATCGCTCGCGGCCTCGCGGACCGCCTCCACCAGCCGCACCGCGGCCCGCTCTACCCGCGCTCGCTCGAGCTGCTCTCCGGCGCGCGGGAGCTCGGCGCGATCGGCGCGACCATCTCGGGCGCGGGCCCGACCGTGCTCGTCTGGAGCTTCTGGCAGGACACGGGCAAGGTCACCGCCGCCCTCGAGGAGCGCTGCGCGGGCTGGGCGACCGTCAGGCGCGTGCCGTTCACCCCACTGGGCGCGGACGTCCCCGAGCTCTGAGGTCGGGCCCGCACCGCGACTTCACGATTTCGTGGGATCAACCAACAACATCGCGAACTCGCGAGGACTCCCGACGCGAGTTCGCGATTGTGTGGGATCAACCAACAAGATCGCGAAGTCGCGGTGGCGCCCGCTCAGCGCCGCGCTGACGCCGGCACGATCTCGGCGCTCAGCTCGTCGAGGCGGCTGAGGAGCTCCGGCATGCCGAGCCGTCGCAGGATCTCCCCGGCGAGCGCGAGGTAGTCGACCGCGCGCGCGGGCCGGTACTCGAGGATCGTCTGCGCGCGCTCGGCCGACTCCGCGTAGGCGACGGATTGCCGGATCACCGAGCGGAAGACGGCATCGCCGAAGCGCTCGCGCAGCATCTCGAGGGTCTGGCGCGCGTGTCGCGTGCGCATGTTCGCGATGTTGAGGACGATGCCGAGCAGCTCGAGGTCGGGGTTGAGGCTCTCGCGGGCCAGCTCGACGACCTCCATCGCCTGCTCGACGCCCTGCAGCGAGAAGTACTGAGACTGCGTGGAGAGCAGCGCGTGCGAGGAGGCGACCAGCGCGTTCACGGTGAGCAGGCCGAGGGTGGGCGGGCAGTCGATCAGGATCACGTCGTGAGAGCGCTTCACGTCGCGCAGCGCGTTGCGCAGCGTGACCTCGCGGCCGATCTTCCCCGCGAGCGCGAGCTCGGCCTCCGCGAGCCGCAGGTTCGCCGGGATCACGCTCCCGTGGATCGCGTCCGCCGCGCGGGTGTCGCCCATGAGCACGTCGGCGAGCGTGGGGTTCGCGTCCGGCGGCGTGTCGAAGTAGTCGGAGAGGTTCCCTTGGGGGTCGGCGTCGACCGCGAGCACCTCAAGGCCCAGCCGGCCGAACACGTCGGCGAGGGTCCTGACGAGTGTCGTCTTGCCGGTCCCGCCCTTCTGCGAGAGGACGGAGATCGTGGTCGCCATCCGCGCGAACGATATAGCGGCGTCCTGGGGCCGGGGTGCGCTGCGCGCGGATGGCGGGGTGGTCTAGCTCTTCAGCACGTAGATGCGGAAGCAGCCGACCTCGATCTCATCGCCGTCGGACAGCCGCGCCCATTCGACGCGCCGGCCGTTGACGAACAAGCCGTTCAGGCTGCGGTCATCGAGGGCGCGGACCTCGCCCTCATCGGTGAGCACGATCAGCGCGTGCCGGCGCGACACGGTCGGATCATCGAGTCGCAGATCGGCCGTCCCGCTGCGCCCGATGCGCACCCAGCCGGGCTGCAGCGTGAAAGTGACCAGCTCCCCGTCCTCGTCTTCCCAGGCGAGGTGATGGCCGGCCGGAAGTTGCGCTCGCGCGTTCGCGATCAAGTCGGGTTCCTCGGGAGCCGGCTCGACCACGGCCGTCTCCATGGTCGGTCGGTCGAACAAACTGCCGCGCCGGAACTCCGTGCCGCCGCAGGCGGGGCACTCCGGGATCGGTTCCTCGGGCAGTACGGCAACCGCGAAGCCGCATTCGACGCACTTCAAAGACCCACCCAGTTGCGCGGTGGCGGGCTCGCCGGTGGCGTGCGTCTGCTCGCCGGCAGCCGTAGAAAACTCGCCGACCCTCTCGGGTGCAATCGACATTCTGACCTCCAGGACGCGGTGAAGAAAATTGCGCCCTCCTACCCACTTGTGACGATCATAACCAACTCGGGTAAGGAGCGCATAAATACTGGGCTTGTTTTGGCCTGAGTTGATGATCCCCGCCTGGTTCGTACGCCAAACCGGTGCGAGTAACCCGACGCTTCCTTGCGAGCTCACCTGCACCTGCTCGGGCTCCGCCCCGTGCGTCCAGTTGTGCTCCCGCGGCTCACCCGTCGGCCGGTGAGCTGTCCGGCAGGGTGCCCGTTCCCGGGGGCGCTAATCGTTCCCGGGCGCGGGGGCATAGAATCGCCGCCGCAATGGGTCCCGTCTCCGCCGAGATCACGATCGACGCCCCCCGTGAGCGGGTGTACGAGCTGCTGCTGGATCTCTCGGCGCGGCCGGCGTTCACCGACCACCTGCTCGAGCGCTACCACCTGCTGCGCATCGACCCGGTGGGTGTCGGCGCCGGCGCCCGTTTCTATCTTCGCCACGCCGGCGGCTGGTTCGATTGCGTGATCGAGGAGGTCGAGCCGCCCTACCGGATCTTGGAGCGCGGCCGCGGCGGGCGGGTCAACCGGGTCCCCTGCCTGCTCGAGTGGAGAATCGCCGAGCTGCCCGGTCCCTCCCGGTGCGAGGTGACCGTGACCTTTTGGACGAAGCCCGAGCACCCGGTCGATCGCATCTTGGAGCTCCGCTGGTCGCAAAGGCGGCTGGCGAAGGGCTGGCGCGAGGTTCTGCAGCGTCTCCGCCAGCTCGTGGAGGAGGAGAGGCCGGTCGAGCGCCTGGAGGTCGCCGGGGCGAGCCGCCTGGGGCTGTGACTCCCGGGCTGAGCGCGCCAGCAGGCGGCCTCCGGCGCACGGCCGGATGCTCGTTCGGCCTCGTGGGCGGCCTGCGGCACTTTCACCGGCAGCGGATATAGACTCTCGCCCCGCATGAGCCGCCGTTTGAGACTTGCCAGCGCCCTGATCGGGCTCCTCGCCGCCGCGATGCTGCTCGCTGCCTGCGGGGAGGAGGAGCATCACTCCGAGGTCGTCGAGGGTCAGCCCCTCGAGCTCGGTGAGCTCCGCTACAACATCGCGATCACCCGGTTCCTCAACCCGAACGACGTCGAGGACTCCGAGTACCTCGCGGGTCTGCCCGAGCCGCCCAGGGGCGAGGCGTACCTTGGGGTCTTCCTCACGATCAAGAACGAGTCTGAGGAGGAGCAGCAGAGCGCGTTCACCTACCAGGTGACCGACACGACCGGGGCCGAGTACGACCCGATCGAGACCGAGAACCCCTACGCGCTCGAGATCGGCGCGCCCGTCCCCGGCAACGGCGAGCTGCCGATCCCCGATTCGACCGCCGCGACCGGCGTAATCGAGGGCGCGATGCTCCTCTTCCTGGTGGACCAAGAGGTCTCCGAGAACCGGCCGCTCGAGCTCGAGATCTCCGGCCCCGACGGCGAGGGCCTCGTCGAGCTCGACATCTAGTGCCGCGGCGATGACCGCGGCGCCCCGCGTTCGCTAGAGCGCTGCGGCTAGCACCTCGCGCGCGATCGGCGCCGCCACGACGCCGCCGTCGCCGGTGGCGTTGACGATCATCACCGCGACCGCCACCTTCGGCTTGCCGGCCGGGGCGAACGCGGTGAACCAGGCGTCGAGCTCCTGCTCGGGCTCCTGCCCTTCCGCGAGCTCCTGACCGGGCTCGAGCGCCTTGGGCCCGAGCTCCGCGGTCCCCGTCTTGCCTGCGACCTGGACGTCGGGCAGGGCGGCCGCGCGGCCGGTGCCGTTGCGCACCACCTCGACCATGAGGTCCTTGACCGTGGCGGCCGTCTCGGGGCTGGTCACCTCCACCGGCTCGGCGTCGGGGCGCAGCTCACGGGTGCGCACGATCTGCGTGGGCAGGCGCGTGCCCCCGTTCGCGATCGTCTGCGCGACCGAGGCCATCTGCAGCGGCGTGGCCAGGACCTGACCCTGGCCGATCGCGCTCTCGCCGACCGCGACGTCGCCCTCGATCGGGTTAGGGATGGTGCTCGCAGGCGGGTCGAGCGCCGCTTGCGCCTCGTCGGCCATCAGCGACGGCGGCTCGTTGAAGCCGAACGCTTCCGCGGTCTCGACGAGCTTCTCGCCCCCGACCTCGACGCCGAGCGGGGCGAAGACGGTGTTGCAGGAGTTCGCGAAGCTCTCCACGAACGTGCCGCCGCAGGGCGCGTCGCTCGAGTTGGCGATCTCACGCCCGATCTTGCTGTTCGAGACCTCGACGGGGAAGGTGTCGTCGGTCTTCACGACCCCGGCGTCGAGCGCGGCCGTCGCCGTGATCACCTTGAAGGTCGAGCCCGGCGGCTGGGGCGCGGAGAAAGCCAGCCCCGCGACGGCGAGGACCTGTCCCGTGTCTACGTCCAGGGCCGCAACCCCGCCGTACAGGCCGCCGAGCGCCTCGACTGCGGCTTGCTGGATCTTGGGGTCGATCGTGGTCTTCACGTTGCGCCCGTCCACCGGCTCGCTGCTCGCCAGCACGCGCCCGTCGCTGACGGAGCCGCCCTTGGGCACGGCGAGCAGCTGACCACCGGGCCGACCCGCGAGCCGGTCGTTGAAGGCGAGCTCGAGACCCGACGTGCCCGTGGGGGCGTCCGGCGGGAACCCGCGGGCGTGCAGCTGCTTCTCCTGCTTGCGCGACGGCGAGCCCACCGAGCCCGCGATCGCGAGCGCGGCCGCGCCGAGCGGCGAGCTGCGGGCCGTGGCCGGGCCCTCGGCGAGCGGGGTGCCGTCCCGTGCCAGGATCTTGCCCCGCGCGCCGATGTCGGTGACGCGGTCGAGTCGCTCTCCCGGGCCGAGGCCGAAGAAGACGAGGTGGGGCTCCCAATCGATCCGGCCGGCCTCATCGAGGGGGAGGTCGAGGCGGCCCTCCAGGCGGCCGAAGGCGTGGGTGTCGAGCGCTACGTCGACGGCCGCCTGGCTCGAGTCGACGACCTCCACCTCGCCGGTGCTCACGCGCACCGCGGTTACGGCCGCCTGGGCTTCGGTGTACGCGCGCCGGAAGCGTTCGAGTGGGTACTCCTCGCGCGCGGCGGGGGTGAGCTCCCGATGCATCCCCTCGAAGTCCTGGGCGCTCCACGCCTGGGCGAACCGCTTGGCAGCGGTCGCCTCCTCGGAGCTGCTGCTGCCGAGCAGGGCGCCCGCCAGAAACGCGAGCGCCGCGGCGACGCCGATCGGCAAAGCTCGGCCGACGAGCTTGCGGCGCCGCTCAACCGCGCGTGACGAACTGCTCAACCGCGGCCTGGGCGTACGCTAGCGTTGGCCGCCCAGCGGGGTCGGGGTCGGACGATCACGCCCCGAAAGGTAGACCTTCCCGGCCCAAGTGGCGCAACTTGCGTAACCATCCGCTAGCGGGCATGACCGCACCGCTCCCCACTCACGGCGCTCAGACGCGCCTTCCGTCGACCCCCGCTTTGCGGTGACCGCGGTAGATATCGGCATCATCATCGGCGCCCTGGCTTTGGCGGCGGTCGGCTGGGAGCGCGGGCTGATCGCGGCCGCCATGCCGCTGGCCGGCTTCGTCGGTGGCGTGGCGCTGGGGGCGCGCCTTGCTCCGACGCTGCTAGAGGGGGGCGCCGAGTCGCCGTACGCGCCCGCCGTCGCCGCTGCGGGTGGCGTCCTGCTGGGCCTGTTTCTGGCGATCGCCCTGGAGGGGCTTGGTTCCGGGCTCTCGCAACGGCTGGACTCCGTCCCGGTCGGCCGCGTCGCGGACCGATGCGGAGGGGCGCTGCTCTTCCTGGCCTTGGCGCTCGCGATCGCCTGGGTGTTCGGCGCGGTGGCCCTGCACGTCCCGGGTCAGGACAACCGCAGCCTGCGCCAGGCCGTTCAGCGCTCGACGATCCTCGCGGCGCTCAACGAGCAGTTCCCGCCGTCGGGGCCGCTGCTCAACGTGCTGCGCCGCATCAACCCGACGCCGACCGTCCGGGGGCCCGACGCGGACGTCGCTCCGCCGACGCGCGCCGCGCTCGAGGACCCGGACGTGCAGGCGGCGGGCGCGAGCGTCGTCCGGGTCCGAGGCACCGCTTGCGGCCTCGGCATCGAGGGCTCGGGGTGGGTCGCCGGGCCGGAGATCGTGGTCACGAACGCGCACGTGGTCGCGGGTCAGGACGACACCACCGTCGCGACCGCCGACGGCGCCGAATACGACGTGGAGGTGCTCGCCTACCAGCCGCGCAACGACGTCGCGATCCTGCGCGCGCCCGGGCTGGACGCGCCGCCGCTTTCGCTCGCCAAGAACCCGAAACGGGGGACGGTCGGCGCCGTCATCGGCTATCCCGGGGGCGGCTCCCTCACGTTGCGCCCGGCGCGCCTCGGGCAGACCGGCAGGGTGACGAGCCAGGATTCCTACGGGCGCGGGCCCGTGCAGCGCCTCATGACCCCGTTCCGCGGGGACGTCCGCGGCGGCAACTCCGGCGGGCCGGTGGTCAATCGCGCCGGGCGGGTGCTGGCGACGGTGTTCGCGGCGTCGACCGATCGCGAGCACACGGGCCTCGGGGTGCCGAACGGGGTGATCCAGCGGATCCTCGACAGTCCCCTCGCTCCGGGCGAGGACACCGGGCCCTGCGCCGTCTGAGCGTCCGGGCGCGTTGGCGCCCTCCGTTACTCTGAACTGAGTGGAGGCTGAGCCGCAAGCTTCGACGCCCGGTTCGACGCCGAACACGGTCTGCCCGGACTTCCACGCCGCGGTCGAGCTGATCGGCCGGCGCTGGGCGGGCGCGATCCTGTGGACCCTCGTCGACGGGCCGCACTACTTCGCGGAGATCACCCGCGCGGTGCCCGGCATCTCCGACCGCCTCCTCTCCCAGCGCCTTCAGGAGCTCGAGGCCGAGGGGCTCGTCGAGCGCACGGTTCACCCCGGCAACCCGCCGCGCGTCTCGTACGGCCTGACCGAAAAGGGCGCGGAGCTAGGCCCCGCGATCCGCGAGATCGGCGCCTGGGCGAAGCGCTGGAACCTGGCCTGAGCGGCGCTCACCAGGCGCGCGGGTTCCCCGGCGGCGCGCTCGAGTGGACGAGCTCCGCCTCCACCACGGGGGCCGGCGGCGGCTGGGTGCTCGCCCGGAAGCGCTCGAGCTCGCCGGGGCCGAGCTCCGCGAAGGCGCGCTCGACCGCCGCGAGGTAGGACGCGAGCACCACGGCGCCGGCGGGCGGGGTGGTGGCCAGATGCTCGTCGCGGGCGACGTAGGCGTGGACGCGCTCGTAGCGTGCGCCCGGCTCACCCAGACCGTCGGTCACGTCGACGCGGCGGTAGCGCCGCTCGCGGGCGTCGAGTCGCTCGAGGGCGTCGGGTCCGACCTCGACCAGCACGCCGTTCGGTCGCTCTTCCGCCGGGATCCCGGCATCGCGCTCGAGGTTGAGCACTAGACACCATGCAAACGGCTCCCCACCGGGCGGCGCAAAGCGCTTCTCGGCGCGGCGGTTGTCGCGGGCGACCGACCAGCGGCGCCGCCAGCCTCCGAGGCGGACCGGGACCACCGAGCCGGCGTCCGCGCCCAGCGTGGTGCGCAGGCTGGCCGCGCTCACCAGCGAGCCGTACGCGAAGAGCGCCTCGCTCATGCCGCCGCTGCGGCGCCTGCTCGGCGCGGGCGCCACGCCGGGCGCGGGCAGAGGCGCGCTGCGGCGGGGCAGCCTAGGCAGAGCGCCGCGAAGGGTTCGCGAGTGACCTCGAAGTGTCCGCTGCGGATGCGCTCCACGAGGGCCTCCAGCCGCCTGCGGGCCAGCGCGAGGGCGTCGGCGTCGAAGCGCTCGACCACGGGCTCGGTGGGCCGCTCGAGGAAGACGTGCGTCGCCTTGATCGACCGCGCCTCGGGATACACCGCGGCTGCCGCGAGCGCATAGACGGCGCGCTGCTCGGCGTAGCGCTCGCCCAGCTCGGCGACGCCGCCGGCGTCCACGCGGTCGGTCTTGAAGTCGATGACGTGCGGCTCGCCGGCGTCATCGGCGAGCAGGTCGATGCTGCCGCGCAGCACCGTGCTGCCGAGGGGGAGGACGAACGGCGCCTCGGGGCGCAGCCGCAGGCCGCGCGTCTGCGCGCACAAGTCGCTGCCCAGCCAGCCCGCGATGAGCGCCGCCGCGCGGTCGCGCGTTGCATCGTCGTCGACGCCCTCGCGGTGCAGTAGGCCGGTGAGCAGCGCCTCGTGGGGCTGTGCCCAGCCGTTGCGCGCGCTCCACTCGAGCACGGCGTGCACGGCGTTGCCCAGCCCGCGTGCCCGCGTGCCGGCGTCGTCACCGGGCGAGGGCTGATGAAGCTCGTCGGCGCTGCGCTCGTCGAGGTCCTCGTCGGGTTCACCGCTCTCGGCAGCGAGCGCGCCGCCCGCCGCGGCAACGGCCTGCCGCAGCCCCAGCACGCGCTCGACGTAGAAGCGGTAGCCGCAGCGCTTGTAAGCGTCGAGTGCGGAGTAGGAGAGATGCCCGAGCGGGACGGGCGAGCGTCGCGCCGGGACGATCGGGGGTCGCTCGGCTTCGAGCGGGGGCGGCGCGCCGTCCGCGGCCACCCCCTGGCGCGCGAGCTCGCGGGCGCGCTCGACCGACGGCGCGCTGATCGTGATCTCGAGGGACGCGCGCTCGGCGCGCGGGCGGTCCCCCACGGGCGCGGGCGGCTCCAGGGGGATCGAGCCTGGCTCGCCGTCCCAGCCGAGCTCGCGCAGGGCGGGAAGCAGGCGCCGCAACGCGGTCTCGCGACCGGTGGGTTCCTCGAGCGGCTCGAGGTCGCCCGGCTTGTACGCCCCGCTCAGGATCAGGCGTCGCTCGGCGCGCGTGGCCGCCACGTAGACGAGGCGACAGACTTCCTCGGCCTCCGCCTCCCGCTCTTCGGCGTCCAGCTCGGCGAGCTCCCACACGCCGAACGACTCCTCGCTCGAGAACGCGAGCCGCAGGCCGAAGCGGGTGCGCCCGCCGTCCTCCAGGCGGCCGATCCACAGATCGCCGGAGCGGTGCCCGGCGCTCAGCGAGCGGCCGAGGTCCGGAACGGCGACCACGGGGAACTCCAGGCCCTTCGCGCCGTGCACGGTCATGATGCGCACGCCGTCGTGATCCTCCGGCTGCACGGGGGCCAGGCCCTCGCGCTCGTCCCGCTCGGTGGCGGCGGTCGCCTGATCGAGGAACCCGCGCAGATCGCGGCCCTCGTTGCGCTCGAACTCGGCTGCGAGGCGCATCAGCTTGCGCACGTTCGCCATCCGGCCGGCGCCCTGGCGGCGGGCGAGCAGGGTCAGGTCGTAGCGGAACGCGTCCATCGTCCGCTCGACGAGCGCGTCGAGGGCGAGGAGGGGGGCCTCCGCGCGCAGGCCCGCGAGGGTCTCACAGAAGGCGCGCAGCTTGTCCGCATCCGCGGTCTCGATCGCGGCGATCGCCTCCGTGTCGAGGTCCTCGCCGCGCTCGCCCTCGCCGAAGGCCGCCGCGAGCGCGGGCCAGACGTGGCGGCCCTTGCCGGCCGCCCGGCGCAGCAGCCAGAGCGTGTCGGGGGTGACGCCGCACGCGGGGCTCGCGAGCGCGCCGAACAGCAGCTCGTCGTCGAGCGGGTTGGCGACGACGCCGAGGAGGCGCAGCAGGTCCTCGACCTGCTGCTGGGACCAGTAGCCGCGCCCGCCGACGACGTACGGGTCGAGCCCGAGACGCCGCAGGGCGTCCTCGTAGGCGTCGACGTGGGTGAAGGCGCGCAGCAGAACGACGATCTCGCCGGGGCGCGCCTCGCCGGCCTCGACCAGCTCGCGCAGGCGCGCGGCGAGCGCCCGCGCCTCGGCGACGACGCGCGGCTTGTTGGCGGACGCCGGGGGGTCGAGGGCCTCGGCGACATCCTCGTCCTGCCACTTGCGGTGTTTCTTGCCGCCGCCCTCTTCGAACGTGAGGAGGAGCTCGGCCCGCGGCGCCCCGGCCGGTTCGGCGCCGGCCTGGAGCTTGGGGAAGTCGTCGATCAGCGCGCCGCCCACGGCGTTCGCGGCGGCGAGGACCTCGGGCGCCGAGCGGAAGTTGCCGCGCAGGGGCAGGACGGCGGTCTCGGGGTCGGCCTGGGCGCGCCGGCGCGCCTCGCGGAAGACCTCGAGGTCCGCGTTGCGGAACCGGTAGACCGACTGGTGCTCGTCGCCCACGGTGAAGACGCGCGTGTCCGGGCCGCGCAGGCACTCGACGAGGGCGAGCTGCACGCGGTTGGTGTCCTGGAACTCGTCGACGAGCACGTGCTCGAAACGCTCGCGCCACCGCGCCGCCACGGCTTCGGATTCGCGCAGCAACGCCAGGGCGCGCAGCTCGAGATCGAGGAAGTCGAGCCCGGAGCGCGCGGCCTTGAGCTCGTCGTAGCGATCCGTAAGCGCGACGAGGACCCGCTCGAGCGCATCGCGCGCGGCGAGCGCGGCGGCCCGTTCGGCGGGGGTGAGCGGCTCGGCTTCGTCCTTGCCGGAGCGCTTGGGCTCGCCGACCTCCGGTAGGCGGGGGCGCTCCATGCCCTGGTTGCGCAGGCGCTCGTGTGCGGCGAGCGCCATGCGCGCGAAGCGCCCCGGCTTGTACGCGGCCGCGGCGCGGGCGACCTCGTCGTCGCCGGCCTCGACGAGCGCGTCGACCGCCTCGAGCGCCGCGCGCTCGCGCATGCGCTCGGCTTCGGCGGCGTCGAGGACCCGGAAGCGCGGGTCGAGGCCCGCGGCGACCGGGTGGGTGGCGAGCACGCGCCGGCAGAAGCCGTGGATGGTGGTCACCCAGGCGCGGTCGGTCTCGCGGGCCAGCTCGCGGATCTCGTGGGCGCGGGCGGTGTTCTCGGCCCGCTCCGCGGCGCGGGTGAGCTCGGCGCGCACCCGATGCCGCAGCTCGGCCGCGGCGCGCTCAGTGAAGGTGAAGGCGAGGATGCGGTCCATCGGCACGCCGTCCTCCAGCAGCGCCCCGCAGTAGCGGCCGACGAGCACGCGGGTCTTGCCGCTGCCGGCCCCGGCCTCGCAGAACACATCGCGATCGCGTAGCTCGATCGCCTGGGCCTGCTCGGGCGTGGGTGGCGGCGGGCCGCTCACGCGTTCTCCCCGTTGCCGTTCGCTTCGTCCTCGAGCCCGACGGCGCGCTCGAGGCGGCAGATCGGCTGGTACGTGCAGTACCGCGGGCACTCGCCGCCAATCGGGTCGCGCTTGATCGCGCCGGCGCGCATCGCGGCGCCGCGCTCGCGCGCGAGCTCGCGCGCCGCGTCGAGCTCCTTCTCGAACTCCTCCACATCGACGGGATCACCGCGGACCGTCGCGAACCCGGTGCGGGAAGCCTCGTCCTTGACGAGCACGCCGCGCGGGCGGCGGCGGCCCTTGCCGCGCCCGCCGAGCGGGTGGTAGACGGCGCCGACCGGCCGCAGGCCGAGCTGTTCCTCCGCGGCGAGGGCGTACAGCTGGAGCTGGAGCTTGCCCTCCTTGAGCAGCCCCTGGCGCCCCGTGACCTGGGTGGAGGTCTTGTAGTCGTGCAGGATCGCGGTGCGCCCGTCGGGCCCCACGTCGATGCGGTCGATCCGGCCGCGCAACGCGAAGTCGCCGAGATTCAGGGGCCCCGGCCCCTCGCCGTCCTCCTCCTCGAACCCGAACCCCACCTCGAGCAGGTCGGGCCGCGGGCGCAGGTCGGTCTCGCGCTCCGCCTCGGCCTCCAGGAACGCCTCGACCTGCTCGCGTGCGCGCGCCGCCATCAGCTTGCGCGCGCCGGTGGTCGCACCCCGGTCGGGGTCAGCGAGCCGCTCGTCGAAGAGCTCACCAAAGCGCCGCTTCCAGCGCCCCAAGTCCCCGGGGCGGGGGAGTGCGTCGTCGCCGGGCGGATCCGCGTAGAGCGCGCTGAGCGCGTCGTGCACGATCCCGCCGAGCCAGAGCGGGTCCGCCGCCGGCTCGAGTCGCTCCGGCATGAGCTCGTGGTCGACGAACCACCGGTAGGAGCACTGGATCCAACCCTCCAGCGAACCGGCGCTGAGCAGGCGCCGGCCGGCGAAGTCGTCGCGCACGGCCGGGTTGGCCAGGCCCTCGGGGAGATAGGCGGGGTCCGGCAGGCCGGTGAGCAGCTCGAGCACCGCCCCCGTCGTCCCCAGATCCACGCCGAGCTCGCCGAGCGCCTCGCGCGCGGCGTCGACGTCGGTGCCGTGACGTAGCGCCAGCGCGCGCGCCAGCGTCCGGGCGTCGGGCGCCTCGTGGGGCTCCGGCACCGGCTGAGCGAGCCCGCGGGTGGTCTTGAGCCGCTCCTCGGCGTCCACGTCGAGTAGGTCCAGGACCTCGTCGACGAACGGCGAGCGCGGCGCCGGCTGGCCCTCGTCGTCGCTCGCGCGCCAGGTGAGGTAGAGGCGCTCGGTGGGCCGTGAGACGCAGACGTGGAAGAGGTAGCGCTCCTCGACCGCGGGCTCGGCGCGACGCAGGGCCGGCAGGCTCAGGTCGGCCCGGCCCTGCTCCCCGAGGAGGGGGTCGGCGGCGGCGACGCTGGGGAAGTTGCCTTCCTGCAGGGCGCAGCAGAAGAGGAACCGGGCGCGGCTCGCGCGCAGCCGGTAGGGGCTCGTGATCCGCACCCGGCCCTCCGTTGAGCCCCGCCACGCCGGCACCGTCGCGGAAGCGATCGCCTCCTCCGCGTCGGCCAGGTCGGGCTGCTCGCATCCCGGCAGGGAGCCGATCACCGCGAGCTCCTCCAGGAGCTCGGCCGCCGCGATCCCGGCGCGCAGTTCGATCGGATCGAGTGGCGTGCGGCCGGAGCGCTCGCCCACCAGCGGGGCGCGCTCGCGGTGCGCCCGCTCGGCGAGCTCGCGCGCCGCGCCGGCCAGGGCGCGCAGGCGCTCGGCGGCGTCGGGCGCATCGAGGAGCCGCGCGAGATGGCGTGGCGGCGACTGCCAGTTTTCGTAGACGTCGGCGACCTCGTCCACCTCGCCGCGGTAGAGGCGCCGCTCGGCCCAGTCGACGAGGCCCGGCGGGGTGGATGGATCCGCGCGCAGGTGCGCGATGAGGTCGGCCGGGGCGCCGTCGGGCGAAGCGGCGCGGCAGAGCGTGATCAGCCCGCGCCCGACGGCGGTGCGGTCCAGGGGGACGCTTGCCTCGAGCGCCGTGGGGATGCCCATCCCGCGCAGCACCGAGGCGAACAGGGGGCCCTCGGCGGCCGGGTGGCGCAGGGCGACGACGATCTCGTCCGGGCGCGCGCCGTCGGCGAGCAGCCGGGCGATCTCCAGCCCAACGGCCTCCGCCTCGCCCCGCTCCCCGGCGCACTCGAGGAGGCGGATGCCATCGTCGTCGGCCGTGATCCGGGGCGCGTCGGGCTCGAACAGCTGGCGGTCGAGGTGGAGCAGGGACGGCTTGGCGGTGTGGGGGCGCCCGCTCGGCAGCTCGTCGATGGCGTCCGCTCCCGGGTCCTCGCGCAGCGCCGCGTACAGCCGGGCGCGCGCGGCGAGCGCCCGGCGGTCCGAGTAATTGAGGGCCACGTGCACCTCGGTCCGCGCGGCGAGCAGTCGCACGAGCTCGAGCTGCGCAGCCGTGAGGTCGTCGAAGCCGTAGAAGAACACCGGGCGCGAGTCCCACGCATCCGGCTGCGTACGCAGCGCCTCCGTGGCCGCCATCGCGATGCCGCCGGGGTCGGTGCGCCCGGCGCCGTCGCGCAGCCGCACGTACGCGGCGTAGAGCTCGGCGAGCTCGCGCTCCTGGGCGGCGCGCTCGCCCGCGGCCGCGGCGGCGCTGCGCAACTCGTCGGGCGAGATGAGTGCGGCCTGCAGCTCGGCGATCAGATCGTCGAGCGCGATCGCGAAGCCCGGGGCGCGGGCCGAGCGGGCGAGGGTGCGCAGCTCGGTTGCGGCCACGGCGGCGCGGACGACGGCGAGGCGCTGAGGCTGGGAGAGCGTCGGGGGCAGGGAGGCGCCGGCGAGCGTGGCGACGTCCTCCAGCAGCGACGCGAAGGTGCGGATCGTGATGCCCACCGCGCCGCCGTCGCGACAGAGGTCCTGCTCGAAGCGGGTCGCGTCGTCGCCGCTCGGGACGACGAGGACCGGATCGCGGTCAACCGCTGCGCGGACCCGGTCGAGCACCGCGCCGGCGCGACCCGAGTTGGGCGGCCCGACGATCAGCTCAAGGCTCATGGGCACCCCGCAAACGCCATCGTCGTCAGCATAGGTCTGCAGGCGGCGACCATCCCTGACGGGGTCGGCGGGTGCGCACGAGTTGCTGTCCGACCGCGCATCTATCTTCGCCCCCGTCGCCGACCACCTCCGACGAGGTACCTGAAATGTCGCTCTGCTTCATCGATCCAGCTGACGCAATCCGAGCAATCGCCGATTCGATCGGCCGTGAGGCGCGCCGCCAGCTCCTCGGCGAGGCGGTCCGCGCGTGGGTCGACGAGATCCCCGACGACGAGCTCGAATCGCATTACGCGCGCGCGATCGCGGAGCTCGACGACCACGACATCTCGATGCTTGCCGCCTGGCACGCCTCGATGAACGTGGGGCATCCCGTCCCCAACCGCGACTTCCTCATGCACGCGTTCCCGGCGCTCGGCGAGCACCGGCGCGAGGCGCTCAAGCTCGCCGCCGGCTTCCGGGGCGAGGAGGCCGTCGACCGGGGCGTCACGGAGGAGCGCGCGCTCGACACGGTCCTCGACTGGCTCTCGCCCCCGCGGCTCATGGAGCTCGCGCTCGAGGCCGTCGAGCTCTACGTCTGGGACCGAGCCGGATCCGATAACTGACGCGGCGCCGGCCGCTGGGCCGCGCGACGGGCCTCGTCCCGTCTCGGGCGTGCGCGCGGCGGCGCGCTGCCCGTGCGCGCGGCGGCGTAGGGCGGCGCGGGGCGCTTGTGGCGAGCGCCCCGGCGGCGTGGTGGCGCGGCGCGTCGGGGAAGGGCGGCGAAGGAGGGGGATCACATTGGAGGAATCGCGAACTCGCGAGCACCCCGCCACGCGAAATCGCAATTAAGACGACGGCATCGTTGTAAGCGCGAACTCGATGAGGGGTCGCCCACGAGATCGCGATTGAGACGACGGGGTCGTCGTAATCGCGAATTCGCGCGAGCGGGCCGCGCGAACCCGCGATTTCGTCACGTAGCGCAACGGAATCACCGCTTCGATCCAAACCCTCCCGCGAACCCGCGATCTCGTCACATAAGGGAGGGAGATCTCAGGTTCGATCGCAAACCCGAGAGGCGAACCCCGCGATCCCGTCACCGCGCCCGCCCCCGCAAACGTTCAGCCCTCGTCGCCGGATATCGACTACGTGGGCTGAACGTCCGTGTCGCCGCCGGGGTTTCGCGCGACGTTCAGTCCTGGTCGTCGCTTTTCGACTACGTGGGCTGAACGTCGGCGTTGCCGGGCGGCGCGG
>CBFGWL010000028.1:0-31684 GCA_965652565.1 uncultured bacterium
TGAGCCTGCTGCTGCGCTTGCTGGCGCTGTTGGGCCTGCTGTTGCGCCGCCTGCTGCTGGGCGGCGGCTTCGGCCTGCGCCTTCGCCGCCTCCTCGGCCTCGCGACGCGCGCGCTCCTCTTCCTCGCGGCGGCGGCGCTCCTCTTCCTCGCGGCGGCGCCGCTCTTCCTCCTCGGCGCGGCGCTTCGCCTCAGCCTCGCGCCAGGCGGTGGCGGACTGCTCGACGGCCTCGCCGATCGTGGAGATCACCAGCGAGCACGAGCGGATCGCGTCGTCGTTGCCGGGCACCGGGAAATCGACCGGCACCGGATCGACGTTGGTGTCGACGAGCCCGATGATCGGGATCCGCAGGCGCTTGGCCTCCGCGACCGCGATCGCCTCGGT
The DNA here is from genome assembly GCA_965652565.1 of uncultured bacterium. GTDB lineage: Bacteria > Actinomycetota > Thermoleophilia > Solirubrobacterales > 70-9 > RSA11. The sequence continues at coordinate 384 of CBFGWL010000028.1, forward strand.
CTTCAGGTCCACGATGAAGACGGCGTCCGGCAGGCGCTTCATGTCGCGCACGCCGCCGAGGTTGTACTCGAGCTTCTCGAGCTCAGCCTCGCGCGCCATGCGCTCCTTCGTGGGCAGCAGGTCGAGCTGACCCTCGTCGGCCAGGCTGCGCAGCTCGTGCAGGCGGTCGATGCGCTGCGACATCGTGTGGAAGTTCGTGAGCAGCCCGCCCAGCCAGCGCTGGTTTACGTACGGCATACCGCAGCGGTCCGCCCACTCCTTGATGGAGTCACGGGCCTGCTTCTTCGTGCCGACGAAGAGGATCGTCCCGCCGCGGCCGGCCACCTCGGCGGCGAAGCGCCGGGCCTCCGCGAGCAGGTGCTCGGTCTGCAGAAGGTCGATGATGTGGATCCCGTCGTGCTCGCCGTAGATGTACGGGCGCATGCGCGGGTTCCAGCGCCGCGTCTGGTGGCCGAAGTGAAGGCCAGCCTGAAGCAGCTCCCTGATTCCGGGCTCTGGCATTCGAGTTTCCCTTTCGGTTGCGTTTACGGGGCCCGCCGCCGCCTTCGGGACCCGACTCCCGGCGCCGGATGGCGCCATCGTCGGGCAGGGCCCTGGGCTATGTGCGACGGGGTCGTGGTTTGCCTTGCGAGGTGGCGATTTTAGTGGGCCGCGCCCGCCTCACGGCCGACGGGCGTCTCCGAGGCCCCCGCGGGCGCGCTCCAGGGCCGCCCGCAGGTCCTCGGGAAGCTCTGAGGAGAACTCGAGCGCAGCGCCGGTGCCCGGGTGGTCGAACGCCAGTCGCGCGGCGTGCAGGAACTGGCGTCCCAGGCCGTGCCGCCCCGCCCCGCCGTAACGCGGGTCGCCCGCCACCGGGTGCCCGATCGCCTCGAAATGGGCGCGGATCTGGTGCGTGCGGCCGGTCTCGAGGCGGGCCCGGACCAGCGTGTCCTGCGGCAGCGCTTCGATCACCTCGAAGTGCGTGCGCGCCACGCGCCGGCCTCGGCCGCCTACGGCACGCCGTTCGGGCGCGCGGAAATCCCGCCCCAGGGGTGCGTCGATCGTGCCCGAGCGCGCCCGAGGGCGGCCCTTGATCAGCGCGATGTACTCGCGCTGCACCCGCCGCTCCTTGATCGCTGCGGCCAGCGCCGTGTGGGCCTCCGGAGTGCGGGCCACGACCATCAGGCCGGAGGTGTCGCGGTCGAGGCGGTGGACGATCCCCGGGCGCGCCGGATCGTCCCCGCCGGCGAGCAACGGCCCGAGAATCTCGACGAGCGTCGTGCCGCGATGACCGGGCGCCTCGTGCACCACGAGGCCCGCCGGTTTGTCGACGACCGCAAGCCACTCGTCGGCGTGCACGATGCGCACGCCGCCCTCGAGTTCGCGCTCAGTCCCCATGTGGGTCGCCCGGCGGTGGCGAGGCAACGGGCTCGGCGTTCTCGCTCGGATCGCGGGCCGCGCTGCTGACCGCAGCGAGAACCAGCACCGCCGCGCCGAGCGTGATGAACACGTCCGCCAGGTTGAACGAGGGCCACGCAGGGAGGTCGATGAAGTCGACCACCGCGTCGCGGCGCACCCGATCCGCGAGATTCCCCAGCGCACCGCCGACGAGCATCCCGACCGCGATCCATGCCCACGGCCGCCTCGGAGCGAACGCGAACCAGGCGAGCACGGCCGCGAGCGCGACCAGGGTGATCGCGATGACGACGCCCTTGCTGCCGTCGCCCAGAAAGCCGAACGCAACGCCGCGGTTCAGCACGTGGACCAGATCCACGAACGGCAGGATCTCGACGCGCTCGCCGCGATCGATCCCGGCGACGGCGGCCGCCTTCGAGGCCTGATCGAGGACGATCACGATCGTCGCGACCGCGAGCATCCCGCCCCAAGCCGCTGCGCGCGTGGAGGGCCTCACCCGCCGATCAAGCCGACGACGACCGATTGCACCAGCACGAGGACGATGATCCCGATGATCGGGCTCAGATCGAGGCCCATGCCGCCGAGGTTCAGCGTCGGCAGCAGCCGGCGGAAGATGTTCAGGTACGGGTCGACGGTCTCCTGGATGAAACCGGTCACCGCGCGCAGCACCCGGTTGTAGGGCAGCGGCCGGAACGCCTGCACCCAGGAGAGCACGATGCGGCTGATGATCAGGACGAAGTAGACGGTGAAGAGCGCGTTGACGTAGTCGGCGATGTCGCCGCGGCTCAAGGCGACCAGCACGCTCAACGGAACCGCTCCAGCGACGCCTGCACAGCTGCGGTGATCGCGTCCTCCACCCCGTGCTCGGCGAGCGCGTTCAGGCCGGCCTCCGTGGCGCCGCCGGGCGGCGCGACGGCCCGGCGCACGGCCTCGGGGTCGCGAACCTCGAGCAGCGCGGCCGTGCCCGCGAAGGTCTCGCGCACGACGCGCGCGGACAATTCGGGATCAAGCCCCTCCGCGACCCCCGCGCGGGCGAGCGCCTCCGCGAAGAGGGCTACGTAGGCGGGCGCGCACGACATCACGGCCATGGCCGCGTCGATGCGCTCCTCGGGCAGCTCCACCGCTTCCCCGAGCGCGTCGAGCCAGCCGACGAGCGTTGCCCGCAGGTCGCCCTCCAAGCCGGCGCCCGCCGTCCAACAGAGCACGCCGCGGCGCACCTCGACGGGCTGGTTGGGCATCACCCGCAACGCGGGTACGCCGGGGAACGCGCCATTGATGCGGGCGAGCGGCGTCGCCGCCATCACCGAGAGGATCGCCGGGGCGCGGCCGCCGAGTTCGCCCGCCACGTCTTCGAGGGCGGCGGGCTTCACGGCCAGCAGCAGGACGTCGGCCTCGTCGCGCAGCGTCGCGAGGTCGGGACGGGTCTCCCCGCCCACCGCGTCCGCCAGCGCCCGCGCCCTGGATGCATCCAGGTCGCAGAACAGCATGCGGTCGGGGCGCCGGTCGGCGCCGGCCCACCCCTTGGCCATGGCCGCAGCCATGTTCCCCGCGCCTGCGAACCCGATGATCACGCGCTGCAGACTAGTGGGCCGCGCGGGGGCGGGTCAGGACTGGTTGAAGAACCCCTTCTCGACCAGCTGCGCGGTCTGCTCCGCCGAGACCTCGACGTTGCGCGGGGTCAGCATGAAGGTCTTCTCCGCGACCTTCTGCATGCCGCCGTCGAGCGCGTAGGTGAGCCCGGATGCGAAGTCGATCAGGCGCTTCGCGAGCTCCGCGTCGGTGGTCTGCAGGTTGAGGATCACCGGCACGTCGCGCTTGAAGCGATCGGCGACCTCCTGGGCATCGTTGAAGCTTGTGGGGTTGACCAGGTGCACGCGAACGTCCGCGCCTCCTCCGCCGCCGGCGACGGGACGCAGGTTTCGCCGGCGCGGCGGCTCATCGTCGGCGAAGATGTCGTCGATCTCGTCCTGGCTGCGGCGACGATCGCCGAGCCGGGAGACGGTGGCGGAACGCGGGGCGGGCGCCTCGTACTGCGACGAGCGCTCGGTGGTCGCATAGCTGCCCGTCTCGGGCTCGTACAGATCGGGCTCGTGGTAGTCCGGGTCCTCAGCGAGGCCGAAGTACACGAGTGCCCGGTGCCATGTGTCTCTCAGGGCCATCTCAGATGCCGAAGTTCGCTGCTCTGGGCGGTTTTCCTTTACCCGATTATGCGAGAACGAGCGCTTACCGGCGCAGGACGGCCGAGCCGAGCCGGATGATCGTGGCGCCCTCCTCGACCGCAACGGGCCAATCCTGGCTCGTTCCCATGGACAGCCGCTCCAGTCCGTGCTCCGCCGCAAGCTCGGCCAGGCGAGCGAAATAGGGCCGCGAGCTCTCCGGATCGGTGGTGAACGGCGGCATCGTCATGAGGCCCGCGACCCGGACCGGGCAGCGGGCGATGAAGTCGCCGAGCTCCTGCGGGCCCACGCCGGCCTTGCTCTCCTCCCCGGACACGTTCACCTGCACGAGCACCTCTGTGTCCGGGTCGGCGTGCCGCTCGAGTTGCGCGAGCGCCGAATCGGTGCAAACCGAGTGGATGAGCCGCGCCCGCGGCAGGATCGCGCGTACCTTGCGGCTCTGCAGCGTGCCGATGAAGTCGAACGTGAAGTCGTCGCCCCAGCGCTCGGCCTTCGCCTCGAGGTCCTGCTGGCGGTTCTCACCGACGAGGGTGACCCCCGCCTCGGCGAGCGCGCCGAACTCGTCGATCGGCACGTACTTCGTGGCGATCAGGATCTCGACGTCTTCGCCGGCGCGCTCGCGCACCCGCTCGAGATTGCTGCGCACGACCGCCGGGTCGATATCGGTGATCAGCTCAGGCGCCATACCACTCCAGCTTGACGACCCGTGATCCCTTCATCACGACGATGGGAGAAGAAGAGCTCGGGGTTGCAGCTCGTGCACTCCTCGGCACGCTCACACTCCCCCACGCCCGCCGCCGCCAGCTGACGCGCGGCGATCTCGGGCAGATCCAGGTTGCGGCCCACGAAGACATCATCGCCCTCCTCCGCGAACACGTCGCGCACCTCGTCGCCCACCTCGTAGCAACACGGACCGATTCCCGGGCCGATCGCTGCCGCGACCGCCTGCACGGCGCGGGCCCCCTTCTCGATCAGGCCCGCCGCGAGGCCCCGCCAGCCGCAGTGCAGCATCGCCACGCCGCCCGGCCCGGCCAACGCGACCGGCAGGCAGTCGGCGACGATCACCATCGGCGCGAGGCCGGGCTCCGCGGTCGCGTGCGCGTCCACCTCGGGAGCGCCCACCGGGTTCAGGTAGGGATCGTCGGGCTGCACACCCTCGTGCCAGGCGAGCTCGCCACCGTGCACCTGGCGGCCGACGAGGAGCTCGTCGGTGACCAGCCCAAGCGCCTTGGCGAGGAGCTCGCGGTTGATCCGCACGTGAACGGGATCGTCGTCGGTCAGCCAGCCCAGGTTGAGACTCTCGTACGGCCCCTCGCTGATGCCGCCGAGACGGGTCGAGAACGCCGCCCGCGCTCCGGGCAGCTCCGCCTCCAGCCAGCGCACACCCTGGTGCTCGCGCCAACGCATCGCGCCCCCCAGGCTACGAGCCCGCGGCGGCGAGCGCCACGGCGAGCTCGGCCTCGCGTCCCCGCACCCCCTCGTCGAGCTTCGCGTCCAGCGCCGCCGCCAGGCCCCTGCCGATCGCGGGCCCCTCGGGAACGCCCGCGGCCAGCAGATCAGCTCCGGTGATCTCGAGGCGCACGTCGCGCCACTCCCGCACGTAGGGGTCAAGCCACTCGGCGCCGTTGGCGCGCGCGAGCACCAGCTCGACGGGATCGCGTCCGCGCGCCAGGCGGGCGGCCTCCGAGGGCCGCTCGGGCCGCGCCGCCGCAAGCTCCTTCGCGCCCTCCACGCGCTCGGGGTCCCCCAGGGCGCCCGCCAGGACCACCTCGACACGGTGATCGAGATCCTCCCAGCCGTCCAGGTTGAGCACCGCGAGCGCGGCGCGGGCGCGCTCGGGCCCGCCGCGCTCGATCCCGGCGAGCTCCCAGTCGGCGAGCAGCTCCAGCGCCGCGATCGCCCGCTCCTCGGCCGCGATCAGGCGCAGCTCGGCCTCGACCCGGTCGGCGCTCACTGCGCTCAGATCGGCGGCGCGGACCAGGCGCTCGGTCTCGGGCTCGAGGCCGGCTCCCAGGCGGGCCGCGTAACGGGCGGCGCGCAGCGCGCGCGTGGGGTCGTCGCGCAGGGAGCCCGGGTGCAGGACCCGCAGCACGCCCGCGCTCAGGTCACGGGCGCCTCCGTACGGATCCAGCAGGCGCCGCTCGCCGGTGAGCGGGAACGCCATCGCGTTCACGGTGAAGTCCCGGCGCGCCAGATCGGCGGCGATGTCGGCCGGCTCCACCTCGGGCAGCGCCCCGGGCTCGGGGTAGCGCTCGCGGCGCGTCATCGCCAAGTCGATGCGGGCGCCGGCAACCTCGACCGTCGCGGTGCCGAAGCGCTCGTGGGCGCGCACGAGAGTGCCCGCGCGCCGCGCGAGGGCGATCGCGTCGCCCTCCACCGCGACGTCCACGTCCACGTCGGCGCCGGACAGGCCGCGCAGCACGTCGCGCAGGGCACCACCCACCAGGTAGGCGGGCTCGCCGGCGAGCGCCGCCCGCACCTCGGCGATCCCCGGCAGGGCGTCGACGCGGGCGGCCAGCTCTCGGGCGTCGGGAATCTCGACGGCAGCGGGCATCGGCCTTGGATCCTTGATCATCCCTTGAAATGACCTGAAGGGCGTTCCTTACCATGGGAACCCCATCGTTGGCAGGCTCGTACAGACGTGGCGCTCCTGGAGCGTTCGCCGGCGGACCGTAGTCACGATCAGTTCGCTGATCGTCGCGGTCGGCCTTGGCGTGCTCGGATACGAGCTGCTCAAGCGCCCGCCCGACGTCTCGAACCCGAACGTCGACTTCGTCGCCGAGCAGCCCAAGAAAAAGAAGAAGCGCAAGCCGAAGGACCTCACGTCGAACTGGCCCACCTACGGGTACAACGACGCCCGCACGAAGGCCTTCAACACGCGGGTCGTGCGGCCGCCGTTCGCGGGCTCCGACTGGAGCTTCCAGGCGGGCAAGCTGCTCGAGTTCGCGCCGATCATCGTCGACGACGTCATCTACGTACAGGACATCGACGCCCGGGTCTACGCGATCGACGCCAAGACCGGCAGGGTCAAGTGGAAGAACCGCATCGGCAAGCTGAACGCCTCCGCGCCGGCGTACCACGACGGCCGGCTCTTCGTCGTCAACCTCGACCCCGGCCAGGCGGTGGCCCTGCGCGCTCGTGACGGCAAGGTCGTGTGGCGCAAGTCGCTGCCCGGCCGCAGCGAGTCCTCGCCGCTCGTCTTCAAGGACAAGTACGTGATCTTCGGCTGCGAGTGCGGCAGCGTGTTCGCGATGGACGTCAAGGACGGCTCGCTGGAGTGGGAGGTCAAGACGGCCGGCGCCGTGAAGGGCGGCCTCGCCCTGGGCAAGGGCAACGTCTACGGCGGCAACTACGCGGGCGAGTACTTCTCGATCGACGCGAAGACCGGCAAGGTCAAGTGGAAGCGCGAGGCCATCGGCGGCAGCTTCGGGCGCGGCGGCGGGATCTATTCCACGCCCGCGGTCGCATACGGGCGCGTGTACTTCGGCAGCATCGACTCCCGCATCTACAGCGTCGACATGGACACGGGTGAGATCGCGTGGTCGGTCTCGACGGGCGCCGAGGTGTACTCGGGCCCGGCGGTCGCCGACGTCAAGGGGGCGCCGCCCAGCGTCTACATCGGCTCGATCGATCACAACTTCTATGCCCTGGACGCCAAGACCGGCAAGATCCGCTGGAAGCGGAACGCCGGCGGGCAGGTGAGCGGCGCGCCCAGCGTGATCGGCGACGTGGTCTACGTCGGCGTGATCGGCGATCAGGGCACGATCGGCTATCGGGCGAAGGACGGGAAGGTCGTCTTCAAGCACGAGCAGGGCGAGTACAACCCGGCGATCACCGACGGCCGGCGCCTGTACCTGACCGGCTACTCGACCATCCGCGCATTCATGAACAAGGGTCTTAAGCGCCGCCTGCTGGAGCGCAAGCGGCGCAAGCTCCAGCGGCGCCGGGCCGCGCGCCGCGCCCGGGTGGAGGCCGGTGAGCTGCCGCCCGCCTCGGAGACGGCCAGCGAGAAGCGCAAGGAGCGCACGCGCCCCGCCGCACGGCGGAAGAAGGCGCGCGCCGCCCAGCGGCCGGCCGCACGCCGCAAGGCGAAGGCGAAGGCCGCCGCGCAGCGCAAGCGCAAAACGCGCCGCGCGCGGTCCGCCGCGCAGCGCAAGCGCAAGGCTCGCTCCGCGCAGCGGACGCGCGCTCGACGCGGCGCCGCCGGCAAGCGCCGGCAGCGCTGACCCCTGTCAACTCAGACGAGGCCCCGCCACTCGCGGTCGTGGACCTCGACCTCGACCTTCTCGAACTCCTTGAGCGCCGCGGCCAGGTGGTCGGCGTAGCGGTCGTAGGTCTTGCGCCCCTTCTCCGCGCTCGCCCGGAACGGGTTGCCGATCACGCCGCTCGGCGTGAAGTCCTCGTGGTCGTTGGCGAACACGAAGAACTGGTGCCCCTGGAACTCGACGTCGGGCGCCCCATCGGGCTTGATGAACGAGTCCGGGAACCACTTCGGGCGCTCGGGAACCTGGTGCACGGCACGATCCATGCGCACCAGCGACTCGTCGGCCGCCATCACCTGCGACGTTTCCAGCTCGCTGGAGTGCCAGCCCGGCGTCTCCTCGGGCGGGTTCTCCATGATGTCGTCGATCAGCGCCAGGTAGCGCTCGGCGAAGAGCTTCGACATGACGACGAAGGCGCCGGTGTCGTAGCGGATGCGGCGCAGGAGCGGCTCGATGATCTTGTTGTTCGACCCGTGGTTGTTGACGAACACGAGCTTGTTGAAGCCGTGATGGATCAGGCAACGGGCGATGTCGTAGTAGAGATCGAGGAGCAGCTGGGGCCGGATCGTGATCGTGCCCGTGCCCTGGCCCACGCCGTACATGTGCTGCGGCGAGTAGCCCATCCAAACGGACGGGGTGTAGAGCACCTCCGCGCGTTCCGCGGCGCGGTGCGCGATCTGCTCGGCCTGGATCGTGTCGGTCAGCAGCGGCAGGTGCGGCCCGTGCTGCTCGAGGCTCGCGATGGGGATCATCACGATGTCCTTCTCCTCGAGATAGGCCTTGATGTCGGGCGGGGCCAGGTTGCCCATGTTGTAGGTCGGTAGCTCCATCGGTTTCTCCTTCGTCCTCCTCGTTCAGAGTCCAAGCTTCCCCGGGTTCATCACCCCGGCGGGATCGAGGGTCTTCTTCAGCCCCTCGAGAACGCCCCACCCCGCGCCGTACTGCGCCCGCAGATCGCCGGCGAGCTTCAGGCCGATGCCATGGTGGTCGTTGATGATCGCGCCCTCCCGGAGGATCACCTCCGAGGTGCGGGACCAGATCTCCTCGTACACGCGGATCGCCTCGTCGACGTCGTCGGGCGGGTCCTCGAGCACGAAGCGGCCGTAGACCATCGTTCCCCACGGATACCAGTGGGAGAAATGGCCGGTGAAGACCAGGCCGTAGCGCGAGTAGTCGCGGAGCATCAGCTCGCGGACGGCCTCCCACGCCGGCAGGATCCGGCTGAAGGTCGCCGCGAGGTCGATGGTGCCCCACACCTGCGGCAGCTCCGGCTTGAACGGCGCGTAATAGATCTTGAAGCGGTTCTCCCACCACAGGGCCGCCAGATCGGGGCCCTGATCCTCGCCGCCGTCCGCGACCAGGGAGCTCACGACCTCGCGCTCCTCCAGCTCGACCAGCGACCGCGGCCCGTCGAAGACCATGATCAGCATGACGCCGGAGACGTCGACGTCGAGCACGCGCGCGAGGTTCATCCGCGTCGCCTCCGGATCATGGAGCCGAACCGCCGCGGGCCGCCAGCCGGCCTGCAAGGCCTTGCGGACCGCGTTCAGGCCCGTCGCCAGATCGGGGAACGCGACCGCGCGGAAGCTGCGGTGCTCCGGCTGTGGGCGCAAGAGCAGCGTCGCGTCGGTGATCACCCCGAGCGTGCCCTCGCTCCCGATGAAGATCTGATTGAGATCCGGCCCGACCGCGTGCCGCGGGATCGAGACGGTCTCAAACAGCTCGCCGGACGGCAGCGCAACGCGCATGGAGGCGACCAGGTCCTCGATCTTCCCGTACTTGGTCGACAGCACCCCCGAGCCCTTGGCCGCGAGGTAGCCGCCGACCTGCGCCAGGTGCAGCGAGGCCGGGTAGTGCGGGAACATGTACCCGCGCTCGTTGAGCCACTCCTCGAGGCGCAGCCCGGGGACGCCCGCCCCGGCGCGCACGGTGAGCGCCTGTTCGTCGAGGTCCTCGATCGCATCGAGGGCGCTCAGATCCAGCAGGATCCCGTCCGCCTCGGGGATCGCGCCGCCCTGGCTCCCCGAGCCACCGGCCCGGGGAACCACGGGGACGCCTTCCTCCGCGGCGATCGCCAGCGTGGTCGCAACCTCCTCGGCGCTGCGCGGACGCACTACGACGTCGGCAACCTGGTTGCGGCCGACCTTGGCGAGTGCCGCGGCCTTCCAATAGGTGTCGAGCGAGCGCTCGCGGCGCGCCTCCTCATCGGTCAACACGGGGATGTCCCCGAGCCGGCCGAGCGCTCGGTCGAGTTTCGCTGAAGTCACGTCGTCGCTCGCTCCCTCATCGATGGTTCAGCTGCTACTTGATCAGCGGCAGGAGGGTCTGCGCGCACTTCTCGACGAGCGAGCTGTAGAACTCCTCGCTGAGCATGTCGGAGCCGTGGTCCTCGATGAACTTCCGCTGCTCCGGCGTGATGTCGACCGGGTCGGTCTCGATCGCGTTCGGGAACGGGTTCGCCGGGGTCCGGTCGATCGGCGCGACGAACTCGACCGTGAGCGCGCCGTCATAGCCGATCTCCCTGAGGATGTCGACGATGCGCTTCCAGTCGTAGCTGCCCATCCCGCACGCCAGCCGGTTGTTGTCGGCTACGTGCAGGTCGACCAGCCGGTCGCCGTGCTCGCGAATCGCCTCGTACGGATCCTCCTCCTCGATGTTGAGGTGGAAGGTGTCGAGGCACACGCCGATCTCGGGGCTCACCGCATCAGCCAGCGCCTTGGCCTGCGCCGCGCGCGAGATGAAGTACGTCTCGAACCGGTTGATCGGCTCGACGGCGAGCTTGATGCCCTCCTTCTGGGAGTGCTCGAAGATCTCCGTCAGGCCCTCGACGGCCCACTTCCACTCCTCCTCGGGGGTGGAGTCCGGGTTGACCTTGCCGACCTCGCCGGGCACGATCGAGACCTCGTACCCCTCGAGCTCCTTGACCATGGTGACCGTGTCCTTGACGTACTGCACGGTCTTCTCGCGGCCCTCCTCGGAGCCCTGGACGAGGTTGCGGCCCTCGACCATCAAGGTGATCGAGCCCCAACAACGGATCCCGTTCTCCTTGAGGTAGCCGCGTACCTCCTTGGTGTCGTACTGGTACGGCTCGCCGCTGATCTCGATGCTCTCGTAGCCGTACTTCGCGAGCCTGCGGATCGTCGTCTCGATCGGCTCGGCCCGCATCCAGTTATGCATGGACAGGTGCATGCCTCTCCTCCTTTTCTCCTCCTTGCCGACTCAGCGCCCGGCCCAGGTCAGCCGTTTGCCTGCTCGGTCGCACAACCTTGCAAGACCATACACAAATCTCGCGGAATCTGTCATGTTCTTGCATAATCGATCATGCAGGAGGAGGAGAGGTCGATGGCAAAGCCGGTGATCGCAGCGATCGGGACCCTGGATACGAAGGGCGCCGAGATCGACTACGCGCGCAAGCGGATCGAGGCCCTGGGCGGGCGCGCCCTCGTAATCGACACGGGGATCCTGGGGGAGCCGGGCTGCGAGGCCGACATCACGCGCGCGCAGGTCGCCGAGGCCGCGGGCTACGAGCTCGCGGAGGTTCAGGCGGCCGGCAGCCGGGGCGCGGCCGTCGAGCGCATGCAGGACGGGCTGCGCAAGCTGCTCGCGGATCTGCACGAGCGTGGCGAGGTCGATGGCGCGTTGTGCCTGGGCGGCGCCGAGGGCGCGCTCATCGGAGCCGCGGCGATGCAGGCGCTCCCGATCGGGGTGCCCAAGGTGATCGTCTCGCCGAGCGCGTCGGGCCCGCGAGCCTTCGGCCCGTTCATGGGCCGGCGCGACGTCACCGTCATGCACTCCGTCATCGACATCCTCGGCATCAACCCGATCTCACGCGCGGTCTTCGACAACGCGGTCGCCGCCGTGCTCGGCATGGCGCGCGACGGTGCGCAGCCGGTGTCCGGGCTCGGCGGGAACAGCGTCGGCGTCACGATGCTGGGCCAGACGACGCCCGGCGCCATGGCGGCCTACGAGGTCCTCGAGGAGGCGGGCTGGGCGCCGGTGATCTTCCACGCGAACGGGGTCGGCGGCCCGGCGATGGAGGACCTCATCGAGGCCTCGTCGCTCGCGGGCGTGATCGAGCTGAGCATCTCCGAGCTCGCGAACAGCATCCACGGCGGCGTGCACGCGACCGATGAGCGCCGGCTAACCGTGGCAGCGCAGCACGGGCTGCCCCAGGTGATCACCCTCGGCTGCGCGGACTTCTTCAACCAGGGCCCGCTCGACACCCTGCCCGAACGCTGGCGCAAGCGAGCCCACTACAAGCACAATCCGGTCGCCACCCTGGTCCGCCTGAGCCGCGAGGAGATGGTGGAGCTTGGGCGCATGATCGTGAGCCGCTTGGCCGGCGCCCGCGGCCCAGTGGCGGTCGTTGCGCCCACGCGCGGCTACTCGCTCATCGATGTCGAGGGCGGGCCCCTCTGGGACCACGAGGCCGACATGGCGCTCATCGAGACCCTGGAGGCCGAGTTGCCCGCGGAGATCCCCGTGGAGCGCGTCGAGCTGCCCGTAAACGACCCGGAGTTCGGGCGTCACGTCGCGCGCCGCTTCATCGAGCTCGCGAACCAGGGGGACGGCGGGTCATGAAGGGCACGCTGAGGCGCTCGTCGATCATGGACAGGCTGCGCCGCGACGGCGCCGTCGCCGTCGGTGAGCTGGCGCGCGAGCTCGACGTCTCCCCCGCCACCATCCACCGCGACCTGCGCGCGCTCGCCGAGGAGGGTCTGGTCGAACGGGTTCACGGCGGCGCGCGGCTGATTCCTGCCGATGCGCCCACGCGCTCGGCCTGGACCGATCGGCGCGGCCGCAACGTGACGGCGAAGGAGCGCATCGCGGCCACGGCCGTGGAGATGATCGAGGACGGCTCCACGATCTTCATCGACGCGTCCACGACCTGCGCGGCGCTGGCCTCGGCGCTCGCGTCGAGCTCGATCGGGTCGCTCACCCTCGTCACGAACTCCCCGGCGATCGCGGCGGAGTTCGACCACGACAACGTGCATCTGATCGTGACGCCCGGCGAGGTCGATCAGAACCTCCGCATGATCGGCGGGCGCTGGACGGTGGAGTTCGTCGCGCAGCTCAAGTTCGCGACCTGCTTCATCTCGGCGATCGGGATCACGCCCGACGCCGGGCTCTCCACGGCCCAGCGCAACATCGCCGACGTCCTCGCCGCGGTCCGGGCGGCGTCGGCGCGGTGCGTGGCCCTGGTCGATTCCTCCAAGTTCGGCGTGCAGTCGATGCTCCCCGTGGCCTCGCTCGCGGACTTGGACGCGGTCGTGATGGACGACGGCCTGGGCGAGCGCGAGCGCGCGGAGCTGCGCAGCGCGGGGGCGCCCCTGGTGATCGCGGGCGACGACGACCGCGGCGTGGGCTAGCCGAGGCGAACCGGGCGGACGGCGATCCCGGCAGCGGCCATGTGCTCCTTGGCCTCGCGCACCGTGTAGACGCCGTAGTGGAAGATCGACGCGCAGAGCACCGCGTCGGCGTGGCCCTCCAGGACGGCTTGGGTCAGGTGCTCCAGCTCCCCGGCGCCGCCCGAGGCGATCACGGGGACGGAGACCGCGTCGGCGACGGCGCGGGTCAGTTCGAGCTCGTAGCCGTCGTTCGTGCCGTCCCGATCCATGCTGGTGAGCAGGATCTCACCTGCCCCCCGCTCGGTCGCCTCGCGGGCCCAGCTCACCGCATCGCGGCCAGGGACGCGCCTGCGGCCGCCCGCGACGTACACGCCCCAGCCGTCATCCTCGCGCTTGGCGTCGATCGCCACGACCACGCACTGGGCGCCGAAAACGTCGGCGAGCTCGCCGATCAGCTGCGGGCGATCGAGCGCCGCCGAGTTGACCGAGACCTTGTCGGCTCCGGCGTCGAGGACCGCTTGCGCGTCGGCGACCGACCTGATCCCGCCGCCGATGGTGAACGGGATGAAGACGTTGTCGGCCGTGCGCCGGGCCAGCTCGACGATCGTCTCGCGCTGCTCGTGCGAGGCGGTGATGTCCAGGAAGACAAGCTCATCTGCGCCCTCGGCGTCGTAGCGCTCCGCCAGCTCCACGGGATCGCCGGCGTCCCGGATGTCGACGAAGTTCGTGCCCTTCACGACGCGCCCGCGATCGACGTCGAGGCACGGGATCACCCGCTTGAGGGCCATCGCTACAAGCGAGGCTTGGTCGGGTTGCGGACGGCGCCGAACGCCGAGCGCCCGAAGGCGCCGGGCTCCAGCTTGCGCACCAGCCGCAGAAGCTCGGCGCGGTCGTCCGCGGTCAGGTTGCGCAGCGGCCGGCCCCTGGAGTCGCGCACGAGACGCGCCAGCCGGCTGCGCTCCTCCGGCTCGAGCAGCCCCAGGTGGCGACGAGCGACCAGCGCGATCTGGGCGATCGCGACGATGCGAAACCAAGGCAGCCGCTGAAGCATCGCCCCCGAGACTAGCTGCCGCTGCCGGCTTTCGGCCGCCGGCTGGGCGGAAAGAAGCTGGTTGCAGGTTGGTGGTACTGGGAGCTCGTCGGCCTAGCGGAGCGCGGCTTTCGCCTCCGCGACCGTGAAGCGCCCCTCGTAGAGCGCGCGCCCGACGATCACGCCGGTGACCGTCGCGGGCGCTTGTGCCGCGAGCGCCTCGAGGTGCGCGAGCTCACCGACGCCGCCCGAGTAGATCAGCTCGGCGTCGAGGTCCTTGGCGACCGCGTGCAGCTGGTCGAGCGGTGGGCCGGCCATCGTCCCGTCCACCTCGATCGGCGTGAAGACCATGCGCCGCACGCCGCGCTTCGCGAGCGAGGAGAGCAGCTCGGCCGCGTGCTCGTCGCTGGTCTGCGTCCACCCCTCGATCGCGGCGCGCCCGCCGCGCGCGTCCACACCCACCACGATGCGCTCGCCGTGACGCGCGATCATCTCGTCGAGGAACTCCGGGTTGCGCAGCGCCGCCGTGCCGATCACCACGCGCTCCACCCCGGCAGCCAGTACGGCCTCAACCGAGTATGCGTCGCGCAATCCACCGCCGGTCTGCACGGGCACGTCGACCTCGCTGGCGATCCGCTGGATGTGGTGGCGGTTCGCCGCGCTCCCGGCACGGGCGCCGTCCAAGTCCACGACGTGCAGCCACTCGGCCCCGGCCTCGACCCAGCGCTGCGCAGCGGCGACCGGATCGGCGTCGTAGACCGTCTCCTGCGCGTAGTCGCCGCGCATGAGCCGCACGGCCTGGCCGCCGCGGATGTCGATCGCCGGGTAGAGGATCACGCCGGGACCGAGGCGCAGATCGACGCGAAGTTGGCGAGCAGGCGCAAACCGGCGCGGCTGGACTTCTCCGGGTGGAACTGGACCCCGAAGACGTTGCCCCGTTCGACGGCGCACACGAACTCCTCGCCGTAGACCGCCGTGCCGAGCACGTCCTCCGCCTCGGCCGCCCGCGGCGCGTACGAGTGGACGAAGTAGAAGGGCTCGCCGTCCGGGATCCCGTCGGTGAGCTGCGAGCGCTTGTGCCAGCGCACCGGCTCCCAGCCGATATGCGGGACCTTGAGCCCCTCCGCGGCGAGCTTGACGACCTCGCCCTCCACCAGGCCTAGCCCCTCGTCGCCGGCCAGCTCCTCGGACGAGGAGAAGATCAGCTGGAGCCCCAGGCAGATGCCGAGGACCGGCACGCCGGCGGCAACGCGCTCGGCGATCAGCTCGTCGAGGCCCAGCTCGCGGATGCGCGCCATCGCTCGCGGGAAGGCGCCCACGCCGGGCAGGATCACCCCGTCGGCGTCGCGGGCGCGGCCGTGATCGTTCGTGATCACCGCGCTGGCACCCACCCGCTCACACGCCTTTTCGACCGAGCGCAGGTTGCCCATCCCGTAGTCGAGGATCGCGACGGAGCTCACGTGAGCGTCCCCTTGGTGCTGGGCACCCCGCTTTCGGTGGGATCGATGGCGACGGCCGTGCGCAGCGCCCGCGCGAACGCCTTGAACGACGCCTCGATCATGTGGTGCGCGTTCGAGCCGTAGCGGACCTCGACGTGCACGGTCATGCGCGCGTTGTTGGCGACGGCGCGGAAGAACTCCTCGGCCAGCTCCGCGTCGAACCCGGCGATCGACACCGGCGGGAGGTCAGCGCGATACAGGCAGAACGGCCGCCCGGAGATGTCGATCGCGCAGGCGGCGAGCGCCTCGTCCATCGGGACGGCGACGTAGCCATAGCGCGTGATCCCGGCGCGGTCGCCCAGCGCCTCGTCGAGGGCCTGGCCGATGACGATGCCGACGTCCTCCACCGTGTGGTGCGCCCCCGTCTCGAGGTCGCCCTCCGCCTCCACGCGCAAGCCCAGCCGCCCGTGGCGGCCGAGCAGATCGAGCATGTGATCGAGGAAGCCGACTCCGGTGGAAGCGCTCACCGCGCCGCCCTCGAGGTCGAGCGCGACGGAGACCTTGGTCTCCCCCGTCTCGCGCTTGATCGCCGCTGAGCGTGCCATGGGTGTCATGAATCTACCTCCGGGGAGGCCGCCGTCCGCGCCGACTCGCCGTGGACGGGCAGGCCCTCGTCGCGGGCGATCCGGTCGACGGCCCCGGCCAGCGCGCCCGCCGCGGGGCCGGGGATCTCCACCACCGAGGTGCGGCGCATGAACGCCCCGGGGCCCAAGGGCCCGGAGAAGCGCGCCGCGCCGCCGGTCGGCAGCACGTGATTCGAGCCGGCCGCGTAGTCGCCGAACGCGGTGCTCGCGCCATCTCCGACGAACACGCAGCCCGCCACCCGCTCGGCGGCGACCGCCGCGTCCGCGCCGGCGAAGCGCAGCTCGAGGTGTTCGGGCGCGAGCGCGTCGCTCAGCTCGAGAGCCGCCTCGATCGACGGCGTGACGACGAAGGTGGCGCGGGCGTCCTTCACGCTGGGCCGGCTCGTCGCGAGCGCGGCGACCAGGGCGCTCACGCGTTCGAGGAGCACCTCGTCTGGCGAGAACGCGAACACCGGGCTCTCGGCGCCGTGCTCCGCCTGCGCGAGCAGATCCAGGGCGACGACGCTCGCGTCAGCGTCGCCGTCGGCGACGACCACCACCTCGCTCGGGCCGGCGATCGCGTCGATGCCGACGCGCCCGTAGAGCTGGCGCTTGGCCTCGGATACCCACTCGTTGCCGGGGCCGGCGATCATGTCCACCGGATCGATCGTCGCCGTGCCCAGCGCGAGCGCGGCGATCGCCTGGGCGCCGCCGACCGCGTAGACCTCAGTCGCCCCCGCGAGCGCGGCGGCGGCAAGCACCGCCCGGTTCACGTGTCCGTGCGGGTCGGGCGGCGTGCAGAGCGCGATCCGCTCGACGCCCGCTACGGCCGCCGGGATGCAGCACATGAGCACGGACGACGGATAGGCGGCGCGGCCACCCGGCGCGTACACGCCGGCGGCACCCACGGGGCGCCGCACCAGGCGCACCCGCTGTCCCTGTGGCAAGTCGATCGGCTCGGTGTCGCCCGCCAGCTCCGCCTCCGCAACCGAGCGGATGTTGGCGGCCGCGAGCATCAGCGCGTCGAGCAGTTCCGGGTTGATGCGCTCGGCGGCCGCGTCGAGCTCGCCGCGTGGAATGCGCAGCGACGGCGGCGCCGCCTCCGTCGCGTCGAAGCGCTGGGTGAGCTCCGCGAGCGCCTCGTCGCCGCGCTCGGAGACGTCGGCGATGATCGCCGCGACGCGCTCGGGAAGCTCCGGCGAGGGTGCGGCGGCGGCGCGCAGCGAACGCGCGAACGCGCCCGCGTCGGACCCGTCCCACTCGAGGCGTTCAGTTCTCATCGCGTCGCCTCCCGCAGGCGCTCGACGAGCGGGTCGATCTCCGCGGCGCGCAGCTTGTGCGAGACCTGGTTGGCGATCAAGCGGGCAGTGCAGTGGGTGATCTCCTCACGCACCTCGAGCCCGTTTTCGCGCAGGGTCCGGCCGGTGTCGACCAGATCCACGATCACGTCGGCCAGCCCGGCGAGCGGCGCGAGCTCCACCGAGCCCTTCACCTCGATCACCTCGGCGCTGCGGCCCGTGTCCTCGAAGTGACGGGTCGCGATCCGCGGATACTTGGTCGCGACCCGCACCGCGCCCAGGCGGCGGGCCTCGGTGAGCGCCCGGTCGTCACCGGCGCGGCCGGCGACGACCATGCGGCAGGCGCCGTAGCGCAGATCGAGGAGTTCGTATACGACGCGATCGCCTTGCTCGACGAGGACGTCCTTGCCGGTGATCCCCAGATCGGCCGCGCCCGCCTCGACGTACGTGGGCACGTCGGAGGGGCGCATCGTGACGATCACGAGCTCACCGGCCTGAAAGACCAGCGAGCGGGAGTCCCCGCGCAGCTCGCTCGTATCGACGCCGATGCGGTCGAGCACGTCGAGCGTCTCGCCGAAGAGCGCGCCGCGCGGCAGGGCGAGACGCAGCGGCCCCTGAGGAAGCGCGCCGCTCGCGCGCGCCGCCATCACGAGGATGCCTCCTCGCGGGCCAAGCGCTCCTCCTCGGCCTGCGCGATGTGCAGCCGCTCCAGGTAGAGGGCGAAGCCGACCGCCGGCAGGGGCCGGCCGAAGCGTCCCATGAGCTCGTCGTAGCGCCCGCCGCCGCCAAGGATGTGCCCGAGCGCAGGGTCGTACACCTCGACGATCGTCCCGGTGTAGTAGCCCAGATCACGGAGCAAGCCGAGGTCGAGCTGCACGCGATCGGCGACGCCCCGGCGAGCGGCGGCGTCGTATGCGGAGCCCAGCCGCTCGATCGCGCGGCGCGCCGGCTCGCCCAGCTCCCGCGCGCGCTCGAGGACCTCGGGCCCGCCGCGCAGCGTGGGGATCGCGGCGAGCATGCGGCGATCGTCCTCGCGCAGATCGAGCGCGCCCAGCTCCTCCTCCAACCCGACCAGATCGTGCGCCGCGAGGCGATCCAAAACCGCGGCGGCCGCGTCCTCGGGGACGCCGACCTCGCGGAGCAGGTCGCGGTAGAGCGCCGCGTGGCCCATGCCGATCACGGCGCGGCCCAAACCCGCGGCGTCGAGCGCGCTCGCCAGCACCTCGACCACCTCCGCGGTCCCCTCCGCCCCGGCAACGCCGACGAGCTCGATCCCGGCCTGGAAGAACTCGCGGGCCTGCCCGCGCTGCGGACGGACGGCGCGGAATGCCCGCGCGTTGTAGAAGAGCCGGAAGGGCGGCTCGTCCTCGCCGTACCGGTCGGCGACCAGCCGGGCGATCGGCACGGTCATGTCCGAGCGCATCGCGACCAGCTCGCCGGCCTCGTCGAAGAAGCGGTGCGCGGCCGGCGCCCCGCGCGCGTCCCCCAGGGAGAGCACCGAGTCGTACTCCACGGTGGGCGTCGCGACCTCGCCGTAGCCGAACCGCTCGAAGACCTCGGCGAGCCTGCGCTGCAGCGCGCGCAGCTCGCGCATCTCCTCGGGCAGGATGTCACGGGCTCCGGGAGGAATCGGGTGCGTCATCTCGGCCCCCCGTTCGCCGTGGCTTGCAAGTTAGGCCTGCGCCGGCACGCGCTCGACGGCAACGCGCTCGATGCGCGCCCCCAGCGACCGCAGGCGGTCGTCGATCGCCTCATAGCCGCGGTCGATCTGCACGATGTTGCCGATCTCCGAGGTGCCGTCGGCCGCGAGCGCGGCGATGAGCATCGCCATGCCGGCGCGGATGTCGGGGCTTTCGACACGCTCACCGTGAAGCCGGCTCGGACCGCTCACGATCGCCCGATGGGGATCGCAGAGCGTGATCCGAGCGCCCATTGCGACGAGCTTGTCCGTGAAGAACAAGCGGTTCTCGAACATCTTCTCGAAGATCAGGATCGTGCCGTCGGCCTGCGTGGCCAGCGCGAGCGCGATCGAGGTGAGGTCGGCGGGGAAGGCGGGCCACGGGCCGTCCTCGATCTTGGGGATCGCATCGCCGAGGTCGTCGCGCACCGCCAGCTGCACTCCGGCGGGCACGATCACGTCGTTGCCCTCGACGCGCTCCTGAAGCCCAAGGCGGCGGAACTGCTTGAAGATCATCCGCAGGTCGTCGGGTTCGGTGTCGCGGATGCAAAGCTCGCCGCCGGTCGCCGCGGCCAGCGCCATGAAGCTGCCGATCTCGATGTGGTCGGGTGAGATGCGGTGCTCGGCGCCGCTCAGCTTGTCCCGCCCGTGGACGGTCATCACGTTGGAGCCGATGCCGTCGATCTCGGCGCCCATCTTGACCAGCAGGCGCGCGAGGTCCTGGACGTGCGGCTCCGACGCAGCGTTCGAGATCGTGGTCGGCCCCGGCGTAAGCGCAGCGGCCATGAGCGCGTTCTCCGTGCCCATCACCGAGGGCTCGTCCATGAAGACGCCGCAGGGCTTCAGGCCGCCGGGCGGCGCGGAGATCTCGATCTGGCGTGTGCCCTCCACGCGGGCGCCCATGTCCTTGAACGCGTCGAGGTGCGGGTCGAGGCGGCGGCGGCCGATGAAGTCGCCGCCGGGCGGCGGCATGATCGCCTCGCCGAACCTGGCGAGCAGCGGCCCCGCGAGCAGGAACGAAGCGCGGATGCGCGACGAAAGCTCCTCGTCGGGGGAGGTGTCGGTCACGTTGTTGGCCTGCAGGCGCAGCTGGTGGTCGCTGCCCCACTGCGCGCTCACGCCCATGCGCTCCAAGATCGCCACCTGCGCCTCGGTATCGCGGATGCGCGGAACGTTCGAGAGGACGAGCTCTTCCTCGGTCAGCAGGCACGCCGCGATGATGGGCAGCGCCGCGTTCTTGTTGCCCGCGGCCACGATCTCCCCGTTGAGGGGCGTGCCGCCCTGGATTACGAACTTCTCGCTCACGGTCGCTGGCTAGGGTAGACGACCGTGATCACGAAGCAGGGGCTCGTTTGGCCCCCTGCGAGACCCCTTTCGGGAGCGGAGCGAGATGAGCAATCCGACACGCGATCAGGCTTGGGATCTGGTGTGCGAGTGGGTGGAGTCGGACTCACTGCGCAAGCACCTGCTCGGTGTGGAGGCCGCGATGCGCGCCTACGCACAGCGCTACGGTGAGGACGAGGAGCTCTGGGGCGTCACCGGGCTCGTCCACGATCTCGACTACGAGCGCTATCCGGACCTCGACGACGAGGAGAACGGCCACCCGCGCACGGCGCTGCGGTTGTTCGAAGAGCGCGGTTGGCCGCAGGAGCTGATCGACGCGGTCGCGGGCCATGCCACGTTCCTGGGCGTGCCCCGTGAGACCCAGATGGCAAAGGCGCTCTTCGCGGTCGACGAGCTCTCGGGTTTCATCGCCGCCTGCGCCCTGGTGCGGCCCACCGGGATCGAGGGGATGAAGCCGAAGAGCGTCAAGAAGAAGCTGAAGACGCCATCGTTCGCCGCCGGCGTCAACCGCGACGAGGTGCGCCAGGGCGCGGAGGAGCTGGGCGTCGACTTCGACGAGCACATCCAGTTCGTGATCGACGCGATGGCGGCGCGCGCCGACGAGCTCGGCCTCGGCCCCCGCGAGCAGTGAAGCTGCGCTGGAAGGTCGCGGTCGGCCTGCTCGCCGGCCTCGTCCTGCTGCTGGCGCTCAACGCGTTCGCCACCTCGAGTGAGGAGCGCTCGGCCGAGGTCACCGTCGAGGGCGGGCAGATCCTCGAGCTCCCCGGCGGCGACGTCCAGGTGACCGACACGGGCGAGCCGGCCGGTATCACCGGCGCCCAGCCGATCGTCCTCATCCACGGCTACGGGGGATCGCTGCGCTGGTTCGACCGCGTCGTCCCCTTGCTCGAGGACTCCCACCGGGTAATCCGCATCGATCTTCTCGGCCACGGCGGCTCGGAGAAGCCGGCCTCGGGCTATGACATTCCCTCCCAGGCGGCGGTCGTCGCGCAGGCGCTAAGCGAGCTCGGGGTCGGCGGCGCGCTCGTCGCCGGGCACTCGATGGGCGCCCTCGTCACCGCCTCGCTCGCCGAGCAGGCGAGCCAGCTCGTCGACCGCGCCGTCGTCATCGACATGGCGCCGAACACCGACGACTACGGCCCTGGGCTGCCGTTCACCGCGCGGCTCGCCTACACGCCGGTCATCGGCCAGGCGCTGTGGCGCCTCTCCCCCGATTTCGTCGTGCGGGATTCCTACGCGGACGCGTTCGCCCCCGGGTACGACCCGGCCGACGGCTTCGACGACCCCGACCAAATCGTGCGCGACTTCCGGGCGATGACCTACTCGTCGTTCGACGGCGCGCAGGACGGGGCCGACGACTTCGCCGACGAGCGCCCGATCGACGAGCGCTTCACGGCCGCGGCGGTACCGCTGCTCGTGATCTTCGGCGCGGAGGACCAGATGTTCGACGCCGACCGCGCGGTAGCGGGCTTCGAGGACGTTCCGGGCGTGCGCACCACGCTGATCGAGGGCGTCGGCCACTCGCCCTCCGTCGAAGCGCCCGAGCAGCTCGCGCGCGCGCTGGAGAACTTCGCCCTGCCGCCGCTCGAGCGGCAGGAGCCGCGCCAGCGGGCCCAGAACACCGAGCGTCGCGGCGGGCGACGCGGCGAACCCGGGGCGCAAGGCAAGCGCGGTCGGGACGGCGGCCGGCAGGCGCAACGTCCACGCGGGCAGCGCGGACAGCGCGGCACGCAACGCCAGCGCGGGGAGCGCGGCCGCCGCCAAGCGCAGCGCCAGCGCGGACGGCGCGGGCGGGCCGCGCAGCGCTAGGCGCCTGCGGTACGGTGCACCGCATCCCGTGACGGCAACCGACCACACACCGCGCGCCGAGGCGGCAGTTCGTTGTGTGGGGTTGCATCGTCGCTTCGGTGAGGGCGAGGCGGCCGTGGACGCCGTCGCGGGCGTCGATCTCGAGTTCCCGCGCGGCGAGCTGACCAGCATCGTCGGCCCGTCGGGCTCGGGCAAGTCCACCCTCATGCACCTGCTCGCGGGCCTCGACCGCCCGACCGCCGGCGAGGTCTGGGTGGACGGCACGGAGATCACGGGGCTCTCCGATGCCGAGCTCACCCGGCTGCGCCGCGACAAGCTCGGCTTCATCTTCCAGTTCTTCAACCTGATTCCGGTCCTCAACGCGGAGGAGAACGTCACCCTTCCGATGCGCATCGCCGGCCGTCGCGCCGACCCCGAATGGCTCGCGCAGCTCCTCGACACCGTCGGGATCGCCGATCGCCGCAATCACCGGCCGGCCGAGCTCTCGGGCGGGCAGCAGCAGCGCGTGGCGATCGCCCGGGCGCTGATCTCAAAGCCGGCGGTGGTCTTCGCGGACGAGCCGACAGGCAACCTCGACTCGGCCTCGTCCACCCAGGTGCTGCAGCTGCTCCGCCGCTCGGTCGACGAGCTCGGGCACACGGTGGTGGTCGTCACCCACGACCCGCGCGTCGCCGCCTACGCCGACCGCGTGGTGCTGCTCGTCGACGGCAAGATCGCTACGGACACCTCGGTGGAGGGCGAGGAGCAAGTCCTCGAGCTGATGCGCTCGGTCTGAGCCATGCTCAGCCTGGCCTTCCGAAACTTCTCCGCGCGGAAGTTCCGCGCGCTCTCCACCGCCCTCGCCGTGTTCTTCGGCGTTGCGATGGTCGCCGGGACGCTGCTGCTGAGCGACTCCGTGGACCGCGCGATCAACGACCTCTTCACGGACGTGAACGAGCAGATCGACGTGGTCGTCCGCGAACGCGTGGAGGTCGAGGGCGAGTTCGGCTCCGGACCGCGGCGGGGCTTCCCGGAGGACGTCCTGGAGCGCGTCCGGCGGGCCGAGGGCGTCGCGCACGCCGAGGGCCTGATCGCCGACGAGCAGTCGATCACGATCCTCAACGAGAACGGCGAGCGCATCGGCCCACCCGCGGGCGGGCCGCCCCACCTCGCCCTCTCCGTGATGGAGAGCGACACCTTCGAGGCCCTCGAGGTCGTCGACGGCCGCCGCCCCACCGCCGACGACGAGTTCGCGCTCGACGAGCAGAGCGCCGAGGAGGCCGGCTTCGAGCTGGGCTCCGAGGTCCGCATCACGGGCGCACCCGGCACCAGCACCTACACGCTCGTCGGCCTCACCCGCTTCGGCGACGTCGATTCGCTGCTCGGCGCCAGCCTCGCGCAGTTCACGCTGCCGGAAGCCCAGCGGCTGACCGAGAAACCGGGCCGCTTCGACGAGATCGACATCCAGGCCGCGGAGGGGGTCGACCCCGAGGCCCTGGCGGCGCGCCTCGACCAGGAGCTGCCGAACTCCCTACAGGTGGCGACGGGGGCCGCGACCGCCGAGGAGGATGCGGGCGACCTCGAGCAGGGCTTCGGCTTCCTCTCCACCGCCCTGCTCGTCTTCGCCGGCATCGCGGTGTTCGTCGGCGGCTTTCTGATCTTCAACACGTTCGCGATCACCGTCGCGCAGCGCGTCCGGGAGTTCGCGATGCTCCGCACGCTCGGCGCTTCCGCCCGCCAGATCCTCGCGACCGTGCTCGTCGAAGCGGCGTTGATCGGGCTGCTCGCTTCCGTGCTCGGCATCGCCGGCGGATTCGGGTTCGTCGAGCTGATCAAGGCGCTGTTCTCGGGAATGGGCTTCGACCTGCCGGTGAGCTCCCTGCAGCTGGACGTCAACACGATCGTCATCGCGCTCATCGTGGGCATGGGCTCGACCGTGGTCGCCGCGCTCTTCCCCGCGCTGCGCGCGACGCGCGTCGCCCCGCTCGAAGCGCTGCGCGAAAGCGGGGGTTCGCTGGAGGCGGCCGAGCGCTCGAGCCGGCGGCGGACGGCGATCGCGGCCGTCGTCACGCTGCTGGGCGCCTTGCTCATCGCCCTGGGCCTCACGTCCGGGGGGTCCGTCGAGACCACGCTGAGCCAGCTCGGGCTCGGGCTCGTGCTCCTCTTCATCGGGATCGCCATGCTGGGCGGCCGCTTCGTGCCGCCGATCGCGAGCGCGATCGGCTGGCCGATCGACAAGCTGCGCGGCGTCACGGGGCACCTCGCTCGCCAGAACGCGCAGCGTCAACCCGGCCGCACCGCGACCACCGCGGCCGCCCTGATGATCGGCGTTGCGCTCGTGGTCTTCGTCGGCGTGTTCTCCTCGTCGCTCAAGGCGTCGATCGGCGACACCCTGGACCGGCAGTTCTCCGGCGATCTGGCGATTCTCAACCAGGACGGCTTCTCGCCGATTCCCACGGCGATCGCCGAGGCGGTCGAGGGGATCGACGGCGTGCAGGTCGCGACCCCGCTCACCAGCATCCCGGCGCGTATCGAGGGGCTCGACCAGGAGACGTTCTTGGGCGGCCTCGACCGTGATCTGCCGGAGATCACCAATCTCGACTGGGTGGAGGGCGACGACGAGACCCTGCGCTCACTCGAGGCGAACGGGGCGATCGTCGAGGCGGGCTGGGGCGAGGACAACGACGTCGCGGTGGGCGACGAGGTCGAGCTCGTCGGGCCTGGCGGCGAGCGGCTGACCGCGACCGTCGAGGGCAGCATCCGCGACCCGGCCGGGCTCTTCGTCGGCACGCTGTCGCTGCCCCATGAGACGCTGCGCGAGGAGTTCGGCGCGCGCGGGGAGTTCAGCGTGCTCGTGGGGTTCGAGCCCGGCGCCGACCCGAACGCGACGCGCACCGCGGTCGACGAGCTGCTCGCCGACCGCTTTCCGGTGGCCGAGGCGCGCAATCAGCAGGAGCTCAAGGACGAGCAGGCTCAGCAGGTGGATCAGCTCGTCACGCTGATCTACGTCCTGCTTGGGCTCGCGGTGATCGTCTCGATCTTCGGGATCGTGAACACGCTGGCGCTCACGATCCTCGAGCGCACGCGCGAGCTCGCGATGCTGCGGGCAATCGGGACGTCGCGCAGCCAGGTCCGGCGCATGGTGCGCTACGAGTCCGTGATCAACGCCCTGCTGGGCACGATCGTGGGCGCAATCATCGGCCTCGTGCTCGCCTCACTGGCGGTCAACGCCCTCGAGGAGGAGGGCCTCGTGCTCTCGATCCCGGTCGCGCTCCCGGTCGTCGTCCTGCTCGCGGCGATCCTGCTCGGTGTGCTCGCGGCGATCGGCCCGGCCCGGCGCACCTCGCGACTGGATCTGATCCAGGCCCTGCAGTACGAGT
Organism: uncultured bacterium; assembly: GCA_965652565.1. Classification (GTDB taxonomy): domain Bacteria; phylum Actinomycetota; class Thermoleophilia; order Solirubrobacterales; family 70-9; genus RSA11. Next base: position 26,146 of record CBFGWL010000028.1, read on the forward strand.
GAGCGCCGCGCCGCTACTGCCAGCGGCCGCCGGCCTTCGCCCACTCGACCAGGTGGTCCACCCCGCAGAAGTGGTCGGGGATGCGATGCTCACCGCGATGGCGGACGAGGACGACGTGAACCTCGGGATCGAGCTCGGCGCCGCAGTGCGAGCAAGTGAGCGGCCCGGCCTCGGTCGCGGGCGGCTCCGCGAGCGGCCCCGCCTCCCAGTAGGCGCCCTGGATGCCCCACGGGACGACGTGCTCGAGCCGGCAGAACGCGGCGCGGCGCTCGCCGGCGGGCTCGTAGGCGCGGTAGCCGTCGTCGGGGTCGACGTCCGCTCCGCACCAGCTGCAGCGTTCAGCGCTCATGCGATCGGGTAGCAACGCCTCACCATGCCCGCCGTCAGCATAGTCGCGCTCGAGGGGGATCAAACGGGCCAGGAGCTGCTCGAGGAGGCACTGCGCCTGCTCGACCCGGGCGTGATCGGCATCGAGGTCGCGATCGAGCGGTTCGACCTCTCCCTGGGGAACCGGCGCGCGACGAACAACGAGGTCTGCCTGGAGGCGGCCCGGCGCATGCGCGAGACGGGCTTCGGCCTCAAGGCGGCGACGATCACGCCCGAGGGGGCGGACGACGTCGGCAGCCCGAACCGGATCCTGCGCGAGGCGATCGACGGCACGCTGATCGTGCGCACCGGGCGGCGCATCCCGGGCATCACACCGGTGGCGGGCGTCCACCACCCCATCTCGATCTGCCGGATGGCCGTGGGCGATGCCTACGGCGCCGAACAGTGGCGCGAGCCCACCCCCGACGGGGACGAGCTCGCGCACCGCACGGAGACGATCCGCCGCTCCCACTGCCGCGCGGTCGCCGAGTACGCGTTCGGCGAGGCCCGGCGCCTTGGCGGGCGCGTGTACGGCGGGCCCAAGTGGACCGTGAGCCCCGTGTACGAGGGGATGCTCAAGGAGGAAATGGACGCGGCCGCGGAGCGGCATCCGGACGTGCCGTACGAGCCCGTGCTGATCGACGCGACGCTCGCCGGCCTCGTCTCCGGCGCAGCCGACGCGCCCCTGGTGATCCCCTGCTTGAACCGCGACGGCGATTTGCTCTCCGACCTCGTCCTCCCCATGTTCGGGTCGATCGCGGGCGCCGAGTCACTGTTGCTCGCGCTCGACGACGAGCTGCGGCCCGCGGTAGTCATGGCGGAGGCGCCGCACGGGACGGCGCCATCGCTCGAGGGCAAGGACGTCGCCAACCCGATGGCGATGATTCTGGCCGCGGCGGCGCTCTTGGAGCGCGCCGACGGCGGGGACGAGCCCGCGCGGGCGATCCGCGCGAGCGTCATGGAGACGCTGGCGGCGGGGGTCCGCACCGCCGATCTGGGCGGGCACGCGGGCACGCGCGAGTTCGCTGACGCCGTCATCGATCGCGTGTCGCGTAAGCTGCCTCCCGCGTAAACGCCCGGGAGGAGCTAGCAACCGCTTGTGCGCGCAGTGATTCGCATAGGATGCCGCGGCTGATGGAGGGTGGAGAGCTGACTGGCACCCACGTCGGCGCCCAAACCGGATTCGGGGAATGGGCGCGGCGCAACCCTGCCTGGGTTGCGGTTGGCGTCCTCGCGATCATCGCCCTGCTTCTGATCATCGCCGAGGGTCTGCAGCCCTTCGCGCAGCGCTCGGTGAACGGGCTCGTCGCGGGCTCCTACTTCGCGCTGGGCGCGATCGGGCTGACGCTCGTCTACGGGATCCTCAAGCTCGTCAACTTCGCGCACGGCGACATGCTCACGCTGGGCGCGTACATCGGCTTTCTCTTCAACGTCACGATCGGCCTGCCGCTCGTGATCGCGATCGTGCTGGCGATCCTGCTCGTCGGCCTCTTCGGGATGGCGACGGAGGCGGTCATGTGGCGGCCGATGCGCCGCAAGCGCGCCGGCATGCTGCAGCTGCTGCTGATGGCGCTGGGCCTGGCTTTCGTGCTGCGCAACGCGATCCAGTTCGTCGCCGGCACCCAGCCGCGCGCGCTCGACGTCGACGTAACGAGCACCTTCTCGTTCCTCGGCCTGACGATCGGCCGCACCGAGCTCTACGTGGTGATCACGGGCTTCGTCGTGCTGGGCGCGGTGGCCTGGATGCTGCGCTCGACCCGCCTCGGACGCGAGATGCGCGCGCTGGCGGACAACTTCGATCTCGCGGAGACGACCGGCATCGACACCGGGCGCGTCGTCTACATCACCTGGATGCTGGCCGCGGGCCTCGCCGGCCTGGCCGGCGTACTGGTCGTCGCCTCCTCGGGCTCGCTCAACCCGAACACCGGGTTCTTCCTGCTGCTGCCGATCTTCGCGGCCGTGGTGCTCGGTGGCATCGGCAACGCCTTCGGCGCGCTGGCGGGCGGGATCGTGATCGGACTCGCACAGGAGTGGTCGACCCTCGTGATCAGCTCCGAGTGGAAGGTGGCCGTGAGCTTCGTCGTGCTCATCATCGTCCTGATCATCCGCCCGCAGGGCATCTTCGGTAAGGAGCGGACGCTGTGATCGATCTGCCGCTTGCCGTCTCCTTCAGCTTCCTGACCGCCTGGGAGTTCTGGATCGGCGTCGGGGTCTTCGCCGGGATCTACGGGATCTTCGTGCTCGGCCTGCAGCTCAACGTCGGCTACACGGGGATCATCAACTTCGGCCAGGCGGGCTTCATGGCGATCGGCGCCTACTCGGCGATCATCCTCGTCGTCGAGGTCGGCGTGCCCTTCCTCCTGGCCCTGTTGCTCTCGATCCTGATCACGATGGCGATCGGGGTCCTGATCGGGATGCCATCGCTGCGGTTGCGCGCGGACTACTTCGCGATCGCCACGATCGCCTTCTCGGAGATCGTGCGCGACATCGCGCAGAACGCGCGTGGACTGACCGGCGGGAACCAGGGCACGATCTCGCTCGAGCTGGACAGCGGCCGGTTCTTCACTGACCCGTGGTTCAAGGTCTCGGATTGGATCGCGGACACGCTGCTCGACCCGATCGGGCTCACCGGCTCGGAGTTCGAGAACCTGCCGCTGCTGCTGGTCGTCTGGGTCGTGCTCGGCCTGCTCGCCATCGGCCTCACGCTCCTGATCCGCTCGCCGTGGGGCCGCGTGCTGCGCGCCATCCGCGAGGACGAGGACGCGGCGCGGGCGCTCGGCAAGAACGTCTTCTCCTACAAGCTGCAGTCGCTCGCGATCTCGTCCGGGTTGGGCGCGATCGCCGGCTGGTTCTTGGCCTTCAACCTGCAGTCGGTGAGCCAGGACAACTTCGAACCGCTCTACACCTTCCTCGGGTACGCGATCCTGGTGCTCGGCGGCATGGCGACGTTCGGCGGCGTGCTCATCGGCTCGGTGATCCTGTGGACGGTGCTCGAGGGCTTCCGCTTCCTGGATCTGCCCCTCTCCGCCGACAAGATGGCGGCGCTGCGGTTCATGGTCGTGGGCGTGGTGCTGATCCTGCTCATGGCGTTCCGCCCGCAGGGCGCGTTCGGCAAGCGCGAGGAGATGGTGCTCGGTGACTGAGGCGCGCGCCAACGGCAAGCCGATCCTGGACGTCCAGGACGTGCACCTGAGCTTCGGCGGCATCAAGGCCGTCAACGGCGCGACGTTCGACGTCAACGAGGGCTCGATCACGGCCCTGATCGGCCCGAACGGCGCCGGCAAGACGACCCTGTTCAACATCATCACCGGCTTCTACAAACCGCAGGCGGGCGAGATCATCTACAACGGCGAGTCGATCTTCGGCAAGCCGCCGCACGCGATCACCAAGCGCGGCATGGTCCGCACCTTCCAGATCACGAAGGCGCTCGGCGCGATGCCCGTGATCGACAACATGCTGCTCGCCGCGCCGCACCAACCGGGCGAGAACCTCGCGACCCTCCTCGCCCGCCGGCGGGCGGTGCGCGGACGCGAGCGTGAGATCCACGAGCACGCCTACGACCTGCTGCGCACGTTCAACCTGGAGGACAAGGCCAACGACTACGCAGCGACGCTCTCGGGCGGACAGCGCAAGCTCCTGGAGCTGGCGCGCGCGCTGATGACCGAGCCTCGGATGGTGCTGCTCGACGAGCCGATGGCGGGCATCAACCCGAGCCTCGGCCGGCGCCTGCTCGAGCACATGGAGCGCCTGCGCACCGAGCAGGGCGTGACGTTCCTCTTCGTCGAGCACGACATGGAGGTCGTCATGAACCACTCCGACGAGGTGATCGTCATGGCGATGGGCCGCGTGATCGCGCGCGGGGCCCCCGAGGAGGTCCGCAGCGACCAGCGTGTCGTCGACGCCTACCTGGGCGGCGACAGCGACACCGACGTAACCGCCACGCCGCCCCCACCCCCACCCGCTTCGGGAGGTGAGCAGCTTGGCTCAAGCTGAGGAGGTGCTGCGAGTCGAAGGGCTCGTCGCGGGCTACACGCCCGAGGTCGACATCCTGCGCGGCGTCGACATCACCGTGGGACGCGGCGAGATCGTCACGATCGTGGGCCCCAACGGCGCGGGCAAGTCGACGCTCATGAAGTCGGTGTTCGGGCTCGTCCCGCCGCGCGAAGGCTCGGTGACGCTGCACGGCGAGGACATCACTGGGCTGGCGCCGCACTCCGTGACGCGCAAGGGCGTGACCTACGTGCCGCAGCTCGACAACGTCTTCCCCAGCCTCACCGTCGAGGAGAACCTGGGCTTGGGAGCGCTCGGCGTCCCCGACAACGTGGTGCGCGAGCGGATGGAGCGCATGTACGCGTTCTTCCCGCGCCTCGAGGAGCGCCGCATGCAGGCCGCGGGCACGATGTCGGGCGGCGAGCGCCAGATGGTCGCAATGGCCCGCGCGCTCATGCCCGAGCCCGAGATCGTCCTGCTCGACGAGCCTTCGGCGGGGCTCGCCCCTGCGTTCGTCGACGCGATCTTCGAGAAGGTGATGGAGATCAACCGCGCCGGCGTCACGATCCTGATGGTCGAGCAGAACGCGCGCCGCGCGCTCGCCCTCTCCCACCGCGGCTACGTGCTCGACCTCGGCCAGAACCGCTTCCAGGGCCCGGGCCCCGAGCTGATCGCGGACCCCAAGGTCGCCGACCTGTACCTGGGCGGCGGCACGGGCCGCGTGGACGCAACGGCACAGGACTCGTAGCGGGGCTTCCGCGCGCCGGGGAACGGCGCCGGGGTGGCGCGCTGCGTTCGCGGCGGCGTGGTCGGGGCGTGCGCGGCGACGCCGGCGCCGGCGTCGGGGTTGGGCGGCGAAGGAGGGGGTCGCATTGGAGGAATCGCGAACTCGCGGGCACCCCGCCACGCGAAATCGCAGTTACGACGACGGGATCGTCGCAATCGCGACCTCACGGGAGCACGCTTCACGAGTGCGTGATTTCGACGATGGGGTCGTCGTAATCGCGAATTCGCGAGGGGCACCCACACGAACCCGCGATTACGTCACACAGCGCAACGAGATCACTGCTTCGATCCGAGCCCTCCCGCGAACCCCGCGATCCCGTCACATAAGGGAGCGAGATCAAGGGTTCGATCGCAAACCGAGAGGCGAACCTGCGATCCCGTCACCCGCACGCCCGCC
>CBFGWL010000029.1:0-31140 GCA_965652565.1 uncultured bacterium
CGTCGACCTTGTGGCCGGGCAGCTGGCCGCCCTCGCCGGGCTTGGCGCCCTGCGCGATCTTGATCTGGATCTGGTCGGAGTTCGCCAGGTAGTGCGCGGTCACGCCGAAGCGGCCCGAGGCGACCTGCTTGATGGCGGAGCGGCGCCAGTCGCCGTTGGGCTCGCGGCGGTAGCGGCGCGCGTCCTCGCCGCCCTCGCCCGAGTTCGAGCGCCCGCCGATGCGGTTCATCGCGATCGCGAGCGTCTCGTGCGCCTCCGGGGAGAGCGCGCCGAGGCTCATCGCGCCGGTCGAGAAGCGCTTGAGGATCTCCTTCGCCGGCTCGACCTCGTCGATCGGCAGCGCCGGCCCGAGCGGGCGGGTGCGCACCAGGCCGCGGATCAGGCCGTGGCGCGAGTTCTCCTCGTTCACGCGCTCGGCGAAGACCGAGTAGTGCAGGCGCGAGTCGCCGTTGTTGCGCGCAGCGCGCTGCAGCCCGGCGATCGTCTCCGGATCCCACATGTGGCGCTCGCCGTCGCGCCGCCACTGGTAGATGCCGCCCTGGGGCAGGATCCGCTCGTGGTCGACCGGCAGCAGCGCCTTCTCCACGTCGGAGCGCACGGAGAGGCCGTGCTCGTCGGGGAACGCGCGGGCGTGGCGCTCGAGCGCCTCGCGGGCGAGCGCCTCGATGCCGACGCCGTCGATGCTCGACTGCGTGTTCGGGAAGTAGCGGTCGATGACCTCGCGGTCGAGGCCCACCGCCTCGAAGATCTTCGCGCCGGTGTACGACTTGATCGTCGAGATGCCCATCTTCGAGAGCACCTTGAGCAGGCCGAGGCGCAGCGCCTCGATCGTGTGCTCGCGGGCGAGCCGGCCGTCGACGCCCGTGCCGACCTCGCCCTCGGCCGCCAGGGCCGAGACCGTGTCGAGCATCGTGTAGGGGTTGACGGCGCTCGCGCCGAAGCCGATCAGCGCCGCGACGTGGTGCACCTCGCGCGGCTCGCCGGACTCGACGACGAGCCCCGCGCGCACGCGCTCGCCCGTGCGCACCAGGTGATGGTGGACGGCCGATGAAGCCAGGAGCGCGGGCACGGGCACGCGCTGCGGGCCCACCTCGCGATCGCTCAGCACGAGCAGCGTGCGCCCGTCGGCGATCGCGGCGCTCGCCTCGTTGCAGATCCGCTCGAGCGCCTTCTCCATGCCGGCCTCGCCCTCGGCGAGCGGCCAGGTGATGTCGATCACCGCCGCGCGCAGCCCGTCGGTGTCGAGCTGGCGCAGGGTCGCCATCTGCTCGTTCGTCACGACCGGGCCGTCGAGCTCGAGCTGCGGCTCGGTGTCGGGGTCCTCGAAGAGGTTCGCCTCCGGGCCGACGCTGGTGCGCACGCTCATCACCACGTGCTCGCGCACGGGGTCGATCGCGGGATTGGTGACCTGGGCGAAGCGCTGCTTGAAGTAGGCGAAGAGACTGGGCGAGCGCTCGGAGAGCATCGCCAGCGCGACGTCGTTGCCCATCGACCCGGTCGGCTCCTTGCCGTCGCGGGCCATCGGCGTGAGGACGATCTTGATGTCCTCCTGCGAGTAGCCGAACGCGAGCTGGCGCGTGCGCAGATCGTCGTTGGTGACGCCCTTGTGCTCGTCGGTGTCGGGCTCGATCGCCAGGTCGCGGATGTGGACGGTGCGTGCGTCGTCCCACTCGCCCCAGGGCTCCATCTGGGCGACCTCGAGCTCCGCCTCGTTCTCCTCGAGCACGCGGCCGCGCTCGAGGTCGACGACGAACATCGCGCCCGGGTGCAGGCGGCCGCGGCGCTCGACCTGCTCGTCGGGCACGGCGAACGAGCCGGTCTCCGAGGAGAGCGCGACCCAGCCGTCGGTGGTCACGACCCAGCGGCCCGGGCGGAGCCCGTTGCGGTCGAGCGTCGCGCCCAGCACGCGCCCGTCCGTGTACACGATCGCGGCGGGGCCGTCCCACGGCTCGATCAGGCGCGAGTGGTAGCGATAGAAGCCGGTGAGCTCCGGCGGCATGTCCGCGCGGCCCTCCCAGGCGCGCGGCATCATCATCATCGCCGTGTGGGGGAGGCTGCGGCCGCCGAGCGCGAGCAGCTCGAAGACGTGGTCGAAGGCGGCCGAGTCGGACATGCCCGGCTTGACCAGCGGCAGGCAGTCGCGCAGCTCCTCGCCGAAGAGCGGCGAGGAGAGGATCGCCTCGCGCGCCTGCATCCAGTTGATGTTCCCGGCGAGCGTGTTGATCTCGCCGTTGTGGGCGACCATGCGGTGCGGGTGGGCGAGCTCCCAGCTCGGGAACGTGTTCGTCGAGAAGCGCGAGTGCACGATCGCGAGCGCGCTGGTCAGCTCGGGATCGGTGAGATCCGCGTAGAAGGCGCGCAGCTGCGGCGCCGTGAGCATGCCCTTGTAGACCACGGTCCGCGACGAGAAGGACGGGAAGTAGACGTCGTCGTGCGCGAGCTCGATCCGGCGGCGGATCACGAAGAGGCGGCGCTCGAAGGAGTCCTGGTCGGGGCACTCGGCGCCGCGCGCGATCAGCACCTGGCGCATCGCGGGCATCGCCTGGCGCGCGATGCGGCCCGCCGACTCGGGGTCGACCGGCACGTCGCGCCAGCCGAGGACCCGGTGGCCGTCGGCCTCGATGCCGCTCGCGATCGCCTGCTCGAGCTCGGCGCGGCGGGCGTCGTCGTGGGGGAGGAAGCAGACGCCGAGGGCGACGGCGCCCGCCTCGGGCACGTCGCCGGCGCTTACGCCGAAGTCGGCGGCGTGCGCGCGCAGGAAGCCGGGCTGCAGCTGCAGCAGGATGCCCGCGCCGTCGCCGGTCTCCGGATCGGCGCCCTCGGCGCCGCGGTGCTCGAGGTGGTCGAGCGTCGCGAGCGCGCGCTCGACCACGTCGTGGCGCGGCACGCCGTCCAGGCGTGCGAGGCACGCAACGCCACAGGCGTCGTGCTCGTTTGCGGGGTCGTAGAGACCTCGAGGCCGGCGCAAGTTCTGCGCCGGCCCTCTGTCAGCCATGAAATTCTTCACGTGGACGAAAGCGGGTCGGGATCCGCGGCGCCCCGAAAGGGTAATGGCAAGCGCATCCTCAATGGGTAAAAGCCCCCAATTCGCCCGCAAGGGCGCGGGATTCGCCTGAGGGCGGCAGCGGCGCTTTGTCACACTCAGTCGCGTGTCGACGCCAGCGCCGAAGTTCTCCGTGCTCGACCTCGCCACGGTCGGCGAGGGCTCGAGCCCGGCCGAGGCGCTCGCCAACTCAGTCGAGCTGATTCAACTCGCCGAGCGGCTCGGCTACCACCGCCACTGGGTCGCCGAGCACCACAACATGCCGGGGATCGCGAGCTCGACCCCGCCCGTGCTGATCGCGCACCTCGCCGCGCACACGCAGACCATCCGCGTGGGCTCGGGCGGCGTGATGCTCCCCAACCACGCGCCGCTCGTGGTCGCCGAGCAGTTCGGCACGCTCGAGGCGCTGCACCCCGGGCGGATCGACCTCGGCATCGGCCGTGCCCCCGGCACCGACGCGGCCACCGCCGCCGCGCTGCGGCGCACCGCGGATCCGCTTTCGGCCGACGACTTCCCGCAGCAGCTCGGCGAGCTGATCTCCTGGTTTCGCGGCAACTTCCCCGAGGGCCACCCGTACGAGGACATCACCGCCGTGCCGGGCGAGGGATATGAGCCCGAGCTGTGGCTCCTGGGCTCCTCGGGCTACTCGGCGCAGGTCGCCGGGATGCTCGGCTGGCCGTTCGCGTTCGCGCACCACTTCTCCGCCCAGAACACGCTGCCCGCGCTCGAGCTCTACCGCTCGCGGTTCGAGCCCTCGGAGCGCCTCGAGCGCCCGTACGCGATGGTCGCCGTCGCGGTGATCTGCGCCGAGGACGACGAGCGCGCCCGCTGGCTGGCGGGCCCCTCCAAGCTCTCGATGGCGCGCCTGCGTGCGGGCATGCCGACCCGCTTCCCGACACCGGAGGAGGCCGCGGCGAACCCGCTGAGCGAAGCGGAGAAGGCGCTGCTCGGCGGGCTCAGCGGCTCCGCCGTGATCGGCGGGCCGGAGACGGTGAAGGCCGGACTCGAGAAGCTGATCGCCGACACGCAGGCCGACGAGATCATGGTCACGACCATGGTCCACGGCCAGGCCGACCGCCTGCGCTCCTACGAGCTCGTCGCCGAGCTCATGGGGCTGCGCGCGCCGGCCGGCGCCTGAGCGGCGACGAGCGGGAAGGCGAGCGCCGTACCCGCGGGGACGCGGTGCCCGCGAGGTGCCTCATGAGCCTCCGGTTGAAGCCCGCACGCCGAGGGCCCCGCTCGCGCGGGGCCCTCGGAAACGCTGCGTTGTGAGCCGCGCCCCAGCGGCCGGTCGTTAAAGGGGGAAGAACATGAAGGCGAGGAACCCGTTTCCGGCGAGCCCGACGCGCCCCTTGCCCGGGAACTTGCCCTTCAGGTTGCCCGTCCAGCTCTCGCCGGAGAGCGTGCCCTGCCCGGAGAAGTAGCCCTTCGGCTTCACCTGGGCGTCCTCCACGCTGGAGTACGTGAACTGGCCGGAGTTGCCCCGCTGGAAGAGGGAGCGCACGACGTCCACCTTGCCGACGCTCTCGACCACCGTGGCCATGAACGTCGGGCGCGAGTTCGGAACGTCCACCCGCTTGTCGGCGTAGAACGACCAGCTCTTGTCGCCGACGTTCTTGAAGGCAGACAGCGAGGCGTAGTCGCCGTTGCCGTCGCCGAGTTCGCACTCCTGCACGCCCGGCTTGGTGACGACCCCCCGAGCGCGCTTGATGTTCACCTTCGTGTAGCCGCGCTCGCCCTTGAACTTGACGACGCCGCGCCAGACGCCGCGCTGGACCTTGTCCGGCGTGCCCGTGCATTCGGGCGGCAGCACCTTGCGGACCTTGCCCTTCTTCTTGAAGCGCACGTTCACCTTGCCGTACTTGCCGAACTTGGCCTTCAGGCGGTTGGCGGACGCCTTCCCCCGCTTGATGTAGCTCGTGGAAGCGCCCTTCTTGCGCACGGAGATCGCGACGGTGTTGCTGAAACCGTCGACCAAAACGTTCCACTTCTTGGTGCCCTTCGTGCGGAGGACGGGGTACTTGGCCATGGCTGAAATGCCCATGCGCTCCTGGACGGCCTCGCGATGCGCCTCGGGCAGCTGTGCCTGCGCCGGCGCCCCCATCAGGCCGACGGCCACGCCCGCGCACGCGAGCGCGCCAAACAGTTTCTTCTGCGACAACGGAACTCCCTTCGTACGGCGCCCCGCCGGTCCCGCAGTCGCCGATTCTGTGAATTTGCCCGCCGACCTCCCCGGGTCGGCCGAGGCACCCTAGCAGCGGGGTGCTCCGTTGCGCGCAGGGCTTCGACACATGGGACGAGGAGAAACGAGGGGGGAGCGCGCAGGTCAACGAGAAAGGGCCGGCTCCCGCTCAGCGGGAACCGGCCCTACTCGTCTACCTCTATGAAGAGATGCGGCCTTGCGGCCGCCGGCCTTACGCCTCTTCGCGCAGGCCGGCCAGCGCGGCGTCGTTGGCGAGCCGGCGAAGTGCCGTCGCCTCGAGCTGACGCGCCTCACTCTGCGTGACGCCCAGCTCACGCGCGGTATCGCGCAGCGACTTGGCCTCGCGCCCGCCGGTGCCGAACCGGGCCCGGACGACGTTCGCCTCGAGCTCCGGGAGCTTGGAGAGCGCGTCCTCGATGGCACGCTCCTGCTCGCGGACGAGGAAGTCGTCCTCGAGGTCGGCCGTGCTCTCGGCCCGCAGCTCGCCCAGCGTCGTGTCGCCGTCGTTGCCGATCGGCTGGTCGAGGCTGGCGCTCACGCGGGTCAGGTCGCGAACGGCCATGACCTCCTCGAGCGGCAGCTTGGCGCGCTCGGCGACCTCTTCGTCGGTGGGCTCGCGGTCGAGCATCGTCGCCAGCTCGGCGGCGGTGCGGTTCACCGTGCGCTCACGCTGCGCGATGTGCGCGGGGATCCGCACGGCGCGACCCGTGTTGTCGAGCCCGCGCTGGATCGACTGCTTGATCCAGAGCACCGCGTAGGTCGAGAACTTGTAGCCGCGGCGCCAATCGAACTTCTCGGCAGCGCGGATCAGGCCCAGCATCGCCTCCTGGACCAGGTCGCCCAGCGGCAGCCCATGGCCCTGGTAGCGACGCGCGAACTTGATGACCAGCCGCAGGTTGGAGTTGATCAGCCGCTCCTTCGCCTCGAGATCACCCTTCTCGATGCGCTTGGCGAGCTCGATCTCCTCGGCCGCCGTCAGCAGCGGGTACCGCGCGGCCTGGTTGAAGAACAGCTGCAGGCTGTCGGTCGTCGCCTCCGCGAGCTCGTGCGCATCGCTGCGCCGGCGCGCGCGGGTGGCGGCACTCTCCAGCGCGTGCTCGCCGCGCTGGCGGTGCGTATCGGTGCGCTGGCTCACAGCGCCCCTGGTGCGTGGCATATGCCTCCCATCTTGCGTCATTACTTCAGAAAGTATAGCGAACACTCGTTCGTTGTCAAGTCAACTACGCGCCCGAAAATCCCCGCAAACAAGCCAAAACCCACCGATGTGGGAGTGCTTGCTGGCCGGGTTCGCGCCCGGCGCCCATGAGGAACAGCCCGAAGGGGCCCGCGGCAGCGGCCGGACAATGTAGCGCGAAAACTCACTTCGCGCAAGTGCCCCGGGGACCCGCCGCCAAACAAGCCCCGCATCAAAGGAGTCGCGCGCGTGTTCTCGAATCGTAGGCCGGTCCGGCCGATCCGTTCACACAAAGGGAGGGAACCGATGACTCGCACCGCGTACGTCAGCGTCACCGCGATCGTGGGCGCGCTGCTCTGTGCTGCGCTGCTGGCGCTCGCCGCCCCGGCACAGGCCCGCAGCGGACCCACGGAGGCCCGCCAGGGGGTCGCCATGTGCCCGAGCTTCCACGTCCTGCACAACGACCGCATCGGCAGGCTCAAGCTGCGCAAGGGGCACTACACGATCACCCCGTTCGACCAGCAGCTTCTGAGCTGCGAGCGTGCCGCCCGCCTGTTCGCCAAGTTCCTGCAGGACTTCGACGGGAAGCTGCCGGGCAAGTGGCGCGTGCTGGTGCGGCGCTCCGCGTTCCAGCGCGGCAACAGCCAGGTGGGCTTCAGCGTTGAGCGCGGTCAGCGCCACGGGGGTGGCGGCGGCAAGCATCCCGCGAAGGGGCGCGCCTGCCCGAACCTCTTCCGGGTGCTCCACAACGACCGTATCGGCCGGCTCCGCCTGCCCGCGGGGCAGTACCGGATCACGCTGCTCGCCAAGCGCCGGCCCACCTGCCAGCGCGCGCCGAAGCTGTTCGCGAAGTTCCTCCAGCGGCCCGACGGCAAGCTGCCGAACGGCTGGGATCTCGATCCGGGGACCGCGACCTTCACCAAGCGCGTCGGCGTGGGCTTCCGCGTAAAGCGCGTAGGGAACTAGGCCATGGGCCCGAGCGGTGAGGCGGCGGCGCACGGGTTGCGTCGCCGCCGGCCGCTCTAGGTAACCCGCGGTTACATCCGCGGACGGTGGGGTAGCCGCGCTCGCGAGGCCGAAAGGAGCCTGATGGCGAGCGGAAGCGACGAACCCACCGACCACGACACGACCCGGAACGGGCGTGAGCGCGGCGGCGAACCCGAGGCGCCGATCAGCGGCGATCCACCGAACCAGGGAGGCGGCACCGAGGACGATCGCAACCTGGAACCCGGCCGCTCCGAGATGAAGCGCTCCGAGGCCGCGCCGGATCAAAACGGGGAGGGTCAGGACGACGTGGCGTGACGATTGAGCAGGAGCCGGTACCGCCGGACGACCATGCCGAGGACGACGGCGAGGGCCAGCTTGAGCTGAATGGCGCGGTCCTGGTCGGCGTGCTGCTCGCCCTGGCGCTGGCGGCGGGCACCTACATCATCGGCTACCAGAACGGGAAGGGCACGCGCGAGAGCCCGGTGAGCAACGAGATCGGCGCGGCTCCCGCGTTCGAGGCGGACGAGCTCAACGAGCTGCCGCAGGACAACTGGCTCACGAACGGCGGCTCCCTGAACAACCAGCGCTACTCGCCGCTCGATCAGATCAACACGGAGACCGTCGCCGACCTGAAGGGCGAGTGGATGACCAACCTCGACGGCTCGGGGACGGCCGGCAAGTACTCGGGTGAGGCGACGCCGATCGTCTACGACGGCGTCATCTACACGATCACCGGTGCGAACGACGTGTTCGCCCACGACTTGGAGACCGGCCGCAAGATCTGGAAGTGGGAGGCCGAGCTCAACCAGAAGATCAACACGATCTGCTGCGGCTGGACCAGCCGCGGCGTCGCGATCGGCGAGGGCAAGGTCTACGCGGGGCTGCTGGACGGGCGGCTCGTCGCCCTCGACCAGCAGAGCGGGGAGCTCGTGTGGGAGACGGCCGTGGGCGACTGGCGCAATGGCGAGACGATCACCAACGCGCCGCTCTACTACAACGGCCGCGTCTACACCGGCCTCTCGGGCGGCGAGTACGGGATCCGCGGCCGCCTGATGGCCTACAACGCGGAGACGGGCGAGGAGGACTGGCGCTTCTGGGCGATTCCCGGGCCCGGCGAGGAAGGCCACGAGACCTGGCCGCAGGACAACAATTCCTGGAAGCGCGGCGGCGCGCCGATCTGGCAGACGCCCGCGGTCGACCCCGAGCTCGGCCTCATGTATTTCTCGGCCGGCAACGCCTCGCCCGACCTGAACGGCTCGGCCCGCGAGGGCGACAACCTGTTCGCCACCTCGATCGTTGCGATCGACGCCGATTCGGGCGAGTACCGCTGGCACTTCCAGCAGGTTCACCACGACATCTGGGACTACGACGCGCCGAGCCCGGTCGTGCTGTGGGACGCGGAGATCGACGGCGAGGAGGTCAAGGGCCTCTCGCAGCCGGGCAAGACGGGCTGGCTCTACATCCTGGACCGCGAGACCGGCGAGCCGATCCACCCGATCGAGGAGCAGCCGGTGCCGCAGGAGCCGTCGCAGGCGACCGCGAAGACGCAGCCGATCCCCTCGTACCCGCCGTTCTCCTCGCACGAGGTGAGCGACGAGGACTTCAAGGAGATCCAGCGTCTGGCACGCGACACGCTCGGCAAGAACGCGCCCGTCAAGCGGGCGAAGCAGATCTTCACCCCCTTCGGCGAGACCACGACCGTGATCGCGCCCGGGCCCTCCGGCGGCACGAACTGGCCGCCGTCGAGCTTCTCCCCGGACACGAACATGGTCTACGTGTGCGGCATGGACTCGGCCTCCGGCTACCAGTCGACCGAGCTGCAGGAGTTCGAGCGCGGCACTACATACCTGTCGTCGATCTTCACGTTCACCGGCTTCGGCGCCCAGGACGGCGTGGTCGCGGCGATCGACGTGACCACCGGCGAGATCGCCTGGGAGAAGACGTGGGAGGACCAGTCCTGCTACTCCGGCACGACGGCGACCGCGGGCGGGCTCGTCTTCGTCGGCCACAACAACGGCGAGCTGATCGCCTACGACGCCGAGACCGGGCAGGAGCGCTGGAAGTTCCAGACCGGCGCCGGCGCCAACGCGACGCCCGCGATCGTCGAGCACGACGGCCAGGAGTACGTGATCTTCTACGCGGCCGGCAACTCGCTGGCGGGCAGCGCGCACGGCGATTCGCTGTGGGCGTTCTCGCTCGAGGGCACCATGGGGCCGGTCGAGCCGGGCAGCTCGGGCGACGCCGCGGGCCACGCCGGCCAGGCCGAGGCCGAGCCGGAGGTCGAGCAGGAGGAGTCGACCACGCCGAAGGGCGATGGCGACGCGCCCAGCTCCGAGGAGTCGGACGCGCGTGAGTCCGGCCAGGGCGAGCAGATCTTCTCCGACAACTGCGCCGGCTGCCACGGCGCGGACGGAGGGGGCGGCAACGGCGGCCCGCCGCTCGACGACGGCGGCTTCTCGCTCGAGCAGGCGATCGACCAGATCACGAACGGCGGCGGCGGGATGCCGGCCTTCGGCGACCAGCTGAGCGACGAGGAGATCCGCGACCTCGCCGCCTACGTGCTCAACGACATCGCCGGCGGCGGCAACTAGCGCCGGGGTCTAGGCCTCCGGCGCCGGCTCGAGCACCTGCTCGATCGAGTCGGCGAGCCCGCGCTCGTTCAGGTCGACTACGACGCCGTTCACCCAGATGTCCTCGTCCGCGGTCTCGAAGCGCTGCGGCATCTGCGTGCGAAAGCCCTCGAGCGCCTGCTCCCAGCGCACGCCGAGGACGCTCGCGCGCGAGCCCGTCATGCCGACGTCGCTGATGAACGCGGTGCCGTTCGGCAGCACGCGGGCGTCCGCGGTGGGCACGTGGGTGTGCGTGCCGAGCACGGCGCCGGCGCGGCCGTCCAGGTGCCAGCCCATCGCGACCTTCTCGGAGGTGACCTCCGCGTGGAAGTCCACGACGAAGGCGTCGGCGCGGTCGGCGAGCCGGTCGAGCAGCGAGTCGACCTCGGCGAACGGCGAGCGCGCGGCCTGCAGCTGGACCATCCCGATCAGGTTGATCACCGCGACGCGCATGCCGGCGGCCTCGACGATCGTGTGGCCGCGACCGGGGCTGCCCGCCATGAAGTTCGCGGGCCGGATCACGCGGTCGGACTCGTCGAGGTAGCCGAACACCTCGCGCCGGCGGTAGGTGTGGTTGCCGAGCGTGATCACGTCGAAGCCCATGCCGAAGAGGTCGCGAGCGGTGCGCTCGGTGATCCCCAGCCCCCCGGCCGAGTTCTCGCCGTTCACGATGCAGAGGTCGGGGGAGTAGCGCTCGCGCAGGCCGGGCATCGCCCGGGCCAACCCGGCCCGGCCGGGCTTCCCGACGACGTCGCCGACAAAAAGAAGCCTCACCGGGCGCAGCCTAGATCAACGCCCCCGCCCAACTAACCACCCAGCGTGTGGTCGGCTCCGCGCCCGCCCGGCAAAGGTGTGACGAAATCGATACGGGCGCCGCCTACTTGGCGCCCGTCTGCCAGCCCGGGCGCGGGGGGCGACCCTCCACCCGGGCGGCCCAGCGCCCGTCGGCGGGCTCGAGGCCGAGCGCCTTGACGACGCGGAAGGCGAAGCGCAGGACCTCCTCCGGCGTTTTGCGCTTCGGTGCGCGCCAGCCCAAGACCCAGCCCACGTCCGCCATCAGCTGCCAGCCCTTCGGCGTGCTCACGCCCTGCGGCTCGAGGCGGGGGAGCACAGGCTTGCCGGGCTCAAAGCCGGTCATCGTGATCACGAGGTTGAGGACCTCCTCGTCGATGTTGAGCTCGACGCTCACGTCGGGCTCCCCGTCCGCCGGCTTGGCCACGAGCCAGCGCTGCGCCTTCGAGCGGCGCTCAAGCCAGCCCTTCTTGCCTGTGAGCCGCCGGATCAGCGGCTCGATCGGCATCAGGTCGTCCGCCCGGAACTCGGTCGCGCGTGCCACGGCACGGCACCGTACCGACCGCGCGATCGAGTTTCTCGTCCGCTCAGAACCCGACCACGCCTATGTGGTCCGCGATGGAACCGCGCTGTCAGCGGCGGGCGCCGATAGCGTTTCGCGTCCATGGCAGCGGACGAGCCAACCGCCGGCGCGAGCCCGGTTATCGAGGTCCGCGGGCTCTCCTACTCGTTCGGTGAGCGCGCCGCGCTGCGCGACGTGTCCTTCACTGCGACCGCCGGCGAGCTGCTCGCGGTGATCGGCCCCAACGGCGCCGGCAAGACCACGCTGCTCTCGATACTCGCCGGGATCCGCAAGCCCGACGCGGGCACCGTCGACGCCCCGACGGGCGCGATCGGTTGGGTGCCCCAGCAGGCGGCGCTCTACCGCCGGCTCACCGTCGAGGAGAACCTGCGCCTCTTCGCTCGCCTCGAGGGGGTCGAGGACGTGGAGGCCGCGGTCGACGAGATGCTCGAGCAGACGGGCTTGGCCGACCGCCGCGGCGATCAGGTCGGCACGCTGTCGGGCGGCAACCAGCAGCGGGTGAACATCGCCATCGGCCTGCTCTCCAGGCCCGCGGTGCTGCTGCTCGACGAGCCGTCCACCGGGCTCGATCCGCGCCAGCGCGCGCGCCTGTGGGAGTTCGTGCGCGGCCTCTCCGGCGGCGGCACGACCGTGCTGTACACCACCCACCACCTGGGCGAGGTCGACCGCTACGGCGACCGCGTCCTCGTGCTCGCCGACGGCGAAGCGCTCTTCGACGGGACCGCGGCGCAGCTGCACGGCGCCGTGCCGCAGTCCGAGTCCAAGGACTTCGAATCCGCGTTCGTCGCCTTCCTCCACGAGCGGGGTCACTGATGCGCTGGCTCCTGCTCAAGGACCTGCAGATCCTGCGGCGCTCCCCGCTCGTCCTCGGCCTGCTGATCGCCTACCCGATCGCCATCGGACTGCTGATCGGGTTCGCCCTCTCCGGCGACGACGGCAAGCCGCGCGTCGCCTTCGTCAACGAGGTGCCGGAGGGCGAGGCCTTCGACCTCGGCGCCGGCCAGCAGGAGTTCGGCGCCGAGCAGGCGCGCGAGGAGCTCTGCGAGCGCGTGGAGTGCATCGACGCCTCGAGCCGCGAGGAGGCCGAGGAGATGGTGCGCGACGGCGACGTGCTCGGCGCGCTGATCCTCCCCGAGGATCTGCTCGACCGGCTGCGCTCCCTGACCAGCCTGAACCCCGAGCGGCCCACGGTCGACGTGCTCGTGAACGAGGACGACCCGGTCAAGGCCCAGCTCGTCGACGACCGCATCCAGGCGCTCGTCACCGAGGCGAACCTGATCCTCTCCCAGCGGATCTCTGCGCAGGCCGCCGAGTACATCGACCTCCTGATCGAGGGCGGGCAGTTCCAGTTCCCGTTCCTCGACAACCGGCTCAACATCCTGGGCCTGGCCCGCGCCGGGCGGATCCTCGAGGGGGTGCGCGGCACGCTGCCCGAGGGCGCGCCGGCGCGTAGCGCTCTCGATCAGGTGATCCAGTTCGCCCGCCTGGCCGAGGAGAACCTCGATTTCGCCGTCCCCCTGCTCGGCGCCGTGGCCGAGCCGATCGCCGTCGAGAAGACCGACGTCTCGGGCACCTCGACCGAGCTCGACTCGTTCGCGATCGCGGCGGCCGCGACGTTCACGCTGATGTTCGTGACGGTGTTGCTCGTCGCGGGCTCACTGGCGCTGGAGCGCGAGGAGAACGCGTTCACGCGGATCACGCGCGGGAGCGTGGGGACCGGGGGGCTGCTCGGCGAGAAGATCGTGCTCGGCGTGCTCGCCTCGCTCGCGGTGACGCTGCTCATGCTGGCCGTGATGACGCCGTTCGGCGCGGTTGGGTGGTCGCGCGGGCACCTCCTTTTGCTCGCGATCCTGGCCGGCGGGGCGGGGTTCGCCGCGTTCGGGGCCGCGATCGGCGCGACCGGGCGCGATGTGCGGGCGAGCTCGCTGCTCGCCTTCATGCTCTCGCTGCCGATCGCGCTGCTCTCGCTCATCCCGTCAGGCACGGTCGGCGCGACGCTCTTCGACGTGATCGAGTTCCTGCGCGCCCTCTTCCCGTTCGACCCGGCGCTGCAGTCGATCTCCTCCGGGCTCGACGCCGGCGGCGGGTCGATCTGGCCGCACCTGGGGCATCTCGCCGCCCTGCTCGTCGCGTACGCGGCGCTCGCCCGGCTGGCGCTGCGGCGCTTCGCGTGATCACCCGGGATCCAGGGGAGCGCGGCTCGGCCCAAGGAGCCATGCCTAGAATCAACCGCGTGAGCTTTCCCGCGACGCGCATGCGCCGCATGCGTAGAACGAAAGCGCTGCGGGACCTCGTTCGAGAGACCGAGCTCTCGCCGCGCCAGTTGGTGCAGCCGCTCTTCGTCGTCGCCGGCGAGGGCGTTCGCGAGCCCGTGCAGTCGATGCCGGGCGTCGAGCGCTACTCGATCAACGAGTTGGTCGAGGCCGCCGGCGAGGTCCACGAGGCCGGCGTCCCCGCCGTGATCCTGTTCGGGATCCCGGCGACGAAGGACGAGGCGGGCTCGGGCGCCTACGACGACGAGGGCATCGTGCAGATGGCGATCCGCGCGCTCAAGGAGGCGCACCCGGAGCTCGTGGTGATCACCGACGTGTGTCTGTGCGAGTACACGACGCACGGGCACTGCGGGTTCGTCCGCGACGGCCAGGTCGACAACGACATCTCGATCGAGCTGATCGCCAAGACCGCGCTCTCGCACGCGGAGGCGGGCGCCGACGTGGTCGCGCCGAGCGACATGATGGACGGCCGCATCGCCAGCGTGCGCGGCCAGCTCGACGAGGAGGGGCATGCGGACGTGCCGATCATCTCGTACGCGGCCAAGTACGCGTCCGCGTTCTACGGGCCCTTCCGCGAGGCCGCGGAGTCGACGCCCGAGTTCGGCGATCGCCGCGGCTACCAGATGGATCCGGCGAACGCGCTCGAGGCGGTGCGCGAGGCGCAGCTCGACCTCGAGGAGGGCGCCGACGTGGTGATGGTGAAGCCGGCCGTCACCTACCTGGACGTGATCCGGCGCGTGAAGGACGAGCTGGCCTGCCCGGTGGCGGCCTACCACGTGTCGGGTGAGTACGCCGCGCTCAAGGCCGCGGCGCAGAACGGCTGGGTCGACGAGCGCGCGGCGGTGCTCGAAACCCTCACCTCGATCCGCCGCGCGGGGGCCGACGTGATTTTCACCTACTACGCGAAGGATGTGGCCGAGTGGCTCGCGTGAAGTTTCCCCAGCCGAAGATCCGCTCCCGCAAGGGCGGCGCGGCGATCCCGCTTGACGAGACCGACAAGCGGATCCTGAACCTCCTGCAGTCGAAGTTCCCGCTCGCGCCCGAGCCCTACGCGGAGATCGCACGCGACGCCGAGCTCGACGTCGACGATCTCATGGCCCGCACCCAGCGGCTGCTCGACGGGCGGATCATCCGCGAGATCACCCCGATCTTCGACACCCGCGCGCTCGGCTACGAGTCGATGCTGGTCGCCGCCAAGGTCGACTCGGAACACCCGCATCGCGCCGCCAAGATCATCAACGAGCACCCGGGCGTCTCGCACAACTACCTGCGCACGCACGAGTTCAACCTCTGGTTCACGATCGCGACGCCGCCCGACTCCGAGCTCGGCCTGCAGGGCACGCTCGACGCGCTGCAGCGCATGACCGACGCCGAGTCGATCCGCCAGCTGCCGACGCTGCGGCTCTTCAAGATCAACATGAACCTGGAGATGGAGAAGGGCACCGAGGCGCTCGCCGCGGCCGTCGACGCCTCGCCGCCGCGCGAGCTCGAGCCCCAGCCCTACGACGAGCGCGACGTCGCCGTGATCCGCGCGCTGCAGGGGCCGATGCCGGTCGTCGACCGGCCCTACGACGAGCCCGCGAGCGCCGTGGGGATGAGCGCCGATGAGTTCCTGGAACACCTGCGCGGCATGGTCGACCGCAAGCTCCTGCGCCGCGTCGCGGCGATCCTCTTCCACCGGCGCGCGGGCTTCTCGGCTAACGGGATGGGCGTGTGGCGCGTGCCCGAGGAGGAGATCCTCGAGGTGGGGGCGCGGATGGCGACGGTGCGCGGCATCTCCCACTGCTACCAGCGCCCGACCTACCCGGACTGGCCGTACTCGGTCTTCACGATGGCCCACGGTCGCTCGAAGGAGGAGTGCGACGCGATCCTGCAGTCGATCGCCGACGAGCACGACCTGCACGGCGAGGATCGCGCGGTCCTCTACTCCTCCACCGAGTACAAGAAGGTCCGCCTGCACTACTTCACCGACGACTACGCGAACTGGGAGCGCGAGCACGGCCACCTCGCGGCCGCGTAGCCCGGATTCACGGTGAGCGACGCACCCGCGCCCAGCGACTCGGCGGCCACCGCGCGCTCCGCGGAGCTCTTCGAGCGCGCCGGCGCCCTGCTGCCCGGCGGCGTGAACTCGCCCGTGCGCGCGATGCGCTCGATCGGCCGCGACCACCCCGTGTTCATCGAGCGCGGGGAGGGCTGCGAGCTCGTCGACGTCGACGGCAACCGCTACATCGACTGGGTGTGCTCGTGGGGGCCGCTGATCCTCGGCCACGCGCACCCCGCCGTGGTCGAGGCCGTGCAGGCGGCCGCCGCGCGCGGCACGAGCTACGGCGCCCCCACCGAGGGCGAGGTGGAGCTCGCGGACGAGGTCTGCGAGCGCTTCGAGTCGGTCGAGATGATCCGCATGACCTCGTCCGGCACCGAGGCGTCGATGAGCGCGATCCGCCTGGCCCGCGGCGTGACCGGCCGCGACACGGTCGTCAAGTTCGCCGGCGCCTACCACGGGCACGTGGACGGGCTGCTCGCCGAGGCGGGCTCGGGGCTGGCCACGCAAGGCATCCCGGCGAGCCCGGGCGTGACGGCCGCGCAGGCCGCCGACACCATCGTCGTGCCGTGGAACGACGACGAGGCGCTCTCGATGGCGCTCGACGGGCGCGAGGTCGCCGCGATCATCGCCGAGCCGCTGCCGGCGAACATGGGCGTGGTGCCGCCCGAGGCGGGCTTCCTCGACACCCTGCGCTCCGCGGCCGACGAGCAGGGCGCGCTGCTCATCCTCGACGAGGTGATCTCGGGCTTTCGCGTCGCGCGCGGCGGCGCGCAGGAGCTCTACGGCGTGCGGGCCGATCTGACCGTGATGGGCAAGGTCGTGGGCGGCGGCCTGCCCGCGGCCGCGTACGGTGGGCGGCGTGAGCTGATGGAGCGGATCGCGCCCGCGGGCGACGTCTACCAGGCCGGCACGCTGAGCGGGAACCCACTCGCCGTTGCGGCGGGCCTCGCCACCCTGCGCGAGCTGGATGCGGCGGCGTATGCGCGCCTGGGTGAGCTCACGAAGCGCTTCGCGGCCGGTATGCGCGAGGCGGCGGGCGACCGCGACGTGACAGTGGTCGCCGAGCCCGGGCTACTCACGCCCTTCTTCCGCGCCGAGGCGCCCTGCGACTTCGACGGATCCGCGGGCTGCGACCTCGAGGCCTACGGGCGCTTCGCCCGCGCGCTGCTCGAGCGCGGCGTGTACCCGCCGGCGTCCCAGTTCGAGGCGTGGTTCGTCTCGCTCGCCCACGACGAGGCGGCGATCGACCGCACGTGCGAGGCGGCGGCCGAGGCGTTCGCGATCGCCCTGGACTGATGGGCGACCAAGGCACGGCGCCGATCCTGCTGGCGGTCGTGTCGGCCTACAAGCGGGCGCACGCGCTGGTGGCCGAGCGGTTCGCCCCGTTGGGCGTCCATCCGGGGCAGGACCGTCTGCTCGCCGAGCTCTGGAAGCGCGACGGCGTGAGCCAGTCGGAGCTGATCAAGCGGCTCGGCGTGCAGCCGCCGACCGTGACCGGCGCCCTGCAGCGCCTGGAGCGCGCCGGGATCGTTCGCCGTGAGCCCGACCCTGAGAACCGCCGGATCTCGCGCGTGTACCTGACCGAGAAGGGGCGCGAGCTCAAGGGGCCGGTGCAGGAGGCGCTGGCGGACGCCGAGCGCAACCTGCTCGCGAACCTCTCCTCCGATGAGCGCCGCGAGCTGGGCGAGCTTCTGGATCGCCTGCTCGGGCGCGACAGTTAGGCTGCTAACTTTGGCGCCTAACTAAGGTCGTTGAAAGGAGGAGCGGACCCGTGGAGACCGATCTACGTGGGCGTAACGTGCTCGTCACGGGAGCGAGTTCGGGCATCGGCCGTGCCGCTGCGCGGGCCTTCGCCGAGGAGGGTGCGAACGTTGCCGTCACCTACCGAACGAACGCCGAGGCGGCCGCGGAGCTCGTCGAGGGCATCCGGGCGCAGGGGGTCGACGCCCTGGCCCTGGAGTACAGCCTGGAGGAACCGGGATCGGGCGATGCCGTCGTTCGCTCGCTCGCCGAGCGCTGGGGTGGTCTCGACACGCTCGTGGCCAACGCGGTGCGCTGGCCCCGCGAGTTCCCGGCCGAGGGCCGCGCCGAATCGTTGACCACGGCGAGCTGGCGAGACGACCTGCGCACGAACCTCGAGGGCACGGTCGAGGTCGTGCTCGCGGCCCTGCCGCTGCTGCGGCGCAGCGCGGCGGGACGGATCGTGCTCACTTCCTCCGGGGTGGCGGAGGAGGGATCGCCGGGGCCCAGCCCGTACGGGGTGGCCAAGGCGGCGCTGGGCGGCTTCGTGCGGCAGCTCGCCTGGGATGTGGGACGCGACGGTGTCCTGGTGAACGCGGTGGCGGCGGGATTCACCGTGACGAAGCGCAACCGCGCCGTGTTCGGCCAGGCGGTGCGCGACGCGGTGGCGATGCACACGCCGTCGCGCCGCCTCTCGGCTCCCGAGGACGTGGCGGGGCTGATCGTCTACCTCGGCTCGGCCGCGAACGGGAACCTGAGTGGGGAGGTCGTGCGCGAGGGCTCCTCGACGGGCCGCGGCGGCCAGCACATGGAGTTCGCGCCGAACACGGAGGTCGCGGCGCTGGACTGAGCTCAAGGACGGCTAGCGCTCGGCGCCGCCTGGCGGGGGCGGCGCCGCGCGCTAGCCTCAGCTTCGGCGGCCCTTGAACCGCCCCGGACGAGACGCGCGCCGTACCCGGTAGAGCAAAGACGACGCGCAGTTGAGCCGAAAACGACGTACCGAGGAGGTTCAAGATGGCTTGGCTGTTGATCGTGATCGCCGGCGTGCTGGAGGCGGTGTGGGCGATCGCCCTCAAGGAATCGGACGGCTTCTCGAAGTTGGCGCCCACCCTGATCTTCCTGGCGGCCGGCGGGATCAGCATCGTCTTGCTCGCCTTCGCCCTGCGCGATCTGCCCGTGGGCACGGGCTACGCGGTGTGGACGGGGATCGGCGCGGTGGGCGCCGCGATCGCCGGGGTGATCATCCTCGGCGAGTCCGCAACGGCGCCCCGCCTGCTTGCGATCGCCCTGATCGCGACCGGCATCGTCTGGCTCGCCCTCCAGGAGAACGCCACGGCCTGACCGGCCACGCCTGCGCGCGAGATCGACATTTCGTGGGATCAACCAGCGAAATCGCGAACTCGCGGAGCGCCCCGGATCGACTTCGTGATTTCGTGGGATTACTCGGTGAAATCGCGAACTCGTGAGGGCTGGCTGCGATAAATCCAAGCCCGCTCGCTACCGTGCCCGCCGTGATCGAGCCCCCCGACTCCCTGCGCGTCCTCGCGACGCAGCTTCGCGACGAGGACACGGTGATCTCGCCGCACGTGGCCGAGCCGCCGGATGCGCCTGCCCTCGGCGAGCTCGCCGCGGCGGGTCCCGGGACGGTGGGCGACCCCGGCGCCTACGCGCTCGTCGTGGAGTGCGTGCGCGAGGGGTATCTCCTGCATTTCGGCGAGCCCCGCGTGGTGGTGGCCGAGGACCCCGACCTGCGTCTGCTCGCGGGCGATTACCTGTACGCGCGCGGGATCGAGCGGCTCGGCACGCTCGGTGATCTGGGCGCGATCCGCGAGCTCTCGGCGCTGATCTCGCTCGCCGCCCAGTTCCACGCCGACGGGCGCGAGCGCGGGGACGTGGACGTGCTCTGGCTCGCGAGCGCCGTCGCGATCGCGACCGGGATCGCCGGCCGCAGCGCGGCTGAGGATCACGCCGAGCCCGAGATCCAGGCCGCCGTCGCGGACTTGGAGACCGCTCGCGAGGCCGTCCGCAAGGGCGAGATCGACGCTGCTGCGCGGCTCGCGGAGGTCGTCCACGGCCTCGCCGCGAATGCCGGTCTCGGGGAGCGACTTCGCTTCGCTGCTGAAGCAATAGACTTCCGGGCCGTCTGAGAGTGGCTGATCCTGCCAACAACAAGAACGGCGGCTCTGCCGGCGGTAACGAAGCGCCCGAGAGGCCCAAGCCCGCGGGCTACTTCGAGGGTGAGACGATGACCCGCCGCACCGTGTTTGCGGTGGCGGGTCAGGCGTTCGGTGGCGTGGCCGCCGCGGGCGTGCTGCTGCCGGTCGTCGGCTTCGCCGTAGCGCCGATCTTCGATCGCCCCGAGGAGAACTGGGAGGCGGTCGGCCCGGTCGACGACTACACCGACGACACCTACCGCCAGGCCGTCATCACGCTGCGTGATGGCATCGGCGAGGCAGGCAAGACCACCGTCTACATCCGCCGCGGCAACCCGGCTCGTTTCGAGGGCGAGAGCGCGGACGAGTTCATCGCGATCTCGACCCGCTGCGCGCACCTTGGCTGCCCCGTCCGCTTCGTGCAGGCCGCCGGCAACTTCATCTGCCCGTGCCACGGCGGCGTCTACGACTTCGAGGGCAAGGTCGTCGGTGGCCCGCCCGTCCGCCCGCTCGACCGCTTCCAGACCCGCGTGAACGACGAGGGCCAGGTCGAGGTCGGCCCCCGCTACAGCGTCACGAACTCCCTCAAGCCCGTCCGCGCCCGCGATCCGGGTGAGTTCACGGGCGGCATCTGGGAGTACCTCTACCCGCCCCGTCCTTCGACCCCGCCCGCTCCGTAAGCCATGCCGAACTTGGTTCCAAAGGCCCTGCGCAAGCCCGGCAAGCCCGGCGAAGGCGGCAACGGCGCGCTGTCCCCGGACAAGCTCAAGGAGGCCCCGGTCGATCTCGTCGGCTGGGTGGACGAGCGCACCGGCGCGAGCCCGTTCCTGACGGGCCTGCTCTTCCGCAAGGTCCCGAAGGGCACCAACTGGTACTACACCCTGGGCTCGGCGACGCTCTTCGCCTTCCTCGTCCAGGCGATCACCGGCGTGTTCCTGGCGATGTTCTACGTGCCGTCGCCGGTCGAGGCCTACGCGTCGATCACGCACATCACGAACGACGTCTTCCTCGGCGAGTTCGTCCGCGGCATGCACAAGTGGGGCGCCACGGTGATGATCATCGTGATCTTCCTGCACATGGCCCGTACGTTCTTCTTCGGGGCCTACAAGTACCCGCGCGAGCTCAACTGGGTGATCGGCGTGGTGCTCATCATCCTCACGCTCGTCATGGGCCTCACCGGCTACCTGCTGCCGTTCGACCAGCGCTCCTACTGGGCGACGATCGTCGCCATGAACATCACCGCGACCGGCCCGGTGCTCGGCCCGTACCTCGCCGACTTCCTGCGCGCGGGCGCCGAGTTCGAGGCGACGACGCTCTCGCGCTTCTACGCGCTGCACATGATGCTCGTGCCCGGCCTGATCATCGCCCTGATCGGCGCGCACCTGTACCTGGTCGTCAAGCTCGGCACCACCGCGCCGCCCTGGGTCCGCGCCGAGACGAAGCCCAAGAGCATCCGCGAGGAGAAGGTCTAAGCCTTGGACGCAGCCCAGAAAGAGGCATACCTCCGCGAATACGAGGTCCTGAAGAAGAAGGGCAAGCCCTTCTTCCCGTACGCCGTGTTCAAGGACTCGGCGATGTTCCTGATCGTCGTCGCCGTGATCGCGTTCATGTCGATCATGCTGGGCGCCGAGCAGGGCCCGAAGGCCGACCCGACGACGACCACCTACGTCCCGCGTCCGGAGTGGTACTTCTTCTTCCTCTTCGAGCTCCTGCGCGTGCTCAAGCCGTCGGAGCTCACGCCGGTCGCGACCATCGGCATCCCGACGATCGCGATGGTGCTGCTCCTGCTGCTGCCGTTCTACGACCGCAACCCCGAGCGCCATCCGCTCAAGCGGCCGGTCGCGACGACGGCGGGCATCATGACCATCATCGCGATGGCGTTCCTGACCTACCTGGGCGCCTCGGCGGGCTCGCCGACCGACATCGAGCTCGAGGTCGCGCCGCAGTACGAGGCGGGCAAGCAGGTCGCCGCGCAGTCAGGTTGCTTGGCCTGCCACCAGTTCGGCCACAACGGCAACGACGGCCCCGGCCCGGAGCTGACGCACATCGGCTCGGAGCTCCCCACGGCGGCGATCGAGCGCACCCTGCGCAACCCGCCGGGCATCATGCCCTCGTACGCCGACCTGCCGCCCGAGAAGTTCGACGAGCTCGTCGAATTCCTGGGCTCGCTGCGGTAAGCGTGGTCGGCCTGCCAAGCTGCGCTTAGTGAGCGCAACCGAAGCCAAGCCGTCCCGCTCCTCGGAGGAGTTCGCGGGCCAGGTCCGCGGCATGTTCGACCGGATCGCCGGCGTCTACGACGTCATGAACTCCGCGATGACCGCCGGCCTGCACCACGGCTGGCGCGAGCGCGCCGCCGATCGTGCCGAGGTCAGCCCCGGCGACGCTGCCCTCGACCTCTGCTGCGGGACCGGCGATCTGGCCCTCGCGTTGCGCGAGCGCGTGGGCCCGAGCGGCCGCGTGGTGGGCGCCGACTTCTCCGAGCGCATGCTCGCCCTGGCCCAGGACAAGGCGCTGGAGCGCGGCATGCCCGACGTCACCTTCGAGTGGGCCGACGCCCTCGAGCTGCCCTACTCCGACGCCTCGTTCGACGCCGTCACCGTCGGCTTCGGCGCGCGGAACCTCGCCGACCTGGAGCGCGGGGTGGGGGAGATGGTCCGCGTCACCAAGCCCGGCGGGCACGTGGTGATCCTCGAGATCACCCAGCCGCGCCGCCCGCCGCTCTCCTACTTCTTCTCGCTTTGGTTCGACCGGATCGTGCCCCTGCTCGGGCGCGTCACGGGCAACCCGGACGCCTACTCGTATCTGCCCGAGTCCGTGCGCAGCTTTCCCTCGCCCGAGGGGCTCGCGGCGATCATGGACCGCGCCGGGCTCGAGGGCATCCGCTACACGATCCTCGCGGGGGGCATCATCGCCATCCACTCCGGCCGCAAGCCGGGCTGACGCGGGGAGCGAGCGTGCAACGCAGCGCGGTCCCGCCCCCCGTGACCCAGGTGCTCGACGCCGCGCAGGCGTGGCTGCCGGGCCTCATGGCGCGCGCCGAGGAGCGCCTCACGGCCGTGGTCGGTGACGACGGCCCGCTCGTCGACGACGCCCAGGCCACGCTGCGCGCGGGCGGCAAGCGCCTGCGGCCGATGCTCGTGTTGCTCTGCGCGGGGCCGAACGCCGGTGACAGCGCGCTGCGCGCGGCCGCCGCGATCGAGCTCGTCCACATGGCGACCCTGGTCCACGACGACGTCCTGGACGCCGCGCCCCTGCGCCGCGGGCTGCCCACGGTCGTCGCGACCGCGGGCCGCGAGCAGGCGACCGCCGTGGGCGATCTGCTGCTCTCCCGCGCCTTCTCCGAACTCGCCGTGCCCGGCGCCGAGCGCCAGGTGCAGCTGCTCGCGCGCGCCTCGGTGGGACTCGCGCTGGGCGAGCTGGCGCAGCGCCGCGACGCCTTCGACACGACCATCTCCGCCGAGCGCTACCTCGCGCGCTGCCGGCTCAAGACGGCGCGCCTCTTCGAGTGCGCCTGCTTGATCGGCCGCGCGAGCGCCGGCGCCCCGAACGGCTCGGCCGAGCAACTCGAGAGCTTCGGCCGGGAGATCGGCCTAGCCTTCCAGCTGCTCGACGACGTGCTCGACGTCGCGGGGCCTGCGGAGCGCACCGGCAAGGCGCGCGGCACGGATTTGCTCGACGGCACCGTGACCCTGCCGCTGATCATCGCGCGCGAGCGCGACCCCGAGCTCGCCCAGCTCGATCTGCGCGAGCTCACCCCGGAGAGCGCGGAGCGCGCCTGCGATCGGATCGCCGCCACGGGGGCGCTCGACGAGGTGCGCGCCGACGCGCGCGCCCGGGTGGAGGCCGCCAAGCGCGCGCTGGACGACGCGGAGGACCTCGACGCCCCGCAGCGCGAGCTGCTCGCTCTGGTCGCCGACGGCGTGGTCGAGCGCTACGCGTAAGCGGCGTGCACGCGAGGGCCCACGAATGGGCCCTCGCGCTCTACCCCGGATCGTGGCGCCCGAAGCCTTGGCGGGACTCGGTTAGAAGTCCTCGGGGAGGATGAGGTCGTAGCGCAGTGCCTCGGCGAAGCGCTCGATCTCCTCCTCGACGTTGGCGCGGCTCAGGATCCGCAGATCGTCGAGCAGGGCCTGTGTGCCCTCGTCCAGCGCCTCGTCGAAGCGATCGACGACCGTCTGGTGGTAGGTCCCGGAGCCGCGCCACTCGCAGTCGGGGCAGCGCAGCGTCACCTGCCAGTAGCCGGGCTCCCCGGGGGCCCAGTCGATCGGGATGACCAGATCGCGCCCGCACTCGGGGCAGATCTGCAGGTCGTCGTCGTGGCGGGCGGCGTCGGCGTCCTGAAGCTGCCGCGCCTTCAGCTCGTTCTCCAGCTGGAGGCGCTTCCCGCCTCGGGCGTCGTCCTTGTGGGTCGCGTGCCGCTCTGCCATTCCGACCCCTCCA
The DNA here is from genome assembly GCA_965652565.1 of uncultured bacterium. Classification (GTDB taxonomy): domain Bacteria; phylum Actinomycetota; class Thermoleophilia; order Solirubrobacterales; family 70-9; genus RSA11. The sequence goes on from CBFGWL010000029.1 coordinate 24,042, forward strand.
TCGGCAGACTCCCCAGACCCCTTTAGGGGTTGGCCCCTATGTCGTGGCCGCGCGTCCAGCCGCCCTCGCCGCGGGGTCGCCATGGCGCCCCCAAGCCAAATAGACTGCGCCGCCATGGTCCTGAGTGACCGAACCATCCGTGCGGAGATCGCGGCCGGGAGGATCGAGATCGACCCGTTCGAGGACTCGATGGTGCAGCCCTCGAGCGTCGACGTGCGCGTCGATCGCCGCTTCCGCGTCTTCCACAACGCGCGCTACCCGTACATCGACGTGCGCGAGCCGATGGAGGGGCTCACGGAGCTGGTCGAGATCGGCGACGAGGAGCCGTTCATCCTGCACCCGGGCGAGTTCGTGCTGGGCCAGACGCTCGAGCGCGTCAAGCTGCCCGACGACATCGTCGCCCGGCTCGAGGGCAAGAGCTCCCTGGGACGTTTGGGGCTCTTGATCCACTCGACCGCCGGCTTCGTGGACGCGGGCTTCGCCGGCAACCTCACGCTCGAGCTCTCGAACGTCGCCAACCTGCCGATCACGATCTACCACGGCATGCCGATCGGGCAGATGTCCTTCATGCGCATGGACGGGCCGGTCGAGAATCCCTATGGATCGCGGGAGACCGGCAGCAAGTACCAGGGCCAGGCCGAGCCCACGCCCTCGCGCTTCCACCTGAACTTCAAGCGGTAATGGGCAAGACAGGGCGCCTGCGGTGCCCTACCATCTGATCGATGCCCAATATCGGACCACTCGAGTTGGCGATCGTCTTGATCATCGCACTCGTCGTCTTCGGGCCCAAGCGGCTGCCGGAGCTCGGCAAGTCGCTCGGCAGCGGCATGCGGGAGTTCAAGGACTCGATCACCGGGCGCAACGACGAGGAGAAGCAGCGCGAGCGCACCAAGCGGGAGCTCGAGAAGCAGTCGCCGGCCACCGCCGCGCCGGACGCGACCGCCGAGGAGTCCGCAGAGGGCGAGATCGTCTCCGAGCCGCGCGAGTAGCCAGCGCGCCGGGCGGGAGGCCGTAGGCGGTGGCGCGGATCAAGCCGGTCGAGTTCGACGACCGGATGACCCTGGTCGAGCACCTCGACGAGCTGCGCACGCGGATCATCGTCTCGGTGCTCGTGCTCGTGCTCGCGATCGCGTTCTGCTTCTGGCAGCGCGACCTGCTGCTCGATATCGCCAACCGGCCGCTGCCCGCCGACTACGAGCCCTTCACCTTCAGCCCGACCGAGCCCTTCTTCGTCACCGTCAAGCTCGCCTTCTACGGCGGCCTGCTGCTGGCCCTGCCCGTGATCCTCTACCAGGCCTACGCGTTCGTGCTGCCCGCCCTGACGCAGCGCGAGCGCCGCGCGGTCATGCCGTTCTTGATCTCCGTGCCGTTCCTGTTCGTCGCGGGCGCGGTCTTCGCCTACTTCCTGATCACCCCCACTGCCCTGCAGTTCCTGCTCGTCACGTTCCCCGGCGACGACACCTTCGAGGTGGCGGTGCGGGCGCAGGACTACTACAGCTTCGTGGTGCTCACCGTGATGTCGGTTGGCGTGCTCTTCCAGATCCCGATCGCGGTCATGTCGGTCTGCCGCCTGGGGATCACCACGCCGCAGCAGCTCGCGCGCAATCGCCGCTACGCGATCCTGATCATCGCCATCGTGGCCATGCTGCTGCCCGGCCAGGACCCGGTCACGATGCTGATCGCGATGACGCCGCTGTATCTGCTGTTCGAGTTCTCGCTGCTGCTGGCGAAGGCGTTCGGGCGCCCGCCCGACGACGTCGCGGCGGCCACGCCGGCGGAAGCCGCGCGCTAATCAAGCGCGCACCGGTACCCTCTCGATCTCGTGCTGTTCGATCTTTCAAATCCGCGGCGCAAAAATGTCCTTCGCGTCGTCTACGCGTTCCTCGCGGTCATCTTCGCCGTGGGCTTCATCGGCTTCGGAATCGGCGGTGAGCTCGGCGGCGGCGGCATCCTGGACGAGGTCTTCGGGACCAACTCCGGCAGCACCGCCGATCAGTTCAAGGACCAGATCGAGGACGTCGAGGAGCAGCTCGAAGCCGATCCGAACGACCCCCAGGCGCTCGCCGAGCTCGCCTCGCTGCGCTACCAGTCGGGTCGCTCCCAGCTCGGGGTCGATGAGGAGACGCAGCAGCTCGCGCTCACCGAGGACGCGAAGTCGGAGTTCGACAAGGCGTTCGACGCCTGGCAGCAGTATCTCGCGCTCGAACCCAAGAAGCCCGACGCGGCGACCGCCGCGAGCATGCGGGACGCCTACGACCTGGTGGGCGACTATCGCAACGCCGCCCAGGCGCAGGCGATCCTCGCCGCGGACAACCCGAGCTTCAACGAGTACGCCAACCTCGCGTACTACTGGTTCAACGCCCTCAACCTCAAGGAGGGCGACAAGGCCCTCGAGCAGGCCCGCAAGCACGTCGAGGATCCTGAGGATCGCCGGGCCCTCAAGCAGTTCGCGGACCTGCGCAAGGAGGCCAAGCGCGTGAAGAAGGAGCAGGGCAAGCAACCCTCCGAGGGGGCCGATCCGCTCGGCGAAGCCGCGCCCGGCCTCTCCGGCCAAAACCCGCTCCTCGGCCCCTGATCCGGCCGCAAACCGAGCGGCCCCGCGGGGGTCTCAAAAGGGCTGGACGAGCACGCGTGTCTCGCTACCATTCCGGCGGGCCATTAGCTCAACTGGTAGAGCAGGAGACTCTTAATCTCAAGGTTGAAGGTTCGAGTCCTTCATGGCCCACTTGACTCCGAAGCTCCGGCCGCGTTCGCCCTCGGGCGCCGCGCCCGCGGCGGAACACGGCGCAGCTGGGCGCGGCCGGCCGACACTCGCTCGTCGCCGGGCCAAGCTGCGACACTGGCGGGCGACGATGTTGAGGATGAATAGGCCAAGCGCGGCGGGCACCAAGGCGCCCTCGGCGGCGAGCGCAATCCCGCCCCTACAGGCGTGAGCAAGTCCGAGCGCGGCCGCAGCGGCGGGCACCCCGGGGGGACCGGTGCGGTGCTCGGAGTCCGGTTGCTCCGCTACTCCGGCGTCCAGGGCACCACCCTGGTCATCTCGAACCTGATCCAGCTCGCCTCGATCGCGGTCGTCGCGAACTTCCTCGGGCCGGCGGAGCTGGGGCGTTACGCGCTGCTGCTCTTCCTCGCCGGCCTGATGACCCAGATCATGGTCTTGCTCGTCAAGCCGGGGACGATCCGCAGGACGTTTGGCGGCGGCGACGACGAGGACGACGATGACGACCAGGGTGCGGACGAGGAGGTCTCGACCTCGCCCCAGCGCACGCTCGGCACCGGGCTCGCCTGGGCGTTCGTCCTCGGGTTGATCGGCACGGGCATCGTCGTCTGGTGGCGCGAGCCGATCGCCGAGGTGCTGCTGGGCAGCACCGAAGACGCGAGCCTCGTGCTGTGGGCGGGCCTTCTGTCAGGCGTGTGGCTGGTCTTCAAGATCGCCGACATCATCATCTGGCTCGAGCGCCGGCCCACCGCGTTCATCCTCTCGGACGCCTCGCGGCCCATCCTCGTGCTGATCGCGATGGTCGCCGTGCTCGCCTCGGGGGCCGACGTAGAGGGCGCGATCATCGCGACGACGGTGGGCACCGCCCTCGCCGCGGCCTTCGCGGTGTTCCTCCTGCGCGGGTCCTTCGAGCCCTCGTTCGACCTGCGGGAGGTGGGGCAGATCATCCTCCGCGGTCGCTACCGCGCGCCGATCATCATGTCGTTCTGGGCGATCCAGAACGCCGACATCTTCCTGCTGTCGCGCTTCGTCGACGACGCCGACCTCGGCATCTACCACCTGGCGTCGAGGATCGGCATGGTCGTGGCGTTCCTGCCGCAGGGATTCCGCATGTCGCTGCGCCCGCTGCGCAAGGCGGCGATCTTCAAGGCGGTCCGCGAGGAGTACGGGCAGCGCGAGCAGCGCGGCCAGCTGCTGGGCTACTTCCTGCTGCTCTGCATCTTCGCCGTGCTCGCGATGGTGGTCGGGGGCGCGGTGCTGGTGGACGTGGCGCCCTCCTCGTACGGCCCAGCGGCGCCGCTGATCCCGTTCACCGCGGCGGCGTTCGTGATGCCGTCCTTCTACCGCGGGATCAACCAGAACGTGAACATCCCGCACAAGCGGGCGACGTTCATCACGGGCTGCGTGCTCGCGTTCCTGATCTTCGCGGGGATGATCGCCTGGCTCGCCCCCGAGATCGGTGTGTACGCGGCCCCGCTGGGGATGATCGCGGGCTTCGGCATCCCGGGCGCCTACATGTTCCTGCGCTGCCAGCTCGGCAAGCGCCCGATCGCCTTCCCCTACTCGGAGGTCCTGCGGGCGATCCTGATCGCGGTTGCGATCGGCGTGGGCTTCCACCTCCTCCCGCCGATGAACGTGTGGGTCGAGCTCGTGGTCGCCCTCCTTGCGCTCGCGCTGTTCGTGGTGCTGCTCTTCGTCTTCCGCGTCGTGCCCGAGAACCACTGGCGGCCGCTCATGCACATGGCGCGGTCGGCGGTGCGCGGCACGGTGATCCACGACCTGAACCCGCGCGCCGGGCTGCGCTCGCTCGGGCGCATGGAGCGCAGGCGCCTGCGCCGCGCGGTCACCACCGGCCTCTCCGCCGAGGAGCTGCGCGACGGGCACGGCGAGGTGCTGGTGGGCTACCTGCGCCGCGTCGGCGACCGCGCCGGCGTGCCGGACATCGCCGAGCCCACCGAGTTCGACGGCGAGATCTCGCTGTTTTTGTTCGAGCGCGCCCCGACGGCGGTCCGCAACGCGACCATGCGGCGCCTGCTCGCCGCGGGGGCGAGCTCGAACGAGCTGCGCGCCCTGGAGGAGCTCGCCAACCACCTGGCCCGCGCCCCGCGCGACGCCTGGCACGGCAAGCGCAAGGGCGAGGTGCCCCGCAGGCGGCTGCGCAGGTAGGGCGCCCTGTACCGTCCCCCGGGCGATGGCTGAGATCGTCGACCCCACCGTGCTCGTCTACGCCCTGGAGGCGGACGAGGGCGACGAGGAACTCGAGCGCAGGGCGGAGCGCGTCCAGGCGCACTACCAGGGGCAGGCCCACGGCGAGCTCGAGCGGCGCGCCTGGCGCGCGGGAGGGGTCGGCGTCCTCGCCCTGCACGACCCGGTCCTGAGCTGCGCCTGGCCCTACTGGTACGAAGACGCCGACCGCGCCCTGGTGGGCGCCTACATCCCGGTGGGCTGGAGCGGCCTCGCGGAGCCCGACGGCCTCGGCGGCGCGGCACGTCACCTGGCGACCGCGCTCGCCCGCGACCCGGGGCTGGTCGCGCGCGAGCTGAACGCCCCGCAGATGGTCGCGCTCGCCGACCGGCGCGCGGGCACGGTCACGCTCGCCAACGACGCTCTGGGGGCGGGGCGGCTGTACGAGTTCGAGTTCCCCGGCGGCCGGGCCTGGTCCAACCGGCTCGGCGCGCTCGCGCTCTTCGCCGGGACGGAGCCCGAGCCCGACGAGCGCGGCTGGGCGCTGTTCGCGGCCGCGGGCTGGTTCATGGGCGACTCCACGCCGGTGCGCGGCATGCGCAAGGTCGCGCCGGGGACGGTGCTGCGCGTCGGCCCGCAGGGCGCGAGCGTCGAGGAGACGGGCGCCGCGGAGGCGCTCGCCGGCCGCGGCGTGGCGGGCGAGGCCCGGGTCGACGAGGCGGCGGAGGCAGCGAAGCTCGCGCTGCGCACGGCCGCCGCGGTGTTCCCGGAGCGGCCGCGGGTGGACCTCTCCGGCGGGCGCGACTCGCGGGTCTCGGCCGCCGCGGCGATCGCCGCGGGCATCGACGCCGAGCTGCGCACGAGCGACGTGAAGGCGGGCGAGGCGGACATCGCCCGCGAGCTGGTCGCCCGCGCGCCGCGCGAGGTCGACCACAAGGTCGCCTGGAGGGAGGGACAGCAGAAGGTGCACACCAAGCCGCTGCGCGCCCGCGCCCGCGACCTGTTCCTGTTGCACGAGGGGATGCGCTACGCGGGGCGCGTGCGCGGGCGGATGGCCCTGCCCCCGCCGCCGCAGCGCTTCGCGTCGATCTCGGGACACGGCGGCGAGATTGCGCACGGCTTCTACTACCCGAGCGAGCGCAAGCTCGCCGAGGCGCGGTCGGGCGGCGAGGCCGGGCTGCTCGCGCGCCTCATGACCTCCGTGCGCCGCGGCCACGACGCCGCGGGCGCCGACGCGTACGCGGCCGCCGAGGCCGAGTTCCGCCGCCAGCTCGACCGCGGGCGCGCGGCCGGCGTCGAGGGCCCCGCGCTGCTCGACTGGTTCTACCTGATGGACCGCTTCCCGCACCGCTCGGGCCTCGCCGCGCACGCGCAGCGGATCACGGTGTTCTCCTCGCCGAGCTTCATCCAGTCGGCGTTCACGCTCACCCCGGAGGAGCGCCTGGAGGCGAAGCTCCACCGCGAGCTGCTCGAGCGCCTCGTGCCTGCCTGGGCGGAGGTGCCCTACTTCAAGCGCCGCGCCCGCGACCCGATCCGCAGGGCGCGGATCTGGGAGGGGCAGTCGGGACGCGAGCTGGCCGCGATGCTGCGCCGCGAGGACGCCTGGGAGGACTGCTTCGACGCGCGGCGCGTGCGCCGGATGTGGCGGCGGGCGCGCTTCTGGCGGCCGGCTCCGGAATGGGAGCAGGTCTTCGAGCGCGTCGTCTGCCGGATCGCCTTCGAGGACTGGCGCGAGGCGATCCGCCAGGCGCTCGCCTAGGCGCGCAGCGCTCGAGCCGGCGCTGGATCCGCGCGCGTGCCTGGGAGCCGGGGATCGCCCTCTGAGCATCCGTGCCGGGTCCTCGCTTGGGGGCCCGGGCGAGGGGTAGCCGCCCTTGCGGAAGGAAACATCGGTACGCCGAGGGAGGAGCAAGGAGGCTCATGGCTCGCAAACCGACGGATCAGTACGACGACTATTCGATCGTCGACCCGGAGCGCATCCCCGACGGACCGGACGTCCTGCTGGACGTCCCGGTGGTGAAGGTGGACGAGATCGACATCGAGGTCGACGATCTCCACGCGCAGCTCGCGGTCATGGCCGAGGTGACGGGCATGGTCGAGCTCAGCGTGGGCGCGGAAGCGCGCCTGGGCAAGGTCGAGCTCAACATCCAGGGCGTCGAGGCGCAGGCCCTCGTCAAGGCGAGGCTCGACAACGTC
>CBFGWL010000030.1:0-30857 GCA_965652565.1 uncultured bacterium
GCGTTGGCGCCCACCGCCGAGCCGAGGGCGCCGAACAACAGGTCGGTGTTGGTGTCGGCGAGGCTCTCCTGCAGATTCGAGTCGAAGACGGCGTCGGCCCCGGCCTCGTAGATCTCGTACAGCGCGGCGTAGCCGAGGCCGATCAGAAACGTGACGAGGAAGACCCCGAGGTCGTGCCGCCGCAGATAGCTGCGATCCGGGGGTGGCACGATCTCGAGCCGCGCCAGCACGACGTACGTGGCCGCGCAGGTCAGCATGGGCACGAGGAAGTGGACGACGTCGTCGTACCACCCGTAACGGTTGAAGAAGTCGAACAGGTTCCCCCAGGCCTGGATCGACATCCCGACCACCACGGCGGCATCCAGGGGCCGCGGCAGATCGAGGATGCGCGGGACGAGCACGACCAGCACGGTGATCAGCGGGGCGGCCTCGAGGTTCTTGTCCAGGAACGCCAGCAGCACGGAGCCGATCAGAAGCGCCGCGCGCATGAGGTCGATCGGATCCCGGATGACCGGGTTCCAGTCGCCCAGGACCAACCGCTGCCACCGCGGATCCTCGAGCCAGTGCCGTCGCCTCTCCTCGCGCACGCGACCACCCTACGGCCCCCGCGGCGGGACGAGGCGGGTTGCTCAGGCCGGCGTCTCGACGCGCTCCAGCTCGATGAGACAGCCGGCCGCGTCGGGATCGCGCGGCACGAAGTCGGCCAACTCGGCGTCCGGCAACAGCACGTCTAGCAGCCCGCGGGTGATACCCCGATGGAGCGTGCAAACCACCGCCTGGTTCTCGTGGACCGCTTCGCGGTAGGGACAGTTCTCCAGGCAGTGGGTGACGCGTCCTTGCCCACCGGCCGTCGTGCGGGGCTCGAAACCCAGCGCTGTGAGCGTCGTCGCCAGCGCTTGACTGCCGTCCTCGGCGTCGGCGGGGGCGAGCTCGCGGCCGATCTCCCGGCCGACCCGCTCCACCTCACGCAGCTGTCCTGGCCGGCTGGACGTGGCGCGGGCTAGCCACCGGCCGAGATCGGCGTACGCCGCCGGACGCGCGCCCCCCGGTCGCGCGTCCGGGGCGATCGTCCACGCATCGCGCGGGCGGCCGCGCGGCCGCCGCTGGCGGGTGCGGCTGACCAGCCCGGCCCCTTCGAGCCGCTCGAGGTGGACGCGTACGCCGTTTGGGTGGAGATCCAGCCGCTCGGCCAGCTCAGCCGTTCCCGCCGGGCGCTTGAGCTGCTCGAGCAGCAGGAAGAGCCGCGCGCGGGTGGGCTGCGCCAGAGGATCGTCGGGGTCGGTGGTGAGCGGGATGTCCATGTGTGACGAGTTTCGCACAGCCTGGCTGTGCAAATCACCTCACCGATGATACCTTTTATCTACTGAGGCTGGAAAAAAGACTTCCAGCGTTCACCTCCCGCTGATGGCGGCTACGACCGAAAGGAGTTCGCCATGAGTGCAACCGCAATCAAGGAGCGCCCGCGGACGCATCCGAGCCGAGCGACGCAACCGACGCGCGCGGGCGTCGCCAACGGAACACCGCGCCGCCCGCGAGCACCGCGGGCCGGCAGCGCGACCCGCCTCTTCCGGGTCCCCTTCCGCAGCGCGATGACCGTCGAGGACGCCGACCGGCTGCGACAGGCCATCGGCATGCACGTGCACCTGAATCGCAAGCACGCTTCCGTTGCCCCACCGCTCGGGGTGGCCGACCTCGCCCCCGATTCCGGCCTCTTCCTGGTGCGCGGCGAGCGCGAGGACGAGTGGAGCCTCGAGGGCCGCACATGGGGTTCTCCATCCGCTGACCTCGTGCGCGCCTGGGAACTCAGGGCGACGTACGCCGCGCAGTTGATCGATCCGGAGGCCCCGCGCCGCGATGGCGCTTGACGTTCGCGTCAAGCGCGCTTACGAGCCGCCCGAGACGAGCGACGGCTACCGCGTGCTGGTCGATCGCGTGTGGCCGCGCGGCCGCAAGCGTGAGGAGCTGAGACTCGACGAGTGGGCCCGCGAGCTCGCCCCGAGCGCGGAGCTGCGGCGCTGGTTCGGCCACGACCCCGCCCGCTTCGACGGGTTCCGTGAGCGCTACCGGGCTGAGCTGCGAGAGCACGCCGACCGACTCGAGGAGCTGCGCCGGCGCGCGGGCGAGGGGCCGCTGACGATCGTTTTCGGCGCCCGCGACCGCGAGCACAACAACGCGGTCGTGCTCGCCGAGGTGTTGCGCTCGCCGTCCACCGCAGACGACGCTCGACGCAGCTGACCGATGGCCGAGCGCTGGCGCCCGCACGAGGATCAGCGCCTGCGCGAGTGGTACGCGGCGGGCGTGCCCGTCACCGAGATCGCTCGGCGCCTGGGCAGGAGCCAGGACGCGGTCGACGCGCGCCGCCGCGCGCTCGGCGTGCCGGCACGTCGCCCGACCCCGCGCCGGTGGTCGCCCGAGCAGGACGCGCTGCTCCGCGCCTCCGCCGAGGCCGGCGTGCCCGCCGCGGCCGTCGCCCAGCGACTCGGCCTGCCGCTCGAGGCCGTGCGCCGGCGGCGCCGCGCCCTGCTCCCCTCCCGCCGGCGCACCCGCCCCTACACCGTCGCCGAGGACGAGGCCCTGCGCGAGGCGATCGCCCGGGACCGGCCGCTGCGCGCGCTGGCCGCCGAGCTCGGCCGCACCGAGGGGGCTCTGCGCGTCCGCGCTCACACGCTCGGGCTGCTGACCGGCGATCGCCGACGGCGCTGGACCCCGCGCGAGGACGGGCTCCTGCGCGAGGGCTACGAGCGCGGCCTCGGCTGCGAGGCCGTTGCGCGACTCATGCTGGGCGGGACGCGCACCGCCAGCGCGGTCTCGGCACGCGCCCGCAGGCTGGGCCTCGTCAGCTACGCGCGCACCTGGAGCGGCGAGGAGGAAGCGGCCCTGCGACGCGCCGCCGCGGCGAACGCGTCGCTCTACGCGGTCGCCGAGCGCCACGGGCGCACCCCCGAGGCGATCCGGCGGCGCGCCCGCAGGCTGGGGATCGAGCTCGCGGCCGAGCCCGCCCCTGCCGCCGGCAGACGCTGGGCTCCCGAGGAGGATGCGCTCCTCCGCGCGCTCGCCAGCTCGCACCCCGGACGCCTCGCCCGCCTGCTCGGCCGCTCCGACCGCGCTGTCCTACACCGGATGCGGAAAATCGGCCTCGCGAACCGCTCTCCCCATCGCATCCCGCCACGGCTCGCAGGGCTCACGCCCGGCGAGCTGCGCCTGATCGCCGAGGAGTGCTCGAACGGCCAAGTGAGGCGCGTCCTCGCCCTGGCCGACCGGCTCGGCCGCTCACCGGCCGAGCTGCGCCGGCTGGCGGAAGAGCGGGCCGCGGCTTGAGGTTGATGTGGGCCCCGATCGGCCGGGGAGGCCGGGGCCCATCGAGGAGGGTCGTGCTAGCGGAGGGGGAGGGATTCGAACCCTCGATGGACGAGTAAACGCCCATAACGGTTTTCGAGACCGCCGCATTCAACCACTCTGCCACCCCTCCGTGGTGACGGCCAAAAGGCTAGCGAGCGAGCGGCGACGGTTGCCGTTTGTACCCAGGAACGCTGGCCGTGATACTGCCGGGCGTGGACAACGGCGCTATGGGGTTTCTCGCCGGGGGATACGAGGCGTTCAATCGCCGGGATTTCGCACGCCTCGAGGCGATGGTGGTCGACGACTTCGTCTGGAACGAGGCCGCCGAGGTACCGGGACGCAAGTTGTGCCGCGGCCGCGACGAGTTCGCGACCTACATGCGCGAGTTCACGAGCGCGTGGGACGACTTCGCCTGGGAGATCCTCGGTGGCGAGACGCTCGCGGACGACACGATCATCGCCCGCGTCCGGGGCACGGGCCACAGCCACAAGACCGGCTCGCCCGTTGAGGTCGTCGTCCACCACGTCTGGCGGTTGCGCGACGGCAAGCTCGCGCGCATGGACGCGTTCATCGACGGGCGCCGCGCGCGGGAGCACGCGGAGCCGGCGCGGTCGAACGGCGCCGACTAGTCCTTCGCGATCACGTAGCGCAGGATCTCAACGACCTGCTCCGGCTCGCGCGCGGTGGCGAGCGCGGCGCGGTTGATCTCCTTGAGCGCGTGATCGTGCTCGGGCGGGTGCAGCGTGATCAGCGGCTTGCCGAGGGCCGCGGCGTACCCGGCGTCGAACGCGGCGTTCCACTGCTTGTACTTCTCGCCGAAGCGAACGACGACCACGTCGGCTCGGTGCAGCAGCGTCTGCGTGCGCACGGCGTTGATGCCGGCGCCCTTGTGGTCGTGCCAGAACTTGTCGTCCTCGGCGCCGAGGATGTTCACGCCCACGTCGTCGGAGGCGGCGTGGTCGGTGACGGGCGCGACGAGGTCGACCGGCAGGCCCGCCTCGCGGACGCCGGCGGCGATGCGATCGCGCCAGTCGGAGTGGATCTCGCCCGCCAGATACACGGTCCAGGTGCGCTGTTCGCTCATGAGGCGATCGTATCCATCCCGGTGTCGACCGGCGGGTCCGGCTTAGAATCGCGCCTTCCAACCACGGCAGGAGGTATGTGTTGAGCGAGCGGACGAAGTACGAGTTGCCCGAATCGGAGATCCCGACGAGCTGGGTGAACCTGATGGCGGACCTGGGCCCGCCGCCCCACCCCCCGCTCCATCCGGGCACGAAGGAGCCGCTCGCGCCGGAGGATCTGGCGCCGCTCTTCCCGATGGCGCTGATCGAGCAGGAGATGTCCGCGGAGCCGGAGATCGAGATCCCGGAGGAGGTCCGCGAGATCTACGCGCTGTGGCGACCCACCCCGCTCTTCCGCGCCCGGCGCCTCGAGAAGGCGCTCGATACGCCCGCGCACATCTACTACAAGTACGAGGGCGTCTCGCCGGCCGGCTCGCACAAGCCGAACACCGCCGTCCCGCAGGCCTACTACAACAAGGCCGAGGGCATCCGCAAGCTCACCACCGAGACCGGCGCCGGGCAGTGGGGCTCCTCGCTCGCGCTCGCCTGCCAGATGTTCGGGCTCGAGTGCGAGGTGTTCATGGTCGGCGTCTCCTACGACCAGAAGCCCTACCGGCGGGCGATGATCGAGACCTGGGGCGCCACGGTCCACCGCAGCCCCTCGGACCTCACCGAGGCCGGCCGCTCGCAGGCCGCGCACGAGTCGGGCTCGCTGGGCATCGCGATCTCCGAGGCCGTCGAGATGGCGGTCGCCGCCGAGGACACCCACTACTCGCTGGGGTCGGTGCTGGGGCACGTCTGCCTGCACCAGACGGTGATCGGCCAGGAGTCGATCCGCCAGCTCGAGCTCGCCGGGGAGTACCCGGACGTGGTGATCGGGTGCGTCGGCGGCGGCTCGAACTTCGCCGGCATCGCCTACCCGTTCATCCGCGAGAAGCTCCGCGCGGGCAAGGACACGCGGTTCATCGGCGCCGAGCCGGCCGCCTGCCCGACGCTCACGCGCGGCGTCTACGCCTACGACTTCGGCGACACCGTCGGCATGACGCCGCTCATGCCGATGTACACGCTGGGGCACGACTTCGTGCCGCCACCCGTGCACGCCGGCGGCCTGCGCTATCACGGCGACGCGCCGAGCCTCTGCGCGCTCGTCAAGGAGGGCATCGTCGAGGCGACCGCGGTGCGCCAGACGGACGCATTCGACGCCGCCGTGCAGTTCGCGCGCTCCGAAGGGATCATCCCCGGGCCCGAGCCGTCGCATGCGATCCGCGTCGCGATCGAGCAGGCGCTCGAGGCCAAGGAGGCGGGCGAGGAGCGCGTGATCCTCTTCAACCTCTCCGGCCACGGCCACTTCGACATGGCCGCCTACGACGCCTACCACCGCGGCGAGCTCAAGGACCTGGAGTTCTCCGAGGAGGACATGAAGGAGGCGCTCGCGCGCCTGCCCGAGGCGCCCGCGCTCGCCTAGCGCGTAGACAGACCCGCCCCGCGACTTCGCGATTTCGTGGGATCCTCCAACACAATCACGAAATCGGGATCACGCCTTGCCCGAGTTCGCGATTGTGTGGGATCAACCGGCGAAATCACGATCTCGCGGGGGTTCGTGTCCGGCTCTTTGTTTGCGTAGCCACGGATGTGATTACAGTGCGCCCGTGAGCCGACCGCGCCGCGTCGCCCTCTTTATCGCGTGCTTCAACGACACGCTCTTCCCGGAGACCGGCCGTGCGGTGGTGAGCGTTTTGGAGCGGCTCGGCCTGGCGGTCGACTTCCCGACCGAGCAGACCTGCTGCGGGCAGATGCACGCGAACTCGGGCTATCAGCTCGAGGCCGTACCACTTGCGCGGCACTTCGTGGACGTCTTTGAGGGCGCAGAGGCGATCGTCACGCCCTCGGGCTCGTGCGCGGCGATGGTGCGCGATCAGTACCGGCGGCTCGCTGAGCTCGCCGGCGACCCCGGCCTCGCGCGCGCGGTCGATGAGCTCACGCCGAGGGTGTACGAGTTCTCGCGCTTTCTCGTCGACGAGCTGGGCGTCGAGGACGTCGGCGCCTACTACCCGCACCGCGTCGCCTACCACCCCACCTGCCACTCGCTGCGGCTCCTGCGCGTCGGGGACGCGCCGCTTCGCCTCCTGCGATCGGTGCGCGGGCTGGAGCTCGTGGAGCTCGGCGCCGCCGAGGAATGCTGCGGGTTCGGCGGCACCTTCGCGGTCAAGAACGCCGACACCTCGGCGGCGATGCTCACCGACAAGCTGCGCCACGTGCTCGACTCGGGCGCGGAAGCGGTGACCGCGCTCGACAACTCGTGCCTGCTGCACATCGGCGGTGGGCTCGCGCGCCTGCAGACCGGCGTGCGCGCGGTGCACCTCGCCGAGATCCTCGCCTCCACCGAGGACGCCCAGCCACCGGCCCCCACCGGGGAGGAGCGCGCGTGAGCTTCGACCCAGCGCCGTTCCCGGTAGCCGCCCGCCGCGAGCTGGCCGACGCGCAGCTGCGCGCGAACCTGCGCCGCGCGACCACCACGATCCGCAAGCGCCGCGCCGCGGTCGTCGAGGAGCGCCCCGATTGGGAGGAGCTGCGCGAGGCCGGGCGGCGCATCAAGGCCGACGCGATCCGCCACCTCGACCGGCACCTCGAGCGGCTCGAAGAGTCGGTCGCGGCCGCGGGCGGCAAGGTGCACTGGGCGCGCGACGGCGCAGAGGCGATCGAGATCGTCGCCCGCGTCGCCCGCGAGCACGGCAGCGACGAGGTGATCAAGGTCAAGTCGCTGGCGACCGACGAGATCGACCTCAACGAGGGCCTCGCCGAACACGGGGTCGCCGCGATCGAGACCGACCTCGCTGAGCTGATCATCCAGCTGGCCGACGATCAGTCCTCCCACATCCTCGTCCCGGCGATCCATCGCAACCGGGCCGAGATCCGCGAGCTCTTCCGCCGCGAGCTCGGCATCGACGAGCTCACCGACGACCCGCACGAGCTCGCCGAGGCGGCGCGCAAGTACCTGCGCGGCAAGTTCCTCTCGGTGCCCGTCGCGGTGAGCGGCGCCAACTTCGCGGTCGCCGAGACGGGCACGGTCTGCGTCGTCGAGTCCGAGGGGAACGGGCGGATGTGCGTGACGCTGCCCCGCGCGCTGGTGAGCGTCGTCGGGATCGAGAAGATCCTGCCGCGCTTCCGAGACCTCGAGGTGATGCTGCAGCTCCTGCCGCGCTCATCCACCGGCGAGCGGATGAACCCCTACACCTCGCTTTGGACCGGGGTCACGCCCGGCGACGGGCCCCAGGAGTTCCACCTCGTCCTGCTCGACAACGGCCGCACGAACGTGCTCGCCGACTCCACCGGCCGCGACGCGCTGCATTGCATCCGCTGCTCCGCCTGCCTGAACGTCTGCCCGGTTTACGAGCGCACGGGCGGCCACGCCTACCGCTCGATCTACCCGGGGCCGATCGGCGCGATCCTCACGCCCCAGCTGCGCGGGCTCGAAGAGGCCCCCACCCTGCCCTGGGCGTCGAGCCTGTGCGGCGCCTGCTACGAGGTCTGCCCAGTGAAGATCGACATCCCCTCGCTGCTCATCCACCTGCGCGGCCGGGTGGTGCGGGAGGTCAACTCGGGCGGGCTGCCCGACCCCGAGGGCGCCGCGATGCGCGCCTTCGCCCGCATCCTCACCAGCCCGCGCCGCTACCGCGCCGCGCAGCGCGCCGGGCGCGTAGGCCAATGGCCGCTCGCGCGCCGCGGCATGATCCGCAAGCTGCCGGGTCCGCTCGCCGGCTGGACGGCGGTCCGCGACATGAAGCCGATCCCCAAGCAGACCTTCCGCGAGTGGTGGGAGCAGCGCGGATGAGCGGCGCCCGCGAGGACATCTTGGCCCGCGTCCGCGCCGCACTGCGCGACGTCCCGCCCGACGAGCCCGCCGATCCCGAGCCGCCCCGCGACTACCAACTCCGCTCCCCCCGCTCGGACGAGGAGCTCGCAGACCTCTTCTGCGAGCGGGTGGCGGAGTACCAGGCGACCGTGCGGCGCGTGGCTGCCGGGGATATAGCGGCGGCGATCAGCGACGCGCTCGCCACCCACGACGCCCGCCGGGTCGCCGTGCCGGCCAACCTGCCTGCGGACTGGCTGGCGGCGATCGGCGAGCCGGTCGCCGACGACCCGCCGCTCTCGCCGAACGAGCTCGACGCGCTGGACGGCGTGCTCACGGGCGCGGCCCTGGCGATCGCCGAGACCGGCACGATCGTGCTCGACGGCGGCGCGGAACAGGGACGCCGTGCGCTCAGCCTGGTGCCCGATCTGCACGTGTGCGTAGTGCGCGCGGAACGCATCTTCGGCACCGTCCCCGAGGCGATCGAGGCGCTCACGCCCGGCGCGCACGAGGGGCGCCCGCTGACCTTCATCTCCGGCCCATCGGCCACCTCCGACATCGAGCTGCGCCGCGTCGAAGGCGTTCACGGGCCGCGGCGGCTCGAGGTCGTCGTCGCGGGCTGACGCGCCGCTTTTTCCCGGATTTTCCAGCGGTTTGGCGAGCCTTGCCGGCTGCGCGCGGGCGGCGTCCTTGACCCGTTCCGCTGTGTGTGTTAATGATCGTTTCTGTTCGCTTTTTGGAGGAGAGCGTTCAAATCGAACAGAAAAACGCATCATCTCGCCCGCTTGCTGCCGCACGTCGGGCAGACATCGCCGAAGCACTGAGACGGAGCGGATCCGTGACGGTCGCCGAGCTTGAGCAGCTCTACGGCATCTCGTCGATGACCGTGCGCCGCGATCTCGCCGAGCTCGAGCGCCAGGGCCTCGCCCGCCGCACCCACGGCGGCGCCGTCCTCCCCGACATCGCCGCCCACGAGGACTCGTTCTCGCAGCGGCTCGAAACTGCCGGCGAAGCGAAGGCGGCCCTGGCCGAGGCGGCGCTGGCGATGATCGCGCCGCAGGAGACCGTCTTCCTCGATTCGTCGACGACCACCTACTTCCTCGCCCGCCGGATCGTCGAGGAAGGCCTCGAGCTGACCGTGATCACGAACAGCCTCCCGGTGATGGAGCTGGTGGCGGCGGCGCCGGCGCGCGGCGTCGAGCTGATCGGCGTGGGCGGCGCGCTGCGGCGGCTGACGCGCTCCTACGTTGGCCCGCTCGCGGTCAACGCGGTGCGCGGCTACTACGCCGACCGCGTCTTCCTCAGCGTGAAGGGCGTCACCCCCGACGGCGCGCTCACCGACGCCGACTCGCTGGAGGCCGAGGTGAAGCGCGAGATGATTGCCCAGGCCGCGGAGTCCGTCCTTCTGCTCGACTCCTCGAAGCTGAGCGTGCGCGGGCTGACCGCGATCACGCGCCTTGGCGAGGTCTCGGCCGTCCTCACCCACGGCATGGACGGCG
This sequence comes from uncultured bacterium, assembly GCA_965652565.1. GTDB lineage: Bacteria > Actinomycetota > Thermoleophilia > Solirubrobacterales > 70-9 > RSA11. The sequence goes on from CBFGWL010000030.1 coordinate 9,750, forward strand.
AGCAACTCACGCAGCTGCGCGAGCACGGGACCGAGGTGCGCCCGGTCGAGCGCGAGCCCCGAGAGACCCGGAGCAAGGCATGAGCGACGCCGTCACCCATCGCGACGCCGACGCCGCCCCTGTCATCGCGCTGCGCGGCGCGAGCAAGGCCTACGGCGCGGTGCAGGCCCTGCGCGACGTCTCGCTCGCGCTCGCCGCCGGCGAGGTGCGGGCGCTGATCGGGGAGAACGGCGCCGGGAAGTCCACCCTGGTCCGCCTGCTCGCCGGGGTGCAGCGACCCGACTCGGGCGAGGTCCTGCTCGACGGCGAGCCGGTCACCTTCCACAGCCCGCACGACGCGCGCGACGCCGGGGTCGCCGTCATCTACCAGGAGCCCACTCTCTTCCCGGACCTCTCGGTGGCCGAGAACGTGTTCATGGGCCGCCACCCCCTTCGCTCGGGGCGGCGGATCGACCGCGCGGCGCTGCGCAACGAGGTCGGCGAGCTGCTCAAGCGCCTCGGCGTTCCGCTCGATCCGGCCGACCCCGTGCGCGGCCTGTCGATCGCCGACCAGCAGATCGTCGAGATCGCCAAGGCGCTGAGCTTCGACGCCCGCGTGCTGATCATGGACGAGCCCACCGCCGCGCTGTCCGGGCACGAGGTCGAACGCCTCTTCAACGTCGTGCGCGCGCTGCGCGACCGCGGCGTCGCCGTGCTCTTCATCTCCCATCGCCTGGAGGAGGTCTTCGAGATCTGCTCGACGGTGACCGTGATGCGCGACGGCGAGGTCGTCTGGGACGGCTCGACCGCCGACGTCACCGCCGACGATCTGGTCCGCAAGATGGTCGGCCGCGACCTCGGCGCGCTCTTCCCCAAGCAGGACGCCGAGATCGGCGAGCCCGTCCTCGAGGTTTCTCGGCTCACGCGCGAGGGCGTCTTCGTCGACGTCTCGTTCACGGTGCGCGCGGGCGAGATCGTCGCCCTCGCCGGGTTGGTCGGCTCGGGCCGCAGCGAGGTCGCGCGGGCGATCTTCGGCGTCGACCGCCCGGACGCCGGGCACGTGAGCGTCTCGGGCCGGCGCCTGCGCCCGGGCTCCCCAACCGCCGCGATGCGGGCCGGGATCGGCTTCGTGCCCGAGGACCGCCGCCAGCAGGGCCTGGTCATGGACCTCTCGATCGAACGCAACGCGACGCTCACGCGGCTCGGCGCGCTCGCCCGGCTGGGCGTGATCGGCCGCGGCGCGGAGCACCGCCTCGCCTCGGAGTGGGCGGAGCGCCTGCGGATCCGCTTCCACCGCCTCAGCGACCCCGTCGCCTTCCTCTCCGGCGGCAACCAGCAGAAGGTCGTGCTCGCGAAGTGGCTCGCCACCGACCCCAAGGTCCTGATCGTGGACGAGCCCACGCGCGGCATCGACGTCGGCACGAAGGCCGAGGTCCACAGGCTGCTCTCCGAACTCGCCGGGCGGGGGCTCGCCGTGTTGATGATCTCCTCCGAGCTGCCGGAGGTGCTGGGGATGGCCGACCGCATCCTGGTGATGCACGAGGGGCGGCTGATCCGCGAGCTGCCCGGCCGCGGGACGAGCGAGGAAGCGGTCATGCAGGCGGCGACCGGCCGGCTCGCCGAGACCGCGATCACCGCCGACGCCGAGGGCGCCGCGGACCCGACCACGGGCGAGGAGGACTCGGAGTGACGCCGCCCGCCGAAGCAGTCGCCGCCCCCGCCCCCGCGGAGTCCGAGCGCTCGCGCCGCGACTTCATCAACGCGGTCGTGCGCGTGCGCGAGCTGGGCCTGATCGTCGCGCTCGCGCTGCTCGTCACGATCACCGCGATCGCCGAGCCCCGCTTCGTGGACGCGGGCTCGCTGCGGGATCTGACGCGCAACGCGACGATCATCGCGCTGCTCGCCGTCGGCCAGACGCTGGTGCTCGTCACCCGCAACCTCGACCTCTCGGTCGGCTCGGTGGTCGGCCTCAGCGCGTTCATGGCGGGCGATGTCTTCCAGAACAACCCGGACCTGCCGATCCCGCTCGTGTTCCTGCTTGGGATCCTCCTCGGCTCCGCCGCCGGGGTGATCAATGGGGCGCTCGTCACGTTCGGCCGGCTTCCGGCGCTCGTCGCCACGCTCGGCACCCTCTACGTCTTCCGCGGGCTCGCCTTCGTGTGGACCGGCGGCAGCCAGGTGAACGCCGAGACGCTGCCCGACGGCTTCCTCTCGATCGGCACGAGCACGATCCTCGGCGTCCCGACGATCGCCCTCTTCACGCTCGTCGCCCTGGTCATCGTCGGCTACGCGCTGCGCAACTTCCGCGCCGGGCGGGAGCTGTACGCGATCGGGTCGAACCCGCAGGCAGCGCGCTTGGCCGGCATCCGCACCGACCGCCGCGTGATGACGGCGTTCATCGCGAGCGGCGCGCTGGCCGGGCTCGCCGGCGTGCTGTTCACCGCCCGCTACGGCACCGTGGATGCAACCGCCGGCACGGGCTATGAGCTGCAGGTGATCGCCGCCGCGGTCATCGGCGGCGTCGCGATCTTCGGCGGCTCGGGCAGCGTCTGGGGCGCGGCGCTCGGCGCCGTGCTGCTGACCACGATCACCTCGGCGCTGATCGTGCTGAAGGTGCCCGCCTTCTGGCAACAGGCCGTCGTCGGCGCGCTGCTGCTCGCCGCGATCGCCCTCGACCGCTTCATCGCGGTGCGCGTCGCCGAGCGGCTGCGCCAGCGCAGCACCCGGACGACCGCGCCGCCGGGCGGGCCCGACACACGCGCCCGCGCCGGCGATGCCGCAAGCACCCGGACGACGGGAGGGTCTTCATGAGCGCCGAGCGTGCGACCGCCACCCCCGCCCCGCGGCGCCTCAGCGAGCTCGCCCGCTGGGAGGCGCTGATCTTCCTGCTGATCGTCGGCACGATGGTGCTCGGGTCGGGGCTGTCCGAGGAGTTCCTCACCGGCGACAACTTCTCGTTCGCGTCCGCGGACATGGCGGAGATCGCCCTCATGGCGCTGCCGCTGACGCTGATCGTGATCACCGCGGAGATCGACCTCTCGGTCGCCTCCGTGCTCGGGCTCTCGAGCGCCCTGATGGGCGAGCTGTGGAACGCCGGCTGGCCGATCGAGGCGATCATCCCGTTCTGCCTGCTGGTCGGCGCGCTCTGCGGCGCGTTCAACGCCGTGTTGATCACGCGCGTCGGGCTGCCGTCGCTGGCGGTGACGATCGGCACGCTCACGATGTACCGCGGCTTCGCCCTGGTGGTGCTCGGCGACGCGGCCGTCGCCGACTTCCCCGCGTCGTACACGCAGTACGGCTTCGAGAACGTCCCCGGGACCGCGATCCCCTATCCGGTCGCGCTCTTCGGCCTGCTCGCGATCGCCTTCGCGATCGTCCTGCACGCCACGAAGCTCGGGCGCGAGATCTACGCGATCGGCGCGAACGAAGAGGCCGCCTTCTTCTCCGGCGTACGGGTCAAGCGCATCAAGGAGATCCTGTTCGTGATCTCGGGCATCGTCGCCGCGCTCGCCGGAGTGATCATGACCCTGCGCCTCGCCAGCGCCCGGGCCGACTACGGGACGGGGTTCGAGCTCACCGTCGTCGCCGCCGTCGTCCTGGGCGGGGTGTCCATCTTCGGCGGCAAGGGGACGATCGTCGGGGTGATCCTGGCGCTCTTCCTCCTGGGCGGGATCCGCAGCGCGCTCACCCTCGGCCAGGTCTCGCAGGAGTGGGTGACGATCGTGACCGGCGCGCTGCTGATCGCCGCGGTGCTGGGACCAAATCTTGTGCAGCGCGCCCGTGAGGCGCGAGCGCATCGCCGCGACCGCGGGAGGTCGGCGCGGAGCGGCTCATTAGAACACCGACCACGGGAGAGGTTCAAATGAACAAACGAGAGAACGGGTGGTTGCGCGCCTTGTTCGCCGTCGCCCTCGTCTCCGTGTTCGCGCTCGCGTTCGCCGCGTGCGGGGAGACCAAGGACGACAACGACGGCGGCGGCGGCGCGGCTGCCGAGGGCGAGGCCGACCCGAGCGCGGAGATCCCTGAGGGGCTCGAGGTCGTCTCCATTCCCAAGCAGCTCGGCAACCCCTACGAGGAGATCGAGCACGACGGGGTGAAGGAGTCCGTCGAGGAGCTCGGCGGCACCCATCGCTACGAGGGCCCGACGGACGCGGGCGCGTCCTCGCAGGTGCCGTTGATCAACGCCGCCGCCCAGCAGGGCGTCGACGCGCTGATCATCGCGGCGAACGACCCCAACGCCGTCTGCCCGGCGCTCGACCGCGCCTCGCAGCGTGACGTCGCGATCGTCGCGATGGACTCCGACACGGCGCCGGAGTGCCGGTCGATCTTCATCAACCAGGCGTCGTCCGAGGACATCGCCGACACGCAGATCGAGATGATCTGCGAGCAGGTCGAGAACTGCGAGGGCGAGATCGCGATCCTCTCGGCGACTCCGAACGCGACCAACCAGAACACCTGGATCGAGTTCATGGAGGAGGAGCTCGCGGAGAACGAGGAGTATTCCGGTCTCGAGCTCGTCGAGATCGCCTACGGCAACGACGACGACCAGAAGTCGTTCCAGGAGACCCAGGGGCTGCTGCAGGCCTACCCCGACCTGAAGGGCATCATCGCCCCGACCACGGTCGGCATCGCGGCCGCGGCCCGCTACATCTGCGGTTCCCCGAACGAGGGCAAGGTCGTGGTGACCGGGCTCGGCACGCCGAACCAGATGCGCCAGTTCGTCAAGTCCGGCTGCGTGCAGGAGTTCGCGCTGTGGAACCCGGCTGACGTCGGCTATCTCGCCGGCCACGCCGCAGCGAATCTCGCCGCCGGCCGCATCACTGGTGCCGAGGGCGAGACGTTCGAGGCCGGCCGCCTCGGCGACTACGAGATCGGCGCCGACGGCGAGGTCATCCTCGGCCCGCCCACCCGGTTCAACAAGGACAACATCGATGACTTCGACTTCTGATCGAGGGTTGTCGATCGGTACGGACCCCCGGCCCGCGCCCAGCGCGCGGGTCGGGGTGTTCGGGATCGGGCTGGAGGCCTACTGGCCGCAGTTCGACGGCCTGCGCGAGCGCTGCGAGGGCTATCAGCGCCGCGTCGAGGAGCGCATCGAGGCGCTCGGCGCCGAGGTCGTCTCCGCCGGGCTCGTCGACACCGCGCAGGGCGCCCGCGAGGCAGGCGAGCGCTTCAAGCGCGAGGACGTCGACCTGGTCTTCTGTCACGCGGTCACCTACGCGACGTCGAGCCAGGTCCTGCCCGCGGTCCAAGCGGCCGGCGTGCCGTGCCTGCTCCTGGCGCTGCAGCCGACGAAGTCGCTGGATTACGAGAACACCGACACCGCCGAGTGGCTCGCCAACTGCTCGGCCTGCTGCGTGCCGGAGCTCGCCGGCGCGTTCACGCGCTCGCGCGTGCCCTACGACACGGTCACCGGCACGATCGACGACGACGAGCGCGCCTGGTCGCAGATCGGGGCCTGGGTGCGGGCCGCCGGCGTGGCCCGCGAGCTGCGGCGCTCGCGCCTCGGGTTCCTCGGCCACACCTATCCGGGGATGCTCGACCTCTACACGGACTTCACGATGGTTCACGCGCAGCTCGGCGCGCACGTCGAGGTGCTCGAGATCGACGACCTGGGCGTCCGCGTCGACGCGGCGACCGACGAGGAGGTCACCCGCAAGCGTGAGGAGATCGAGGCGATGTTCGACTTCGCCGACCCCTCGGCCGACCCGATCGCCGGGCCGATCGAGCCGGAGGCGATGGACTTCTCCGCGCGGGTCGCGGTCGGGCTCGACCGCCTCTGCGAGGACTTCGAGCTCGACGGGCTCACCTACTACTACCGGGGGCTGAACGGCAACGAGGCCGAGCGCCTCGGCGCGGGAGTGATCGTCGGCAACTCGCTGCTGACCGCGCGCGGGATCCCGACCTCGGGCGAGGGCGATCTCAAGACGAACGTCGCCCAGCTCATCCTCGACCGGCTCGGGGCGGGCGGCTCGTACACCGAGTACTACGCGCTCGACTTCGACGAGGACTTCATCCTGATGGGCCACGACGGCCCGGGGCACATCGCGATCGCCGAGGGCCGCCCCACCCTGCGCGCGCTCAAGCTCTACCACGGCAAGCGCGGCTTCGGGCTCTCCGTGGAGTTCAAGGTGCGCTACGGCCCCGTGACGATCCTCGGCTGCACGCAGACCGAGGACGGACGGCTCAAGCTGATCGCGGCCGAGGGCGAGTCGATCCCCGGCCCGACGTTCAAGATCGGCAACACGAACTCGCGGTTGCGCTTCGGGCTGGAGCCGGCGCCGTTCTTCGACGCTTGGTGCGCGGAGGGCCCAACGCACCACGTCGCGCTCGGCGTGGGCCACCGCATCGAAGAGATCCGCCGCATCGCCCGGCTCATGGACATCGAGCTGGCGGTCGTCGGCGGCTCGGAAGGAGGTCGCTGATGGAACGTGTCTGCTTCCTGCTCAAGGTCAAGCAGGACCGGCTCGACGAGTACCGCGAGCGCCATCGGGCCGTGTGGCCCGAGATGCTCGAGGCTCTGCGCGAGTCCGGCTGGGGCAACTACTCGCTGTTTCTGCGCGACGACGGCCTGCTCGTCGGCTATCTGGAGACCGACGACTTCGAGGCCGCGCAACAGCGGATGGCCGAGACGGACGTGAACGCCCGCTGGCAGGCGGACATGGCCCCCTTCTTCGAGCCCCTGCCCGGCTCGGACGCCGGCGAGGGCAGCCCGCCGCTGCAACGCCTGGAGGAGGTCTTCCATCTCGACTGAGCGCGCCCCCAGCTACGTCGCCTGCGACATCGGCGCCGAGTCGGGCCGCGTGCTCGCCGGCACGCTCGCCGACGGCCGGGCCGAGCTCACCGAGCTGCACCGGTTCGAGAACGTGCCGGTGCGCCTGCCCGACGGGCTGCACTGGAACGCGCTCACGATCCTGCGCGAGATCCTGACCGGCGTCGAGGCTGCCGCCACACAGGGGCGGCCGGTCGCGCTCGGGATCGACACGTGGGGCGTGGACTACGGCCTCCTCGACGGCGCGGGGCGCCTGCTCGGCGTGCCTTTCCACTACCGCGACCGGCGCACCGAGGGCATGATCGAGCTCGCCGAGAGCCGGATCCCCCGGGCCGAGCTCTACGCCGTGACCGGCATCCAGACGATGCCGATCAACACCGTGTTCCAGCTCCTCGCCGAGCGCGACTCGGCGGCGCTCGCGGCGGCCGAGCGCATCGCGCTCATGCCGGACCTGTTGGCGCTCTGGCTCACGGGCCGAGCCACCAACGAGATCACGGTCGCCAGCACCACCGGACTGCTCGACGCGCGCAGCGGCGATTGGGCCCACGAGGCGATCGAGCGCCTCGGGCTGCCGGGCCGCATCTTCGGCGAGTTGATCGAGCCCGGCACCGAGATCGGCGCGCTGCTCCCCGAGCACCGGCGCACCGCCGGGTTGGAGGATGAGCTGCCCGTGCTCGCCGTCGCGGGCCACGACACGGCATCGGCCTTCGCCGCGGCGCCGATCGCCGGCGAGGGGCAGGCGGCGATCCTCTCCAGCGGCACCTGGTCGCTGCTCGGGCTCGAGCTGGACGAGCCGGTGCTGGGCGGCGCCGCGCTCGAGTTCAACCTCACGAACGAGCGCGGAATCGACGGGACCACGCGCTTGCTGCGCAACGTGATGGGGTTGTGGCTGCTGCAGGAGTGCCGGCGCGCCTGGGCGGCGGGCCCCGAGGCCGCCCCGACGTACGCGGAGCTCGCGGAGCTCGCCGCCGCGGCCGACCCGGAGGTCGCGCTGTTCGACCCCGACCTCGACGAGCTGCTCGCCCCCGCGGACATGCCCACGGCGATCCGTTCCGCCTGCGAGCGCACCGGCCAGTCCGCGCCCGAGGGGCACGGGGAGCTCGTGCGCAGCATCCTCACCTCGCTCGCCTGCAAGTACCGCCTGGTGCTCGAGCGCCTGGAGGCGGTGACGGGCAAGCGGGTCGAGGTGATCCACGTGGTCGGCGGCGGCGCGCGCAACGAGCTGCTCTGCCGGCTGACCGCCGAGCTCTGCGACCGCCCCGTGCTCGCCGGTCCCGCCGAGGCCACCGCGCTGGGCAACGTACTCGTGCAGGCGCGCGGTCGCGGTGAGCTCGCCTCGCTCGCCGAGCTGCGCGAGGTGGCGTCGGCCTCGGCGCGCCCGCGGCGCTTCGAGCCCGGCTCGGAGGCCGAGCGCCGGCACGCGGCCGAGATCTACGCGCGGTTCCTGCAGATCACTGGACTGACGAGCCCGGCGACGCAAACGACGACTTCTAACGCCTGACGAGGGAAGGAGCGAAAGCCCATGAACCACGACAGCGCCTACCAGATCCTCGCGTCGGCGCTCGCCGAACGCGGCGCCGATCCCGAGGCGATCGCCGACCGGCTCGCCGCCCTGGAGATCGAGACCCCGTCCTGGGGCTACGGCGACTCCGGCACGCGTTTCGCGGTCTTCACGCAGCCCGGCCGACCGCGCGACCTGAGCGAGCGCCTCGAGGACGCCGCCGAGGTCCACCGCCTCACCGGCACCGCCCCGGCGGTCGCGCTGCACATCCCTTGGGACGCGGTCGACGACTACGCGGAGCTCAAGGAACGGATCACCGCGCACGGCCTGCGCGCGGGCGCGATCAACCCCAACCTCTTTCAGGAGCCCGCCTACAAGCTCGGCAGCCTGACCAACCCCGACGCCGCGATCCGCGAGCAGGCGATCGCGCACGTGCTGGAGTGCGGCGAGATCGCCACAGCGCTCGACTCCGACGCGATCTCCCTGTGGCTCGCCGACGGCACGAACTACCCCGGCCAGGACGACCTGCGCGGCCGCCGCGAGCGCTTGATCGACGCTCTGCGCCGGATCTACGCGGAGCTGCCCGCCAACCAGGAGCTCCTCGTCGAGTACAAGCTCTATGAGCCCGCGTTCTACGCCACCGACCTCGCCGACTGGGGCTCCTCGCTGCTCGCCTGCCAGAAGCTCGGCGAGCGTGCCAAGGTGCTCGTCGACCTGGGCCACCACGCCCAGGGCACCAACATCGAGCAGATCGTGGCCTTCCTCGCGGCGGAGGACCGCCTCGGCGGCTTTCACTTCAACAACCGTAAGTACGGGGACGACGATCTGATCGTCGGCTCGGTGAACCCGTTCGAGCTGTTCCTGATCTTCGCCGAGCTCGCCGCGCTGCCCCGCCTGCCCCGGCTCACGATCGATCAGGCGCACAACGTGGAGCCCAAGGTCGAGGCGATGGTGCTGAGCGTCGTCAACCTCCAGGAGGCCTACGCGAAGGCGCTCTTGATCGACCGCGAGGCGCTCGCCGCGGCCCAGGCCGAGGGCGACGTGCTGCGCGGGCACGAGATCCTGCTCGACGCGTACAACACCGACGTGCGCCCCTTGTGCGCGCGGGTGCGCGAGCAGCTCGGCGCCGAGCCGGACCCGATCGCCGCGCACCGCTCCTCCGGTTACGTGGAGGCGAAGATCCGCGAGCGAGGAGAGGGCGCGGGCGTTGCCGGGGGGTGGGGCCGATGAGCACCACCCCGTCCCCGATGATCCCCCTCGCCGAGAACCTCTGGCCGCCGCCCGAGGACGTGCCTACCGACGGGCTCGGCCAGCTCGTGCTGCGCTCGAACCTGCTCGGGGCCAACCGCGCGGTCGCCAACTACGGCGGCGGGAACACGTCCGTGAAGACGACCGAGCGCGACCACACGGGCCGCGAGGTCCGGCTCATGTGGGTGAAGGGCTCGGGCTCCGATCTGGCCACGATGGGCCGCGAGGGTTTCACCGGCCTGCGCCTGGACGAGATCGAGCCGTTGATCGAGCGCCCGTCGATGTCGGACGAGGAGATGGTCGCCTACCTCGCCCGCTGCCAGCTCGAGCCGAGCATGCCGCGACCTTCGATCGAGACGCTGCTGCACGCCTTCATCCCGGCGCCGCACGTCGACCACACGCACCCCGACGCGATCAACGCGATCGTCTGCTCGGCCGACGGCGAGCGCCTCGCGCGCGAGTGCTTCGGTGATGAGGCGGTGTGGATCGACTACATCCGCCCCGGGTTCACGCTCGCCAAGCAGGTGGGCGAGGCGGTCCGCGCGAACCCCGACCTGCGCGTCGTCCTGCTCGCCAAGCACGGGCTGGTCACCTGGGGCGAGTCCGCCGCTGAGAGCTACGCGGAGACGATGCGCGTCATCAACCAGGCCGCCGAGTTCGTGAACGAGCGGACCGCAGGCGCGGCGCGCTTCGACGGCCCCCAGGGCACGACTCCGCTCACCGAGGAGCGCCGGAGCGAGCTCTTGCGCGAGATCCTGCCCGCGCTGCGCGGCGCGGTCTCCAGCGAGCGCTCGAAGGTGCTCTGCGTGGACACCTCGCCGCCCGTGCTCGAGCTGGTCGGCTCGGCTGCCGCGCCCGAGGTCACACAGGTCGGCGCGGCCTGCCCCGACCACCTGGTCCACACGAAGCGCCGGCCGCTTTGGATCGAGTTCGACCCCGAGCGCGAGGGTGCCGAGGAGCTCGTCGAGAGGATCGCGGAGAAGGCGGCGGAGTTCCGCGCGGACGACGAGGACTATTACCGCCGCTACGCCGAGGAAGACACCCCGCGGGCCGACCCGGACGCGCGCGTCGTGCTGATCCAGCACGTCGGCCTGGTCGGCGTCGGCACCAACGCGAAGCGCGCCGCGCTCTCGCGCGACCTCTACCACCGCGCGATCGAGGTCATGGCCGGGGCGCACGCGCTCGGTGGGTTCGTCTCGCTCGACGACAAGGAGAGCTTCGACGTCGAGTACTGGCCGCTCGAGCTCTACAAGCTGACGCTCGCCCCTCCCCCGGGCGAGCTCGAGGGCAAGGTCGCGCTGATCACGGGCGCCGCCGGCGGCATCGGCCGCGCCGTGGTTGAGGCCCTGGCCGAGGCGGGCGCCTGCGTCGTCGCCTTCGACCTCGACGGCGACGGCGCCACCGAGGCGGTCGAGGCGCTCGGCGAGCGCGGCTTGGCGATCGCGGGCGACGTGACGCGGGAGGAGTCGGTGGTCGGCGCGTTCGGCGCGGCGAGCGAGCGCTTCGGCGGCGTCGACATCGTCGTCTCGAACGCCGGGCTCGCGTCGAGCGCGCCGCTGGCCGAGACGAGCGTCGACGAGTGGCGTCGCAACCACGACGTTCTCGGCCTCGGCTACTTCCTGATCGCCCGGGAGGCCTTCAAGGTCATGGCGCGCCAGGGCGGCGGCGGCTCGATCGTGTTCGTCGCCTCCAAGAACGCGCTCGCGGCGGGCCGCAACGCGGCCGCCTACTCGGCCGCGAAGGCGGCGGAGCTGCATCTCGCGCGCTGCCTCGCCGAGGAGGGCGGCCCGGCCGGGATCCGCGTCAACACCGTGAACCCCGACGCGGTGCTGCAGGGCTCGCGCATCTGGGACTCCTCGTGGCGTGAGGAGCGGGCGGCGGCCTACGGGATCGAGCCTGAGCAGCTCGAGGAGCACTACCGCGCGCGCACGACGCTGGGCGTGAACGTGCTTCCCGAGGACGTGGCGCAGGCCGTCCTGCACTTCGCCTCGGACGCGCGCTCCGGCAAGACCACGGGCAACCTGTTGAACGTGGACGGCGGCGTCGCGATCGCCTATCCGCGCTGAGCCGGAGCGGGCGCGTGCGACGCGGTGCCGGCGCCGCCGCGTCGCGCGGATCCTGCACTACCCTTGGCGTCGCTCTCGGAGAGGTGACCGAGTGGCTTAAGGTGCACGACTGGAAATCGTGTGGGCGGCGAAAGCTGCCTCGTGGGTTCGAATCCCACCCTCTCCGCTCCAGCGCGATAGGAATACCCGGGTGAGCGACGCGAACGATCCCGGGCTTCTGACTGCCGCGCAGACGTCGTTGCTCGTCGATCAGTACGAGCTCACGATGTCCGCGAGCTACCTGCGCCGCGGCCTCGACCAGCCGGCTGTCTTCGAGCTGTTCGCGCGCCGGCTCCCTCCCCACCGCCACTGGGCGCTTGCCGCTGGGCTCGGCCCGACGCTACGGCTCGTGAGCGAGCTGCGCTTCGGCACCGAGGAGCTCGACTACCTCGCGACGCAGGGCTTCGCGGACGACTTCCTCGAGTACCTGCGCGACTTCCGGTTCACCGGCGACATCGACGCCGTCCCGGAGGGCACGGTGATCTTCGCCAACGAGCCGCTGCTGCGCGTGACCGCGACGCGGATCCAGGCCCAGCTGCTCGAGACGATCCTGCTCAACCAGATCAACTTCCAGACGATGATCGCGAGCAAGGCCGCCCGGGTGGTCCTGGCGGCGGGCGGCGGCGACGTCGGGGCGGGCGAGCGCGTGCTCGATTTCTCGCCGCGGCGCGACCATGGGATCGACGCAGCGATGAAGGTCGCGCGTTCCTCGGCGGTCGCCGGCGTGCGGGCCACCTCGAACGTGGCCGCCGCGATGCGCTTCGGGCTGCGGCCGGTCGGCACGATGGCGCACTCGTACGTGATGTCGTTCCCGTCGGAGCTCGAGGCCTTCAAGGCCTTCCTGGCGGACCAGCCGCACAACGCGGTGCTGCTCGTGGACACCTACGACACGATCGAGGGCGTGCGCAACGCGATCAGGGCGGCGCGCGAGAGCGGCATCGCGCTGCAGGGGATCAGGATCGACTCGGGCGATCTGCTCGAGCTCTCACGCGAAGCGCGCCGGCTGCTCGACGAGGCGGGCATGACCGAGACCCGGATCGCGGTCAGCGGCGATTTGGAGGAGAACCGCATCGCCGAGCTCGTCGCGGCCGGCGCCCCCGTCGATCTGTGGGGCGTCGGTACCGAGCTCGGCACGAGCCGCGACGCGCCGGTCTTCAACGGGGTCTACAAGCTCGTCGCCGACTGGGATGCCGAGCGCGGCGCCTGGCGTGGCGTCGCCAAGCGCTCGGTGGACAAGGCGACGATCGCCGAGGCCAAGCAGATCTACCGGTTCCGCGAGGACGGCATGCTGGCGCGCGACGTGGTCGGCTGCGTCGGCGAGAAGCTCTCGGCCGAGGAGCTGGTCGTGCCGGTCATGCGCGACGGCGAGGTTCTGCACACCGAGTCCCTCGACCAGATCCGGGCGCGGGCCACGGAGCAGCTGCGCGCGCTGCCTGAGCGCCTGCGCACCGGCGGTGAGGACGTGGAGCCCTACCCGGTCGCCTACAGCGACCGCCTGCTGGGCGCGAACGGCCGCGCCCGCTCGCGCTAGCGGCGGGCCGCGAAGAACCCGCGCAGAAGCGCCGCCGACTCGTCGGCGAGCAGGCCGCTCTGCACGACCGGCCGGTGGTTGAGGCGGGGCTCGCCGAGCACGTCGAAGATGCTGCCCGCCGCGCCCGCCTTCGGATCCCGCGCCGCGAAGACCACGCGCGGCACACGCGCGAGCACGATCGCCCCCGCGCACATCGTGCAGGGCTCGAGCGTGACGTAGAGGGTCGTGCCCGGGAGCCGCCAACCGCCGAGCGCTTCCGCGCCTGCGCGCAGGACGAGGATCTCCGCGTGCGCGGTCGGGTCCTTGCGCAACTCGCGCTCGTTCCCCGCCGCCGCGAGCACCTCGCCGTCGCGGGCGAGCACCGCGCCGATCGGCACGTCCTCGTGCGCGGCGCAGCGCTCGGCCTCCGCCAGGGCGGCCCGCATCAGCTCGTGGTCGCGCTCGTCGAAGCCCGTGTCGCTCACGGGGCAAGTATTCACGAGCGAGCCGTTACTCTCGCGCGCCTGCCGTGTTCATTAGATCGATGCCGACGTTCCGCCCGCGACCAATTGTCCTGGCGGCGCTTCTCCTTGCGCTCGCGACCTGCGCCGCCGTGAGTCCCCCCGCCGAGGCCGCCAAGCGCTTCGTCCCCGGCGAGATCGTGGTCGGGCTGCGCGGCGGCGGTGAGCGCGTCATCGACGTCGCGCCCGGCCGCGTCGCCGCGACCCTGCGCAAGCTGCGGCGCTCCAAGCGCGTCGCGTACGCCGGCCGCAACTACATCGCGCGGGCAGCTCAGGGCTTCAGCCCCAACGATCCCGGCACCTCCGGGATCGTCGTCGGGGGCTGGGTGCAGGACCAGTGGAACTTCCTGCCGGAGCTCGGCGGGGCCGCCGTGACCGAGGCCTGGGAGACCGCGATCGCCGCGGGGCGCCCCGGCGCGCAAGGGATCACGATCGCCGTCGTCGACAGCGGGATCGCGTACCGCAAGTACGGCAACCGCTACGCGCGCTCGCCCGACTTCGGCTCGGCTCGCTTCGTGGAGGGCCGCGACCTGATCGACGACGACAAGATCCCCCTCGACGACAACGGGCACGGGACGCACGTCGCGGGGACGATCGGCGAGAACACCAACAACGGCAAGCACATGACCGGGATCGCCTACCGCGCCAACCTGATGCCGGTGCGCGTCCTGAACGCGCGCGGGCGCGGCACCGCCTCCTCCATCTCCCGCGGCGTCCGCTGGGCGGCCAACCACGGCGCGAACATCATCAACCTGAGCCTCGAGTTCCCGGTGTGCCCGGCGGACCAGTGCGTGAACCGCTGCGCGCAGATCGCGGGAGTCTGCAAGGCGATCCGCAACGCGATCCGGGCCGGGGTCGTGGTCGTCGCCTCCGCCGGCAACTTCTCCGGGAACAACCCCTCCAAGCTCGCGTTCCCGGCGCGCATCGAGAACGTGATCGCGGTCGGGGCGACCACTCGCTCCGGCGAGGTCGCGCCCTATTCGCGCCGCGGCGGCAAGCTCGACCTCGTCGCGCCGGGCGGCGCGCAGCTGGGCATCGCCTGCGTCAACAACCCCGTCGAGGACGCGATCGTCCAGGTCTCCTTCCGCGGCGACAGCCGCAAGCAGTTCTGCGCACAGCGGCGCTCAGGGACCTCGATGGCGGCCGCGCACGTCACGGGGACGGTCGCGCTGCTTCTGGCGAGCAGGACCCTCGGCAAGAAGCCGGATCCGCGCGACGTCGAGCGCCACCTCGAATGCACGGCTCGGCCGCTGCGCGCCGGCGGCGACTTCGACCCCGCCTACGGCCACGGCCGCCTCGACGCAGCCGCGGCAACCTCCGGCCCCTGCAAGCCCTAACCACGTTCAGCCCACGTCGTCGTTTTTCGAACACGTGGGCTGAACCCCGAGCGCTCGGGCCCCCGGACGCACGGCGTTCAGCCCACGTAGCCGTTTTTCGAATACGTGGGCTGAAGCTCGGTTGGTGCGGCCCCGAACGCCACGGCATTCAGCCCACGTGGTCGTTTTTCGACGACCAGGGCTGAACGCGGGGGGCTCGGGCCCCGGACGCCGCGGCGTTCAGCCCAGGTCGTCGTTTTTCGAATACGTGGGCTGAAGCCCGGGGGATCGGGCCCGGACGTCACGGCGTTCAGCCCACGTGGTCGGTTTTCGACGACCGGGGCTGAACCGCGGGTGCGGCTAGGTGGTGCGGACGATGAAGACGCTGCAGGGCGCGTGGTGGGAGACCTTGTTGGGCACGCTGCCCAGCAGGAAGCGGCGGGCGCCGGTCATGCCCTTGTTGCCGACCACGATGAGGTCGGCGCCGGTCTCCTCGGCGACGTCGAGAATCGCGTCGGCGGGGTCGCCCTCGCGCGGGTAGGTGCGCACGTCGTCGACGCCGGCGGCCTTCGCCCGGCCGACGACCGCGTCCAGGCGCACGTTCACGTCCTCGCGCGGGCCCACCGCGTGCGCGACGTCCTCGGGCAGCTCCTGCGACTCCGTGCGCAGGCGCTCGGAGGGCACGGGCTCGTACGCGCTCACGACCTCGAGCGCGGCGTCGCTCAACTTGGCGAGCTCGATCGCCTGCTCGACCGCGCGCTCCGCGGTTTCCGATCCGTCCGTTCCAACAACGATTCGCTTCAACAAGAGCCGTCCTCCTTACCCGTCGCCCGCGGGCGCATCCTATGCGGCCCGGCGGGCCCGCCACAAGAGGCGACCATCCGCCGTCAAAGCAGGTTGATCGCTCCGATCACGATGGAGGCGATCAGGCAGAGGACCAGGACGATCATGCTGATTCTCCATGCGGGCGGCACGCGGGTGACTGTAGCTGCCCCGCGCGCGGCGGGATAGATTGCGGCCGATGGCGGAGGTGCAGACGGTTCGCGGCCCGATCGACGCCGCGGAGCTGGGCGTGACGCTGGTGCACGAGCACCTGTGCGCGCGCGACGAGGGCGTGCGCTTTCAGTTCCCGCAGATGCTGGTCTCGGGCGGGGATCCCGTCCGCGAGGTGGACGACCGCGGCGCCGAGGAGCTGGCGCTGGAGTCCGCGCGCGGGATGGTCGAGCGCGGCGTACGCACGATGTGCGATCCCGCGGCGATGTTCCTCGGGCGCGACGTGCGCCTCATGCGGCGCGTCGCCGAGGCCACCGGCATCAACGTGATCGCCGCGACGGGGATCTACACGTACGACCACCTCCCCACCGCCCTGCTCACCCGCGACGCCGACGCGATCGCCGATCTCTACGTCCACGACATCGAGCGCGGCATCCAGGGCACCGACGCGCGCGCCGCGTTCATCAAGTGCGCCGCGGACGCGCCCGGCGTCACCGAGAACGTCGAGAAGCTCCACCGCGCGGCGGCCCGCGCCAGCGTGCGCACGGGCGTGCCGGTCATGGCCCACACCCACCCGGCCAGCGGCACGGGCCTGCGCCAGCTCGAGATCTTCGCGGAGGAGGGCGTGGACCTGGAGCGGGTTCAGCTGGCCCACACCGGCGACACCACCGACCTCGACTACATCGAGCGCGTCCTCGAACGCGGCGCGTACATCGGCATGGACCGCTTCGGGCTCGAGATGTACCTGCCGTTCGACCAGCGCATCGACACCGTGGTGGCGCTGCTCGAGCGCGGCTACGCGGAGCGCATGACGCTCTCCGCCGACTACTGCGCGACGCTCGACTGGTTCCCGCTCGCCGTCGAGGAGCAGATGCTCGCGGCGGGCGCCGCCGTCGACTGGAGCTCGAACATCGTGCACGACAAGGTGCTGCCGGCCTTGCGCGAGCGCGGGCTCACCGAGGCGCAGGAGCACACGCTGCTCGTCGACAACCCGGCGCGCTGGCTCTCCGCCTGAACCCCGCGGCGAGCTCGGCTACTCGCAGTAGGTGCCGCTCGGCGGGAGCGGATCGCGCTCTGCGATACCCGCGCAGTTGCGCAGATCCTCCAGACGCGCGCGCAGGACCGCCTGCTCGCCGGACGAAAGCTCGTCCCACTCGCTGTCGAGCTGGAACGGGTCGGACCCCAGGTCGTAGAACTCGTACTCGCCCTCGCCCGGCCCCGGGCAGGGATCGTCCTTGGCGGGCACGGTGATGAACTCGTGGAAGGCGAACTCGGGCGTCCGCACACCAGCGAACGCGCACATCAGGCGCTCGGGCCCGGGCTCGCCCGGGAAACGCCGGGTCATCTCGACGAGCAGGGCGCGATCCGCGGGCCACGCCTTGGTGTTCCCGCGCAAGAGCGGCAGGAGCGAGCGCCCGTCCATCGTCCGGCACTTGCCCTTGAAGCAGGGGCGCGCCCTCGCCAGGGCGACGATCGTGGGCGCGAGGTCGATGTTCGCGACGGCCTGCGGGATCTCGAGGCCCTCCGGGGCGCCGCGGCGCACGCGCTCGGGCAGGCGGATGAGCAGCGGCACGCGGACCGCCTCCTCATAGGGCATCCCCTTGCGCGAGAGCCGGTGCTCACCGAACAGAAAGCCGTTGTCGGAGGTGAAGATGAAGACGGTGTTCTTGAGCTCGCGGTGCTCCCGCACGCGCTTGACGATGCGCGCGACGTTGCGGTCGACCTCGCGCAGCGAGGCGAGCGCGCAGCGCCAGCGCCGGTTGACACGCTCGATCTCGGTGTCGTCGAGCGGAGGGGTCGCCTGCACCGCGCTGTTCTTGTCGCTCACGTTCGCCTCGTTGAACGCGGGCCGCCCGCCGTCGTCCACGGAGCGGTCGTCGAAGCTGCCGACGTCCCGGGTGACCGGCTTGGCCGCGCGGCGGCACGGCAGGCGCGGGTCGGCGCTGCCGTGCGGCGCGAGATGGTCGACCTGCAGATAGAAGGGCTTCGGGCGCGGCGCGTAGCGGTCGATCATGCGCAGCGAGCGCGCGCCGATCACCCGGGTGAGGTGGTCGCGGTTCGAGCGTCCGAAGCGCTCGCTCTTGCCGTTCACGCGCAGGCGGTAGGCCCAGTAGCGCAGGTTGGAGTCGTTGTCTGAGATGACCGTGTGCCAGTTGTGCCAGCCCGGCGCGACGCGCTCGGGGTCGCCGACCGCCGTCACGTACTTGTTGAGCCAGCGCCCGACGTGCGCGGTGTTGTAGCCGGCCGCGCGCAGCCAGTTCGGCAGCACGTTGCGGCGCTGGCGCAGCGCCCCGTAACCGGGGTTGTTGTCCAAGACGTTGTGGTTGTGCGCGTACTGGCCCGTGAGCAGCGTGGAGCGCGACGGGCAGCACATGGGCGTGGTGACGATCGCCTGCGTGAACGTCGCCCCGCGCTCACCGAGCAGCCGCTCGGTCTCGGGCATCGGCCCCTCGGCCATCGAGTTCAGGCTCTGGTCGTCGGTCACGACGACGATGATGTTGGGCCGGTTCTGGGCGGCAACGTCGGCCGCGGGCAGGAGCGCGAGGGCGAGGGCGGCGAGGAGCGCGAGCCGGGCGGCTCGCACGATCGAGGTCGTGAGCGTGAGCTCGCCGCCGACGCGCCTCACTCGCACCAGTGGCCGCTCTCGGGCCTCGGGTCGCGTCCCTTGATGCCCGCGCAGTCGGCGAGCGCCTCGAGCCGGCGCATCAGCTGGCGCTGCCGCTCGTCGGCGCCGCCCTCGCGCCAGGTGTTCTCAAGCTGGTAGGGGTCGCTGCCCAGGTCGTAGTACTCCGCCTCGCGGTGCGGCTCGCACTTCTCCGTCTTCTCGTTGAGCAGCATCTCGTAGACGTTCAGCATGTCGGTCGGCGTGCGGATGCCCTGGTACTTACACGGGAAGCGGCGCCCGGTGCGCTCCGTCTCCTCGGCCTCGAGCGCGATGCCCCGGTCGGCTGGCCAGCTCTTGTTGTTCCCGCGCACGAGCGGTGCGAACGAGCGGCCGTCGAGCACGCGGCAGTCGTCCTCGTAGTCGCACGGCTCACCGCCCGCCCAGTCGATGACGGTCGGCGCGAGGTCGATGGCGGCGACGATCTCCTGCACGGTGTCCGGCTGGTTGGGCCCAGCCACCGACTCGGGCGCACGCACCACGAGCGGCGTGCGGATGCCCTCCTCGTACGGCCAGGTCTTGCCCGAGGCGAGCCGGTGCTGGCCGAAGTAGAAGCCGTTGTCGGAGGTGAAGACGACGATCGTGTTGTCGAGCTCGCCGGTCTCCTCGAGCTTGTTGACGACCTGCTCGATGCTGCGATCCACGGCCTGCAGCGAGGCCAGCCGGCACTGATAGTTCGCGAGCTTCTTCTCGATCGGCACGGCGGTGTCGGCCTGCGCGAGCGGCTTCTGCTGGCGGACGATCGTCGGCTTGTCCGAGATGTCGCGCTCGTTGAAGGAGGGCGGGCGCGGCAGCGGCTCGTCCATGAACTTGTCCCAGTCGCCCGGCGCGGGGATCGCGGCGCGCTTGCACGCCTTGTTGTGCGGGCGCACCGAGTTGAGCTTCTTCTGGTCCTTGTGCGGCGCCCAGTAGTCGAGCGAGAGGAAGAAGGGCCGCTCGCCGCCGCTGTACTCCTCGATCGCGTTCACCGCGAGATCGGTGACCACGGTCGTGTGGTAGTCCTCGGGATCCTTCTTGTACTTCTTGAGCTTCCCGTTGTGGGAGATCGAGTACTTGTAGTAGCCCTCGGTGACCGAGGCGTGCCACTCGTCCCAGCCGGGAGCGGGCTTCGCGATGTTGTCGACCGCGTCCTCGTAGCCGTTCAGGAACTTGCCGATCTGGATCGTCGTGTAGCCGGCCTTGCGCATCCAGACGGGCAGCACGTTCTCCGGCTCCTCGAGGATCGGATAGCCCGGGATGTTGGAGAGGATGTTGTTGTTGTGCCCGTACTGGCCGGTGAGCCAGGCGGCGCGCCACGGGCAGCACTGCGGCGTGGGCACGATGTTCTGCTCGAAGTACGTCCCCTCGTCGACCAGGTGCTTGAAGGTGCGCGGCATGTACTTACGCTTGAACGAGGCGAGCTCCTGGTCGTCGGTGACGAGCAGGACGATGTTGGGCTTGCCCTTCGCGGGCGGGAAGTCGGGCTCGGGATCGCGCTCGGCGATCGGGGTGCCGCCGTCGCCCTTCTCCTGGGCGTCGCTGCGGGCGAGCGCGTAGACGCCGAGGGCGACCGCGAGCGCCAGGAGCGCGAGCGCGGCTGCGCGGCCAAGTGTGAGCTGGGAGCGGTCCATTGCGTCGATCCCGGCGCGCTATCCCCTCCACTGCTTCCAGGCGATCGGAAGCCCCGCACTCGGGTCGCAACAGTTTAGAGAAGGGCCTGACTCGCCCGGAGCGTCGGCGGGCCGACCTGTAGAGTCGGGCGCATGCCTGAAGCCATCCTTCACACCAATCGCGGTGCCGTGACCCTCGAGCTCTTCGCCGACGACGCGCCGAAGACCGTCGCCAACTTCCAGAAGCTCGCCAGCGAGGGCTTCTACGACGGCCTCATCTTCCACCGCGTCATCCCCGACTTCATGATCCAGGGCGGGTGCCCCGAGGGCACCGGCACGGGTGGCCCGGGCTACACCTTCGAGGACGAGATCAACGACCACAAGGTCGTGCGCGGCGCGCTCGCGATGGCGAACGCCGGTCCCAACACCAACGGCTCGCAGTTCTTCATCGTCACCACCCAGTCGGCGCCCTGGCTCGACGGCAAGCACACCGTCTTCGGCCGCGTGACCGACGGCATGGACGCGGTCGACGCGATCGAGGGGACCCCCACCGACGCCCGCGACAAGCCGGTGGAGCCGCAGGTCATCGAGCGCATCGAGTTGCGCGACTGAGGATCGTGGGCCT
Source organism: uncultured bacterium (assembly GCA_965652565.1). Lineage (GTDB taxonomy): Bacteria > Actinomycetota > Thermoleophilia > Solirubrobacterales > 70-9 > RSA11. The sequence continues at coordinate 30,571 of CBFGWL010000030.1, forward strand.
GGGGGATCGCCTGCGCCGGCTCGGACGGGTCGTCGGCAAGCCGCACGCCGACGGTGCCCGCGAGCTGCACATCGGCGATCCCCGCTTCGACGAGTGGGAGGTCGTGCGCGACTTCGAGGATCTCGAGTCGGCGCGCGCGTGGCGCCAGCTGCTCGAGGAGCGCGGCGTCGAATCCGTGCTGACATCCGACTGGCCGCTCGATGAGTTCGGCCGCGGCGACATCGCCCTGCGGGTGCCGCCCGGCCGTTGGAGCGAGGCCGAGGAGATCCTCGACTACGCGGACTGAC
>CBFGWL010000031.1:0-30711 GCA_965652565.1 uncultured bacterium
GCGCGCTGGGAGCCGGCCGCCGAGCTCGCGGCGACATCGCCGATGAGCGCGGCGGACTACCCCGCCGCGCTCGTCGGACGGCGCCTGCGCCTACTTCGGCCGCGCTGTGAATCGCGTGGTGCCCTGGCAGATATAGATCTTCGGGTTGTAGAGGTCGGGGACGAGGAAGCTGTAGTTCACGGCGAGCTTGCCCTTGGTCTTCTTGCCGCGGCGGCTCAGCTTGACCGTGTAGTTCTTCGTCACCTCCCAGCCGGCGACCGCGCTGGGCTGCAGCTTCTTCTGCTTGGACTCCTTGCCGATGCGCACGGGCTTGGGCGGCTCATAGAAGTCGATCCCGCTGCGCGGCGTGCTGGTCTGCGCCGAGACGCAGGTCACGAAGACCATCGTCTTGAGCTTCGAGACCTTCTTGCCCTTCTGCTGGAAGGTGATCTTGGTGCCGCCCTTGGTCTTCCCCACGTACTTCTTCGCGCCAGCCTCGGCGGGAAGCGCAACGAGAGCGAGCGCGGCGGCGCCGAGAGCGAGTGCTCGTTTCATCGCGGATGTTCCTCCTCGATCGTCGATTGCGAAACGGGAGATTTCCGCGCGGCGCCCGGCGCGTCATCGCGGACGACCCCAAACCGGCACCCCAATATCTGGACGCGTCCCGTCGGCCGGATGCTGGATGCTTGTCGCGTGGCCAGGAAGGACGACGCCGTATACGTCGAGGCGGAAGGGCGCGAGGTGCGCGTCTCCAGCCCCGACCGCGTGATCTTCCCGGCGACGGAGCGCACGGGCGAGATCACCAAGCTGCAGATCGTCGAGTACTACCTGGCCGTGGGCGAGGGGATCATGCGCGCGCTGCGCGAGCGGCCGACGACGCTCGAGCGCTGGCCGAAGGGCGTGCGCGAGGGCATGACGCTCTCAACGCGCGAGGGCCACAAGGGCGACGCCTTCTACCAGAAGCGCATCCCCAAGGGCGCCCCTGATTGGGTCGAGACCGCCCGCATCCAGTTCCCGTCGGGCCGCCATGCCGACGAGGTCTGCCCGACGGAGGTAGGGGTCGTCGCCTGGTGCGCGCAGATGGGCACGCTCACCTTCCATCCCTGGCCTGTACGCCGGGTCGACGTTGACCACCCCGACGAGCTGCGGATCGATCTCGACCCGCAGCCGGGCACCGACTTCGACGACGCCGTGCGGGTCGCCGGGGAGGCGCGCCAGCTGCTCGACGAGCTCGGCCTGCGGGGCTTCCCCAAGACCTCGGGCGGACGGGGCATCCACATCTACGTGCGGATCGAGCCGCGCTGGGACTTCACGGACGTGCGCCACGCCGCGATCGCGTTCGGCCGCGAGCTCGAGCGGCGGATGCCGGATGAGGTGACGACGAAGTGGTGGAAGGAGGAGCGCGGCGAGAAGGTGTTCGTCGACTACAACCAGAACGCCCGCGACCGCACGATCGCCTCGCCCTACAGCGTGCGGGCCAAGCCCGGCGCTCCCGTCTCGGCGCCCCTGGACTGGGATGAGCTCACCGAGGTCCAGCCTGAGGACTTCAACGTCGAGACGATGCCCAAGCGCTTCGCCGAACTGGGTGACCGCTTCGCGGAGATCGACGACGTCCATCACTCGCTCGAGCCGCTGCTCGAGATGTACGAGCGCGACGAGGAGGGCGACATGCCCTACCCGCCGGACTACCCGAAGATGCCGGGGGAGCCCAAGCGCGTGCAGCCTTCGCGCGACCGGGATCGCAAGAAGAAGGCCTGACCCGCCGGCGGGCCGCGTCAGCCCTGCAGGACGAACGCCACCTCGTCGACGTAGCACCAGCTCCAGTTCTCACCGGGCTCGGCGGAACGCGCGATCGGGTGGTCGTGCTCGGCGGCGTGCTTACTCGCGTGGCGGTTCGGCGAGCTGTCGCAGCAGCCGATGTGCCCGCAGGTCTGGCACATCCGCAGGTGCAGCCACGTCCCGCCGGTAGCTAGGCAGTCCTCGCAGCCTGCGATCTCGTCGGGCAGCTCGCGCACCTTGATGCTGTCGAGGTGTGTGCAGCTCGGCGGCATGACCGCTCACAGTAGACGTCCCGCGCCCGGCGCGTCAGCTGAGGGTCACCCCCAAACCGAGGGGTGGGCGAGCTGGATGAAACCCAAGCCCGGGGTCTTGGTTCGACGGCGCGCGATCGCGAGCCTGCGCGTTCCATTGTCCACGTCAAACCGAAAGGAGAGACATGTCGACCACGATCCCCGTCGTGCGACTGGCGGTCGCGATCTTCGCGATGACGCTGCTCGCCGGCCTCGTCGATGTCGCGCCCGCCACGGCGTCGAACACGAAGTGCAGCCGGGGTTGCGACGCGAAGGTCCGCTTCAAGTCGAAGGGTGAGATCCTGACCGTTCATGACCTCAAGGCGGACGGCCGCTCGGCGGTCGCCCTGGTCCAGGAGTGGCGCGACGGCGCTTGGCGCAACAAGAACGGCAAGTACGGCAAGCACGGCCATTTCTGGAACAGCAAGGGCTTCCGCGCTGCGCCGCAGGTCTACAACCTGAGCATCCCCGAGGGCCGCGCGATCCGCTACCGCGCCTGCGAGGGTGAGCGTGACAAGCGCTATGCGGTCGGCGGCAAGGTCTACATGAAGACCTGCAGCCGCAAGTGGCAGATGGACACGGCCTGAACACAGCCCGACTACGGGGGGTCTCCCAGCGCGCGGCGGTCTGCGATCCCTGCTGAGGGTCCGGGCCGCCGCGTCACCGCAAGGCTCGCCGGGGCGACGCGGTCCCAGTCATGAGCGCCCGGAGCGCCCACGTGCGCGCCCCAGGCGACGCTCCAGACGCTCCAGCTCCGCGATCAGCTCGGGTGGCTCGTGGACGACGAAGTCCACGCCGAGCATGAGCAGGCGCAGGGCCAGCCAACCCAGATCGTCGTCGCTGGTCACGTACTCGCAACTTGCCCCGTCGACCGGGGTGATGGCGCCCCACGAGGCCGCGAACCGGCGCTCGGCTTCGTGTGCGGGCATCTCGAGCGTCGCCCGCGCCCGGTAGCGATAGGTGGCCGAGCGCAGGCTCGTGGTCACCGCCGTGGCCGCGTCGCCTCCCGGAATCGGCCGCGGCTCGAAGCGGGCCCCCAGCGGGGTCGGGTCCGTGATCCGGTCGACGCGGAAGGTGCGCCAGTCCCCGCGCGAACGATCCCAGGCGAGCACGTACCACCGGCTGCCGTGATTGACCACGGCGTGCGGCTCCACCTCGCGCCTTGAGTCCTCGCCCGCTCGGTCGCGGTAGTGAAACCGCACCCGCTCGCGGGACTTGCAAGCGGCGCCCAGCGTCGCCAGCGTCTCGGGGTCGCTTCGCGGCCCGTCGCTGCTCGTGGTCGCGACGGCGCTCAGCGCCTCGACGCGGTGGCGCAGGCGCGTCGGCAGCACCTGCTCGAGCTTGGCGAGGGCGCGCGCCGAGGACTCCTCGATGCCGGCCACCGCCGTGCGGGCGGCAGTTCGCAACCCGAGGGCAATCGCGATCGCCTCCTCATCGTCGAGGAGCAGGGGCGGGATCGCGGTCTCGGGGGCGAGCCGGTAGCCGCCCGCCGGGCCGCGGCGCGCCTCGACCGGGTAGCCGAGCCGCCGCAGTCGCTCGACGTCGCGGCGCACGGTGCGCGGGCCGACGCCAAGCCGCTCGCACAGCTCGGGACCGGGCCAGAACGGGCGCGACTGAAGCAGCGCCAGGAGGTCGAGCAAGCGCGACGAGGTCTCCAGCATCCCCCAGAGCCTTCCAGATATTGCGGCCTGAATCGGACCTGATTGTCCCTTAGCGTTTCCGCTGGCAAGCCCAACCCACAACGGAGGAACGAATGATCAGTGGACTCGATTTCGTCTCGATTCCCTCGCGAGACCCCGACCGCGCCCGAGAGTTCTACGTGGACACGCTCGGTCTGCGGCCCGATGAGAAGGCCCGCTACGAGTTCTGGGTGGGGGACACGTGCTTTGCGATCTGGGACCCGGAGCGAATGGGCGGCGGCGAGTTCGCGCCACAGCGCAACGCGCACATCGCGCTGCACGTCGACGACATCGACGCCGCCCGCGCCGAGCTCGAGAGCAAGGGCGTTGAATTCCTGGGCGACACCTTCGATACGGGCGTCTGCCGCATGGCGTTCTTCCGCGACCCCGACGGCAACGACCTGATGCTGCACGGCCGCTACGCACCGCGCGAGTAGGCGGTCGCCCACAACGGGACCCGCCAACTTCGGGCCCCCAGCGCGCGGCGGTTGCGATCCCTGCCTAGGGGATCGGGGCCGCCGCGTCAGCGCGAGGTGTGCGCGAGGATCGCCGGGACAACGACGTCCCAGTCCGCGCGTTCGATCCCGTGGCCCGCGCCCCTGAGTCTGAGCAGCTCGGCGTCGGGGATCTCCTCCGCGAGCGCCTCGCCGTGCTCGATCGGGAACATCGGGTCGGCGGTGCCGTGGATGACGAGCGTCGGGGCTCCGATCGAGGCCGGCGGATCGCTCGGCACCCCGTCGTGGGCGAGTAGGTCATGGTTCTGCTGGGCCGCGAAGTTGTGGGCGCGCTCGGCGTCGCGACGCACGAGATATCGCGTCGCTGACTCGTCGAACGGGCGCTCCCCGCCGGAGAGCACGCGCATGTACGCAACCAGGTAGTCGATGGCCGCCTTCTCATCCGACCAATCCATCGGAACGGTCGAGATGAACCTGTTGAACCGGTCAGTCGATGGAGGAAGCTCACGGCCCGCTTCCGTGGCGAAAGTCGTGCTGATCAGAACCAGCGAGCGCACGCGATCGGGATTGCCGAGCGCCAGGAGCTGAGCCGACCCTCCTCCCGCCGAGACGCCAACGAGGTGAGCCGCGGGCAGCTCGAAGGCGTCGAGCACACCGAGGGCATCGCCGAGCAGGTCGGCCCCCGAGTATCCGGGGCGACCGGGCGGGTAGGTCACCGAGCGTCCCGTGTCGCGCTGGTCGTAGCGGATCACGAAGCGCCCACCGCCGGCGAGCGTCCTGCAGAGCTCCTCGTCCCACCACAGCATGGAGGCGCCGAGGCCGGCCATGAGCATGATCGGCGGATGCGCCGGGTTGCCGAACGCTTCCGCGCAGAGCTCGACGCCGTTCGCTTCGATGGTGCGCTCCCCGTCGGTCACGCGCGGCTCCCTTTCTCGATCGCTGTCACAGGACTCGTGTGCCCACCCGAAGGTAGACCTACCCGTGCGACCCCAAGGATCACGGGTTCGCTTCGAGGGCGCCAGAAAGCCGCCTCAACGGCTTGAGCGGGAAGCGCAACAGCGGCGCGAGAAGAAGAGGGAGGCGCGCCCGACTGGATTCGAACCAGTGACCTTCGGTTTCGTAGACCGACGCTCTATCCGACTGAGCTACGGGCGCGAGCACCGAAAGGCTAGCGACCTGCGTCGCCCTTGCGCGACTGAATGTCGTTAGCGCACGCGCTGCTCGCCCGTGTAGACGTTGACGCTGCCAGCGCGCGCGAAACCGGCCAGCGTGAGCCCGCGTTCACGGGCGAGTTCGATCGCCAGCGAACTGGGGGCGCCGACGCCGACGAGCACCGGGCAGCCGGCGAGCGCGGCCTTCTGGACGAGCTCGAACGACAGCCGCCCGGACACGCACAGCACGAGCTCGGCGAGCGGCACTCGCTGGCTCAGAAGCGCCCAACCGATCACCTTGTCCATGGCGTTGTGGCGGCCCACGTCCTCCCGGGCCACGAGCAACTCACCCCGCGCGTCGAAGAGCCCGGTCGCGTGCAGCCCGCCGGTGAGCGCGAACGCCGGCTGGCGCAGGCGCTCGGGGAGCTCGGCGAGCAGGGCGCGATCCACGCGCGGCCCGCCGCGGACGGGCTCGCTGAGCACGGCGACGTGCTCGATCGCCCCCTTCCCGCAGACCCCGCAGGACGAGGTCGCGTAGAAGCTGCGCGGCGAGGGCTCGCGGGTGAGCGGCCCCTGTACCTCCACGACGTTGCCCGCCAGATCTTCCGAAGGGCCGGCCGGGCGCGGGCCGTCGATCAGTCCCTCCCCGTGCAGGAAGCCGAGCGCGAGTTCCTCGTCGTGGCCGGGCGTGCGCATCGTGACCGCGAGCGGCCTGCCGTCGACGCGAATCTCAAGCGGCTCCTCGACCGCGACCAGATCCTCCTCCCCGTCGCGGACGACGCGCACCTGCGCGTGCGGGTTCTCGAGCGGAGCCGAACTCGCCATGAGCGCAGTTTCCTCCTTCGCCGCCGTCCTTGGCGTCCGGCGAGGATGAGGTGCAAGATATGCAGATCGCGTCAGCATTGCGAAAGCCTCGCCGTCGCTGGACCCCCTCGAACTGGGCTTCTTGGAAGCCCTTCGGGATCGGCGAGCAGCGTCCGAACAACTTCGGCGAGGTGTTCCGCGCAGCGGCGGAAAACCGTGACAACGCCGGTTACGCCTGGCGCATCCTGCGCGACGGGGTATGCGATGGCTGCGCGCTCGGCACGAAGGGTCTGCGCGACTGGACGATCCCCGGCATCCACCTCTGCAACATCCGCCTGCGCCTGCTGCGCCTCAACACGATGGGACCGATCGAGCCCGACGCGCTGACCGACGTGAGCAGGCTCCAAGGCAAGCGGGGCGATCAGCTGCGCCGCCTGGGTCGCCTCGACCGGCCGATGCTGCGCCGCCGCGGAAGCCGTGGCTTCACCCCGATCGACTGGCCCGAGGCGCTCGAGCTGACCGCGGAGCGGATCCGCGCGGCCGGACCCGAGCGCGTCGGCTTCTATTTGACCTCGCGCGGGATGCCGAACGAGTCGTACTACGCGGCGCAGAAGGCGGCCCGCGCGATCGGCACCAACTCAATCGACAACGCCGCGCGGGTCTGCCACTCGCCCTCCACGTTCGGCCTCAAGGAAGCCCTCGGCGTCGGTGCCTCCACCTGCTCGTACAAGGACTGGATCGGCACCGACCTGATCGTGTTCATCGGCTCCAACGTGGCGAACAACCAGCCGGTCACCACCAAGTACCTGCACAAGGCGAAGAAGGCGGGCACCAAGGTCGCGGTGGTCAACCCGGTGCGCGAGCCGGGCATGGAGCGCTATTGGGTCCCGTCGGTCCCCGAGTCCGCGCTGTTCGGGACGCGCATCGCGGACCGATTCTTCGCGCTCGCCACGGGCGGCGACGTGGCCTTCCTGACCGGCGCGCTCAAGGCCCTGATCGAGCGCGATGCCCTCGATCGCCGCTTCATCGACGAGCGCACCGAGGGCTTCGATGGGCTCGCCGCCGAGGTGAGCGCCGCCGATTGGGATCAGCTCGAGCTGGCGGCGGGCGCGCCGCGCGCGGAGATCGAGGCGTTCGCCGAGATGGTCGCGGCCGCCGAGCGGGCGGTGTTCGTGTGGAGCATGGGCGTGACGCAGCACGCGCACGGCGAGGACAGCGTCCGGGCGCTGGTCAACCTGGCGCTATCGCGCGGCTTCGTCGGCCGGGAGGGCTGCGGGCTGATGCCCATCCGCGGCCACTCGGGCGTGCAGGGCGGCGCCGAGATGGGCTGCTACTCCACGGCGCTGCCCGGCGGGCTCGCGGTCAACGAGGAGAACGCCGCGCGCTTCAGTGAGCTGTGGGGCTTCGAGGTGCCGACGGCGCCCGGGCGCACCGCGCCCGAGATGCTCGACGCGGCGCTCGCGGGCGAGCTCGACGTGCTCTTCAGCTCGGGCGGCAACTTCCTGGACGTCATGCCGGATCCCGACCGCGTCCGCCAGGCGCTCGCGCGCACGCCGCTGCGCGTGCACATGGACATCGTGCTCTCCTCGCAGATGCTGGTCGAGGGCGAGGAAGTGCTGCTCCTGCCGGCGATGACGCGCTACGAGATCCCGGGCGGCGTCACCGAGACCACCACCGAGCGGCGCGTGGTCCTGAGCCCCGAGATCCCCGGGCCTCGCATCGCCGAGGCGCGGCCGGAGTGGGAGGTCCTGCTCGAGCTCGCCGCGCGCGTGCGCCCCGAGCTGACCGAGCGCCTCACCTACCCCGACACCGCCGCGCTGCGGCGCGAGATCGCCCAGGCGGTGCCCGCCTACGCGCAGATCGCCGAGCTGCGCGAGGGCGGCGACTCGTTCCAGTACGGCGGGCGCCTGCTCGGCGCCGGGGAGCGCTTCGACACCCCGAGCGGACGCGCGCAGTTCGCGCTGGTTCGTCCGCCGCAGCCGGTCGCCGAGGACGGTCGGTTGCGGCTTGCGACCCGCCGCGGCAAGCAGTTCAACTCGATGGTCCAGGAGCGCACGGACCCGCTCAACGGCGCGCAGCGCGAGGCGGTGCTGATGGCCGCCCACGACGCCGAGCGGCTCGGCCTGCGCGACGGGCAGCCGGTGGTGTTGCACAGCGATGCCGGGAGCCTCAAGGGGTTCGTCGCGCTGGCGCCGATCGCGCCCGGCAACGTCCAGGTCCACTGGCCCGAGGGGAACGTGCTCATCCCCGACGGCGTGCGCTCGGCGGAGGCCGGCATCCCCGACTACAACGCGCTGGTCAGGGTCGAGGCGGCTTAGCCTCCTCCTTGTAGAGGGCCGTTACTCAGGGAGCATCGGGGGCGATGACTTCGAGTCCACAACAACCTTTCGCGGATGTCGCGCCAACCATCGACAGCTACTGGCGCGGCATCGTCCTGTTCGGCCGCAACGTCGCGACCTACAAGTTCGCGCTCGCGAAATCGCTACTCGAGCTCGGCGTCGAGCAGCGCGAGGAAGTCCCGCTGGAGGACCTGGCCGAGCCGTTCTCGCGGCATCTCTGTGAGCACCTGCGCCATGCGGATCGCCAAGGGACTTTCGAGCGCAGCCAGTTCCTTGATGCATGCCGCGCCTTCAATCGAGGCGAACTCAATGCGGAGGGCTTGCGCGACGCGACCGTGCGCCTCGGTTTTGAGAACGTCATCGACGCCTTCCACGTTGTCGGCAACAGACCAGTTGCGGTGCGCTTCTTCGAGGACGAGCGACGCGGGCGCATCCGCGGCATCCGGCTCACCGACGAGCTACTCGGACTCGTCGAATCGCTGGGACCATCGGACCTTTCGGCCGAAGCCGAGGCGAGGTGGCGCCTGGTCGAGACTGCCTGGAGCCTCGGTCTACCAACCCACATGCTCGCGATCGGCTACGACTCGGACAGCGAGCTGCTGCTGGCTCCTAACCAAGTCCGCCGGAAGACGATCACGCCGGCTCGCGACGCACTCAACGGATACCAGCGGGGCAAGTGCTTCTACTGCTTCGGATCAATCGGCATAAAGCCAGGGGGCGCCGATCTGGCTCACGTTGATCACTTCTTCCCGCACGTGTTGAAGCGGACCGGGTTGGGCGCGCGAATCAACCTGGACGGAGTCTGGAACCTCGTGCTTGCCTGTCAGCGCTGCAACGCAGGAGCCGGGGGCAAATGGATGCTGCTCCCTGCGCCGCCATACCTCGAGCGACTCCACCGGCGAAACGAGTACCTGATCCGAAGCCACCATCCGCTGCGTGAAACCCTGATTCAGCAAACCGGCGCCTCCCCGGGCAAGCGAGCAGAGTTCCTGAATGCCGTATTCAGTGAAGCTCGCCAGACAGGCGCAGGATTGAATCTTTGGAAGACGACACCGCGCGCGCCGACTGCGTTTTAAGCCCGCAGGTAGTTCGCCTTGTCCGGGATCACGTGGCGAACACCCCCAACCGGATCCTCCACATCGCCCACGTACCGGGGGATGACGTGGACGTGTAGATGCGGCACCGTCTGCCCAGCCGGGGTCCCCACGTTGAAGCCAACGTTGAAGCCGTCCGGATTGTGCTCACGCCGGATGATCCCCATCACGTCATCAACCAAGCTCATGGTTGCGCGCCGCTCCTCCGGCGTCGCCGCCTCCCAGTCCGCAACCACACGCTGGGTGATCACCAAGGCATGGCCCGGCGTGACGGGGAACTTGTCGTAGATCGCGAACGCAAGCTCATTCGAGGCGAGCCAGCGATCCCTGGGAATCGCAAGGAACGGTGATGACGTCATCGCGCGGAGTTCATGAGTGGAGGGCAGATGATGCCGTGCTCATCCCCGACGGCGTGCGCTCGGCGGAGGCCGGCATCCCCGACTACAACGCGCTGGTCAGGGTCGAGGCGGCTTGAAGCGCTCGGCGAGTTCCAGCAGGTCCGGGTCGGGCGTGACCACGTCGGCCGGCTGCTGGAGCTCGGGGTAGACCGCCCGGCGCCCCAGGGCGCGGCCGAGCATCGCCAGTGGCCCGAGCGTCAGCCGCTGCACGAACTGCGGCGGGCTGGCCAGCACGAGCGTGTCGCGGAACTCGGTGGCGACGACCGCGAGCTGCAGCGGATCGGGCATCCCCTTCTCGTTCGTGCGGCCCGTGCGCGCCAAGCCGAAAAGCGTGCTGATCATCTCCAGGAAGCGCGCGCCGGGATCCACCCAGACGAGCGCCGACGCCGGCGCCCCGCCCGCGTTCCACCAGTCGTGAACCACGCCCGGCGGCACATCGGCCATCTCGCCCTCGCCGAGCGTGCGCTCTTCTCCGTCGAGCTTTAGGGCGAGCGTGCCACTGAGCACGCGGAACCGCTCGTGCAGGCCCGGGTGGAAGTGCTCGCCGACGACGTGCGCTTCGGGTCCGAGCTCCAGGAGCGCGGCGAGTACGCCGCCTTCGGCGCCGGGGTCAATCAGCACGGTCCCTCGCTCCTGGGTGACCGGGTTCTCGTTGACCCAGCCCACGCGGCTTTCCATGGGAAGTCTCCCCTCTTCGCCTGCGATGGCCAGTCTCGCACAGCAGACGGCTCTCGCCCACGGCGCGAACGCCCAACCGCAAGCGGCTGCGGCACGGACCCCCAGCGAGGGTAGGCTTCGCGACCCGGATGAGCGCACCGCACCGCCGCCCGCCGGCTGCCGCGAGCAGGCCCGAGCACACCGCCGAACCTGACGGCCCGCGGCCCGCCGCGCCCACCCGATGAGCTCCGACGTCGCGACCGATCAGTCCAGGTCGCGGCGCACGATGCTGCCCGCGCAGCTCACCACGCCGCTACGGGCGTTCCTGATGACGGAGGCGGGCAGCGCGGGGTTGCTGCTCGGCGCGGCGGTCGTCGCCCTGGTGTGGGCGAACTCCCCTTGGTCGGATTCGTACGAGTCGCTGTGGAGCACCGAGACGCTGATCCGGGTGGGCTCCTACGAGCTCGCCCTTGACCTGAAGCACTGGGTCAACGACGGCCTGATGGCCGTCTTCTTCTTCGTCATCGGGCTGGAGGTGCGCCGCGAGCTTTCGATCGGCGAGCTGACCAAGCGGCGGCGAATCGTGCTGCCCGCGGCCGCGGCGCTCGGCGGGATGGTGGTGCCGGTGGCCCTGTATCTCCTGCTGAACCCCTCGGGCGATGAGGCCCGCGGCTGGGGGATCGTGATCGGCACCGACACCGCGTTCCTCTTGGGCGCATTGGCGCTCGTCGGCCCGAGGTGCCCCACCCAGCTACGGGTGTTCCTGCTCACGCTGACCGTCTTCGACGACGCCGTCGCTGTCGCCGTGATCGGCCTCGCCTACTCGGACGCGCTCGACCTGCCCCTGCTGCTCGTGGGCGCGGGGGCGCTCGTCCTGCTCGCGCTCCTCAGCCGCCGAGGCGAGTGGCGGGCTTCCGCCTACCTGGCGCTCGCCGCGGTGCTCTGGGTTGCGACGATCGAGGGCGGACTGCATCCGTCCATCGCGGGGATGGCGGCGGGCCTCGTGATCGCGGCCCGCGCCCCGCAGCGTCATGCGGTCGAGCAGGCGGCCTCGCTCTTCCGGGCCTTCCGGCAGGCACCCCTGCCGCAGGCCGGGGAGTCGGCCGTGCGCGGGCTGCGGCGCGCCGTTTCGGTGAACGAACGGCTGCAAACCGCCCTACACCCCTGGACCAGCTACGTCATCGTGCCGATCTTCGCGCTGGCCAACGCGGGGGTGGACCTGCGCGGCGGGATGCTCGCGGATGCGATCGGCTCGCCCGTCACGTGGGGCGTCGTGCTCGGTCTGGTCGTGGGCAAGCTCGCCGGGATCGGAGCGGGCGCGCTCGCCGTGTTGCGCCTGCGCCTCGGTGCGCTGCCGCAGGGCGTGAGCTCGAGCCAGGTGCTCGGCGGGGCGGCGCTGTCGGGCATCGGCTTCACCGTCTCGCTGCTGATCGCCAACCTCGCCTTCGAGAGCGCCGCCCTGCGCGATGAAGCCACGGTGGGCGTGCTGGTCGCCGCCGCTCTCGCGACGTTCACGGGCTGGCTCGTGTTCAAGCTCGCGGCGGTGTTGCGCGGGGAGCGGACGGCGAGCCTCCCGATGCTCCTCGACCGTCCCGTCGACCCCGAGCGCGACCACATCCGCGGGCGCGTCGATGCCCCGCTGACGCTCGTCGAGTACGCGGACTTCGAGTGCCCGTTCTGCGCGCGGGCGACCGGGGTGATGCGCGAGCTGCAGGATCGCTTCGGGTGCGAGTTGCGCTACGTGTTCCGGCATCTGCCCCTAAGCGACGTGCATGGGCACGCCGAGCTCGCGGCCCTCGCGGCGGAGGCTGCCGGCGAGCAGGGCCGCTTCTGGGAGATGCACGACATTCTCTTCGAGCATCAGGACGAGCTCGAGATCGAGGACCTACTCGGATACGCCGGCGAGCTCGGCCTCGACGTGGAGCGCTTCACCCGCGATCTCGAGGACGAGCGCCTCGCGGAGCGCATCCGTGAGGACGTCGCCAGCGCCGAGGCGAGCGGCGCCCGCGGCACCCCCACGTTCTTCATCGGCGCCGTGCGCAACGTTGGGCGCTGGGACGCCGAGGCGCTGGCACGGGCGCTGGAGTCCGCCCGCGACGAGCTGCCTCCCAACGCGCCTCGCTGACTAAGCCAGGCCGAGGTCGCTCAAGTCGGGCCCTCGGACTCGTCTGCCGGCGCCGCGGGCAGGTGCGCGAGCACGTCGCGGTGCGCGAGTACCACCCTCACATCCCCACGCTACCGGCGCTGGGAATCTCAGCCCAAGGCGATGATCGCCTCGATCTCCACCTCGGCGCCCATCGGCAGGGCCGCGACGCCAACGGTCGCGCGCGCCGGCGGATCCTCACCGAAGAACTCCGCGTACGCCTCGTTGATCTCCGCGAACGCCTCAAGCCGCGTCGTGAAGATGGTCAGCTTCACGGCATCGGCCAACCCGCCGCCCGCCGCGCCTGCGATCGCCTCGAGGTTCTGCAGACAGCGCCGCGTCTGCTCGGAGAGTGATCCGGTGACCAACTCGCCGTCAGCGCCCATCGGAAGCTGGCCGGATACGAACAGCAGGTCACCGTGTCGTACCGCCTGGCTGTAGGGGCCGATCGCCGGCGGTGCCTGCGAGCTCTCGACGACCGTGCGGTTCGCATTCGCCACTTGGTTCCTTTCGTCAGGTCCGCTTCCGAGGACGTGATTTCAGCGGGTACGTGTCCTCATTGAGGACCACGCACCCTTTGGCGGAATCTACTCCCCGCACCGCTCAGGGAACCGAAACTGGGGACATGAGCAGGCGATCGCGCCCACGGGCACTGGCCGACCGGTGCTTGGGTTGACCGTCGCTACCGAAGCGGCACGCAGTTGTCGATCTTGGTCCGGTCGGCGCGCGGGCCCTGGTCGGGGATCCAGACCTTCACCCGCGCCACGGTGTACACCGCCTTGCCACACCGGCGCTTCGGCTTGATCAGCCGCAGACGGGCCTTGACGGGGCCAAAGTGGTTGACGACGAGCTTGCCGTTCGCCAAGGCCCTGCGCTTGCCCCAGCGCAGCCACTTGAGCTGCTTGAACTGGTACGTGTTGTAGCCCGCGATCGGGAACACCCCGCGCCTGTGCAGGGTGCAGTTCGCCGGCTGCGCCCGGTACTTCGCACGCGGGGGGCGCCACTGCGTGACGCAGACGACGTGACGCGCCCTGGGTTCGACGGAGATGTCGCCGACGGCCTGCGGCGCGTGGGCCACCAACGAGAGCGCGATCGCGCCCGCGACCAGCGAGAGCAGCGTCAAGGCGGTCTTGCCGTGGGGATTGGTTCTGCTGATGGACATTGGGGCAGCGTTTCAGCGGCACCCGCGCCGGCTCAAGACCCGGTGGACGATGGTTCCAGCCGAAACGCATCGAAAATCTGGCTATCCGCGCCGGTGCCACCGCTCTCGCCCCAGCGCGGCCACAAGCCCGCCCGGGGCGCGCGCACCGCTATCTTCGGCCGTTCATGTCTGCCGAATACGTCTTCACGATGTACAAGGTCTCGCGGACCTACCCGCCGGACAAGACGGTCCTCGAGGACATCTCGCTGAGCTTCTTGCCGGGCGCCAAGATCGGCGTCCTCGGCTACAACGGCGCGGGCAAGTCGACCCTGCTGCGGATCATGGCCGGGATCGACACCGAGTACCGCGGCGAGGCCCAGCTGCATCCGAAGGCGACGGTCGGGCTGCTCGAGCAGGAGCCCCAGCTCGACCCGAACAAGGACGTCCGCGGCAACGTCGAGGACGGCGTGCGCGAGATCCGCGATCTGCTCGACCGCTACAACGAGGTCGCCGCCAACTACTCCGAGGAGAACGCGGAGGAGTTCGCGCGCCTCTCTGACGAGATCGAGGCCGCCGACGCCTGGAGCCTCGATCAGACGATCGACACCGCGATGGACGCGCTGCGCCTGCCGCCCGGCGACGCGGACGTCACCAAGCTTTCGGGCGGCGAGCGCCGCCGCGTCGCGCTGTGCCGCCTGCTGCTGAGCGCGCCCGACCTGCTGCTCCTCGACGAGCCCACCAACCACCTGGACGCCGAGTCCGTCGCGTGGCTCGAGCGCCACCTCGCCGAGTACAAGGGCACGATCGTCGCGGTCACCCACGACCGCTACTTCCTCGACAACGTCGCGGGCTGGATCCTGGAGCTCGACCGCGGCAGGGGCATTCCGTTCAAGGGCAACTACTCAGCCTGGCTCGAGCACAAGCGCGAGCGTCTCGAGCAGGAGCAGCGCAGGGAGACCGCGCGCGCCCGCACGATCGCGCGCGAGCTCGAGTGGATCCGCGAGAACCCGAAGGGGCGGCGCAAGAAGGCCAAGGCGCGCATCGCCCGCTACGAGGCCCTGCTCGCCGAGGAGCGCAACGTGAAGCTCGACCAGGTTCAGATCCACATCCCCGCCGGCCCGCGGCTCGGCAGCACGGTCTTGGAGGCCGAGGGCCTGCGCAAGGGCTACGGCGAGCGCCTGCTGATCGACGACCTCTCCTTCTCGCTTCCGCCCGCGGGCATCGTCGGCGTGATCGGCCCGAACGGCGCCGGCAAGACGACGCTGTTTCGCATGATCACCGGCGAGGAGAAGCCCGACGCCGGGACGCTGCGCCTCGGCGAGACCGTCGAGCTGGCCTACGTCGATCAGTCCCGCGACGCGCTCGATCCCGAGAAGACCGTGTGGGAGGAGATCTCCGACGGCTACGACGAGATCAAGGTCGGCGAGCGGACGATGAACTCACGCGCCTACGTGAGCGGCTTCAACTTCAAGGGCTCCGACCAGCAGCGCAAGGTCGGCACGCTCTCCGGCGGCGAGCGCAACCGCGTCCACCTCGCCAAGCTGCTGCGCTCCGGCGGCAACCTGCTGCTTCTCGACGAGCCCACCAACGACCTCGACGTCGACACGCTGCGCGCGCTCGAGGAGGCGCTGCTCTCGTTCGCGGGCTGCGCGGTGGTGATCTCGCACGATCGCTGGTTCCTCGACCGCGTCGCGACCCACGTGCTCGCCTTCGAGGGCGACTCGCAGGTGCGCTGGTTCGAGGGCAACTTCGAGGCCTACGAGGAAGATCGGCGGCGGCGCCTCGGCGCCGAGGCCGACCGGCCGCACCGGATCACCTACAAGCGGCTGACGCCTCAGCGGTAGCGCCGCGCCGCGGCCCCGGCGCGCGCGCCGTAGCCGCCGCCGAAGAGCACCGCGTGCACGAGCAGCGGCAGGATCTGCCAGAGGTCGATCCGCTCGGTGTGGCCTTCGGCGAGCGGGAACTCCTCGGCGTAGGCGGCGAAGATGCGCTCGCTCGGCGAGCCGAAGAGCCGCAGCATCGCGAGGTCGACCTCGCGATGCCCGCCGTGGGCCGCCGGGTCGATGAGCAGGCCCCGGCCCGACTCGTCCGCCATCACGTTGCCGCCCCACAGATCGCCGTGTAGGCGCGCGGGCGGCTCGGGCGGGCCGGCCAGCTCGGGCAGGCGCTCGCACACCGCCTCGACCGCGGCCGCGTCGTCCCGCGACAGCGAGCCGCGATCGCTGGCGCGCCGCGCCAGCGGCAGCAGCATGTCCTCGGCGTAGACCTCAGCCCACCTGGCGCGCTCGCGCGGCTCGAGCTCGACCGAGCCGATCCGCAGGACGGAGTCGGGCGAGTCGGGCGGCAGGGCGCCGTGCGCGGGCGCGCCGGCGCGATGCACGCGGGCGAGCGCGCGGCCGAGCTCCTCGGCTCCGTCGCCGGAGAGCGAGCCGGGATCGACCCACTCGAGCGCGAGGAAGGGCACCTCCTCCCCCACCGCCACCACGCCCGGCACCGGGGCGCCGCCGTCGGCGAGCCAGCGCAGGCCCGCGGCCTCGGCGGCGAAGTCGGCGGGCCGCGCGCCGGCGCGCGCCTTCACGAAGGCGCGCCCAGAGGCGAGCTCCACGCACCAGGCGTCGTTGATGCTCCCGCCGGAGACGCGCGCCGCGTCGCCCGGGGCCTCGCCGAGGGCATCGGCGAGCGCCTCGGCCAGCGCGGCGGGAAGGTTCACACCCGGCCGGCCGCGACCTCGTCGAGCAGGGCGCGGCAGTTGCGCTCGACGATCTCCACGACCTCGGCGAACCCGTCCTCGCCGCCGTAGTAGGGATCCGGCACGTCGTCTTCGACGCCGTCGCCGAACTCGCGCAGCAGGCGCACCTTCCCCTCGGCCTCGTCGTCCGGAGCGAGCCGCAGCAGATCCTCGCGGTTGGAGCGGTCCATGGCGACCACCAGGTCGAACTCGTAGAAGTCCCCGGGCGTCACCTGGCGCGCCGTCCCGGTGAGCTCCACGCCGCGCTCGCGCGCCGCGGCGATCGAGCGCGGGTCGGGCGGGTTGCCGACGTGCCAGTCACCGGTCCCCGCGCTCTCCACCTCGACTTCACCGTCGAGGCCCGCCTCGGCGACGAGGCCACGCATCACCGCCTCGGCGGTCGGCGAGCGGCAGATGTTCCCCAGGCAGACGAAAAGCAGACGCATTGAGCCGCGAGGGTAGCGACCGCTTCCGGAGCTGACCGAGGGCGACTCGACGGGCCGACCGCGTAAGTTGGCGGCGACCGACCATGGAGCAGCTCACCGACATCCCGCTCGCCGAGCTCACCACCCTGCGCCTCGGCGGCCCGGCGCGCAGCCTGGTGCGCGCCGAGACCCGCGAGGAGCTCGTCGAGGCCGTGCGCGAATGCGACCGCGCGGGCGAGGAGACGCTGATCCTCGCGGGCGGCAGCAACCTCGTCGTGGCGGACGCGGGCGTGCCCCGCGCGATCCAGATCGCCACGCGCGGCACCGAGCGCGCCGAGCTCGCGGACGGGCGTGTCGCGATCACCGCCGAGGCGGGCGAGGAGTGGGACGCATTCGTCGCCGCCGCCGTCGCCGACGGCCTCGTAGGAGTGGAGTGCCTCGCTGGCATCCCGGGCAGCGTGGGCGCGACGCCGATCCAAAACGTCGGCGCCTACGGCCAGGAGGTCGCCGAGACGATCACCGAGGTGCTCGTCCTCGAGCGAGCGAGCGGCGCGGTGCACGCGCTCACGCCGGCCGAGTGCCGGTTCAGCTACCGGTCGAGCCGGTTCAAGCGCACGAACACGCACGTCGTGCTCGCGGTCACGTTCGCGCTCGCCCGCGACGATGAGCGTCGTTCGGCGCCGATTCGCTACGCGGAGCTGGCCCGCAAGCTCGACGTGGAGCTCGGCGACCGCGCCCCGCTCGAGGCGGTGCGCCAGGCCGTGCTCGAGCTGCGCCGCGGCAAGGGCATGGTCCTCGACCCCGACGACCCGGACTCCGTGAGCGCCGGGTCGTTCTTCACGAACCCGATCCTCGAGCCCGAGCAGGCCCAGCGCCTCGCGCGGGTGGTCGCCGAGCGCTACGGCGACGACGTCTCGCCGCCGAGTTGGCCGCAGAGCGACGGGCGCGTGAAGATCTCCGCCGCCTGGCTCATCGAGCGCGCCGGGTTCTCGCGCGGTTACGGCGACGGGAACGTCGGGCTCTCGCGCAAGCACACGCTCGCCGTCGTCAACCGCGGCGGCGCGACGACGGCGGAGCTCGTCGCGTTCGCCCGCGAGATCGCGAGCGGCGTGCGCGAGGCGTTCGGGGTGGAGCTGGCGCCCGAGCCGGTCTTCGCGGGCCACGAGTGGTGACCCGCGCCCGGCCCTAGGCCGCCGCGGCCGCCGTCGCCCGCTCCTTGCCGATGCGCTTCGCGGCGCGCTGGCCGTCGCGCAGCATCTCCTTCTCCTCCTTGAGGTTGTCCTGGAGGAGCTTCACGACCTTGCGCTCGCCGACGGCGCGCGCCAGTTCGATCAGGTTCTCGTAGGCGCCGATCTCGTAGTGCTCGACGCGCGCGGAGACGCCCGCGACCACCACGTCCTTGAGCTGCTTGTCGACCGAAGACGTCGAGTCGCGGAACTCCTTGACGAGCGCGTCGATCGCCTCGGCCGGGCCCTGCCGCGGCTTCGCGTCGAGCTCGGCGAACGCCTTCTCGATGTTCTCGATCTGGCGCGCGGTCTCGTCGACGTGCGTCTCGATCCGCTCGACGAGCTCCTGGTCGGTCGCGGCCCTCTGCATGCGGGGCAGCACCTTCGCGAGCTGCTTCTCCATCTTGAGCACGGAGCGCAGGTCGTGCAGCAGAAGCTCGCGCGGGTCGGCCAGCTTCGTCTTCTTCTTCGTGGTCCTCTTGCTGTTGGTGGCCAAAGTCTCTCCTCCTTAAGCGGGGTCGGATGCGCCGCTACCCCGACGCCCGAGGAGCTAACCCGCCGCGCGCTGCCAGCGCTTGGTCTCGTCCTCGACGCTCACCTCGAGCTCGCCGCGGGCGGTCAGGTGGTCGAGGTAGGTGAGCGTGATCTGCAGCGCCCAGGGGGTCGTCGTCGGCGTGAGCTTGTCGGCGCCGATGATCCGGTTGATCACCTCGAACGCCGTGATGGGCTCCTCGCCGACTGTCTCGCGCACGCGGGCGAGCGCCGCCGTGAGCTGCCGGCGGCTCTCGGCGATCTTGTTCGGCACGTCGCGGAACGGACGGCCGTGACCGGCGAGGCAAAGCCCGGTGTCGAGGCCCTCCACCACGTCGAGGCTGCGCTGGAACTCCGCGACCGGGTCGGGCGTGAGCCCGTGGTCGAAGTACAGCGTCACGCGGCCGAGGATGTGGTCGCCGGAGATGAGCAGGCCGGACTCGGGCTCGTGCAGGACGACGTGCGAGGGCGCGTGTCCGGGCGTCTCGTACGTGACGAGCGTGCCGAGGTCGGTCTCCACCTCCACCCCGTCGACGAGCTCGCGGTCGGGCGGCACGGCGCGCGCGATGCCCGGTCCCTCGTCGTCGTCGCGGCGCGCCTCGCGGTAGCGCTCGAGCGCCGCGGCGGGCACGCCGCTTTGGCGCGCGACCTCGAGCCGCCGTTCGAGCACGCCCTCGGGATCCTCGGCGAGATCGCGCGCGTGCCCCCAGGCCGGGTGGATCCAAAGCTCGCAGCCCGCCGCGTCGATGATCGGCCCGGCGAGCCCGTAGTGGTCGGAGTGCGCGTGCGTGCAGACGACCAGGCGCACGTCGGTGAGCGCGAGGCCGACCTGCGCCATCGCGTACTCGAGCTGTCGCGTGCCGTCCGGACCGGCGTAGCCGGTGTCGAAGAGCACGACGCCGTCGCCGGCGCGCAGAGCCCATGCGTTGCAGTGCGGCACGCCGGGCCACGGCAGCGGCAGCCGCAGCCGCCACACCCCGGGCAGCACGCGCTCGCCGCGGCCGAGCTCCTTGTCCTTCGTGGCTGCCATGCGGCGCATCATGCTCGCAGACCAGCCGCGCGCGCGACGGAGCCAGCCGCGCGCGCGACGGACGTTCAGCCCTCGTGCGCGAAAAACGACGACCACGGCTGAACGAGCCGGGCGGCCGCGGAACGTTCAGCCGTAGGCGTCGAAAAGCGGCGACCAGGGCTGAACGTTGGTGGGGCGGGGGAGCCGCCGCGCGCGCCGCGATCATTCGGGCCGATGAAGCGCCGCCCCCGCGCCTACTACCTGGTCGCCGGCGTCGACCTGCGCGCCGAGCTCGAGCGGCTCTGCCGGCTCGAGGCGCTCGGCGGCCCGGACGGCGAGCTCGCGCGCCGCACGCCCGAGCTGCGCGTGCGCCGGGCCCGGAAGCGCCCGCGCAGCCGCCTGGGCTTCGCCGTGCCGAGCGAGTGGCGCATCTCGGTCACGACCTACCCCGGCATCCGGCCCGGCGACGCCCAGGAGACGCTCCTCCACGAGCTCGTCCACCTCGCGGTACCCGCGAAGCCTGGCGAGCGGCGCTGGCACGGGCCCGAGTTCAAGGCCACGCTGCGCAGCGCGATGCGCGAGGCCTACGGCGTGCGCCGCGTGCGGGTTCGCAACAGCTACCACGGGGCGTACGCCGACGCGCTCGAGCGCGCGCGGGCGCGCCGGGCGAGCGAGCAGCCCGCCGATCAGCTCTCGCTGCTCGGGGCCGAGGAGCGCGCGGCCTAGATCCGCCCGGCCTCGGCGGCGGCCTCCTCGGCGGCCGTGAGCTGGCGCTCGATGAGCTCGAGGCCCGCGCTCCAGAAGCCGGGATCGGTGAGGTCGACGTCCACGATCCGGCCGAGCTCCTCGGGCGACCGCGAACCGCCCGCACGCAGCAGGTCCAGATACGACGGCACGAACTCAGCGCCGCGCTCCTGGTAGCGCCGGTACACCGACAGCGCCAGCAGGTGCCCGTACGCGTACGCGTAGACGTAGCCGGGCGTGTCGATGAAGTGCGGCACGTACGACCACCACGTGCCGTAGTCCTCGCTCACGTCGACCGAGTCGCCGAGCAGGTCGCGCTGGGTCTCCAGCCAGGCCTGGTTGAAGTCCTCCACCCGCAGCTCGCCCGCCCGCCGGCGCTGGTTGTGGACGCGGTCCTCGAAGCGGTTCATCGCGACCTGGCGGAAGACCGCGGCGATCGCGCCGTCGAGCGACTCGGCGAGCAGCGACAGGCGCGCCTCGGCGTCCGGCGCCTCGCCCAGCAGGCGCTCCAGCACGATCGTCTCGCCGAAGATCGACGCGGTCTCGGCGACGGTGAGCGGCGTGGAGAACTGGAAGATGCCCTGGTCGCGCGCCAGGACCGCGTGCACGCCGTGGCCGAGCTCGTGCGCCATCGTCAGCACGTCGCCCGGGCGGGAGGTGTAGTTGAGCATCACGTACGGGTGTGCGGAGGGCACCGCGTACGAGCAGAACGCCCCGCCGCGCTTGCCCGGGGCGGGCGGTGCGTCGATGTAGTCCCCCTCGAAGAACGACGCCGCGGCCTCGCCGAGCTCGTCCGAGAAGCCGCGGTAGCAGTCGAGCACGAGCTCCCGCGCCTCGGCGTAGGGCACGCGGCGCTCCTCCATCACCACCGGCGCCATCCGGTCGTAGTGCGCGAGCCGGTCCAGACCGAGCAGCCCCGCCTTCAGCCTGTACCAGCGGCGGGCGAGCTCGTACTGGCTCTGCACCGCCTCCACGAGCGCCTCGACCGACTCGTCGCTCGCCTCGTTCGCGAGGTTGCGCGAGGCGAGCCAATGCTCGTAGGAGCGCAGCCGGTCCTTCGTCGCCTTGTCGGCGAGCAGCGTGTTGAAGATGTAGGCCCGCGTCCGCAGCCCGTCGTCGAGCGCCTTGGTGACGCCGTTCGCGGCCTCCGCGCGCTTCTCGCGGTCGGGATCCTGCAGGCGCGACAGCGCCTGCATCAGCGGCACCGGCTCCTCGGCGTCGGGCAGCTCGACCCCCAGCGCGGAGATCTGCTCGGTGAAGAGGCGGCGGAAGGCGGAGGCGCCGGTGACCTGCAGCTCGGTCATGACGCGCTCCTCGGGCTCGGACAGCTGGTGCGGGCGGTAGCGGCGCGCGGTGCGCAGGAAGTGGCGCCAGCGGGCGAGGCGCTCGTCGTCGATGAGCGCGTTCGCGTGCTCGTCGTCCAGCTCGTTCCACTCGAGCTCGAAGAACAGAAGCTCCGTCTCGATCGCGGCGCCGCGCTCCTGCGCGTCCTGCATGAGCGCGCCGCGCTCCGGGTCGCGCGTGTCCGTGGTGAACCAAAGCGAGGCGTAGGTGCCGGCGCGCCCGGCGAGGTCATAGATCTCCTCAAGCTCGTACAGCGCGTCGGCGAGCTGCTGCGCGTCGAGCTCGGCGACCCGGCCCCGGTGGGCGGCCGCGAAGGCGTCGGCGCGCTCCTTCGCCTCGTCGAGCAGCGCCGGCACGCCCGTGGGGCCGCGGCCGTCCACGAGCGGTTCGAGGTTCCAGCGGGCCTGGTCGAGGGCTTCGTCTTCGATGGCGGCGGATGCGGTGCTCATGCCTCCACGATACGGGGCCGCCGGCGCCGGCCGGCGCTCAGCGTTGCGGCGAGCTCTCCCCGTCCGCGGCCCCGTCGGCCGGCGGGTCGCCGGCCTCGACCGTCACGCCGCCGGGACCGGGCGGATCGACGCCGTGCTCGGCGAGCGCCTTGAGGATGTGCTCCTGCAGACCGGGGACGGCGCTCGCGTCGACCTCCGCCGGGCCCGCCTGCGGGTCGATGCCGTTGGCGCGCAGCGTCTCCAGGATCTCATCGCGCAGGCCGCTGCCGGTCAGATCGACCGTCTGCGTCTCGTGGTGAGTGACCTGCGCGGTCCCCGTCTGCATGGCCTTGAACGCCATGCCGAGCAGCGAGCCGAGATCGACGTTGCCGCCCAGGTTCACCCGCAACTCGACCGGCGCGTCGGCGTCCCGCGGCCCGGCGGACTGCGGGGCCCGCCCGGAGGCGCCCTCCTGCGGGTTGGTGAGCGCGGCGAGCTCAGCCGGGGAGATCGCGCTCTCGCGCTCGCGGCGGCGCCGGAAATAGCTGAAGAGGCCCACTGCCCAAGCGATCGTAGAGCGGCGCGGCGGCGGGCGCCAGGCGCCTACTGGGTGATCGTGACCGGCGTGCCGGGCGGTACGCGCTCGACGAGCGCGTTTACGTCCGCGTCGCGCGCCCGCACGCAGCCGTGCGATGCGGCGACCCCGAGCGGCCCGTCGGTGCCGTGGATCGCGATCCGGTCGCCGCCCATCCAGCCGGACGGCAGCCGCGGCTGGCGCGCGGTGAGCGCCACGGCGCAGCAGCCGTAGGCGGGGTTGAGCCCGCCGCGGAACGTGTCCGTCACCGCGAAGCGCCCCGTGGGCGTCGTCGAGTCGGGCGCCCCCACCGTGATCGCGAACGAGCGGACGAGCTTCCCGCCGCGGCGCAGCTCGAGTCGGTAGTCGGAGAGGTCGACCCGCATCTCCCAGGGCACGCTGCCCGCGACCAGGCGCGTAGGGTCGAGGCGCACCCAGGCCAGCTCGCCGTTGCGGCGGTGCGGGGTGGGAACGCCCGCCCACTCCCCGCGCCGCTCGAACACCGAGAGCACGGTCGGCGAGCCCCACTCGGTCTCCTGGCCGAGCTTGGCGATGACCTTGCCTCCAGGCCGATCACGCAGGACGACGCGCGCGCCGGGCCGCGGCCAGACGACCGGATGCCCGCGGCGCGGCAGCCCGAGCGCGGGGCGCTCCGCGGCCTGCTCCTTCGCGACAGTGGTCGTCGTAGTGGTGGTGGAGGTGGTCGTGGTCGTGACCGTGCTGGTCGTCGCGCCCGGCTCCGACCGGGCCGGCTCGTCGTCGCCGCCGCACGCGCCAAGGCCGAGCGCCGCAGCGGCGGCGAAGGTGAGGATTCCGCGACCGCGCACCATCGTCTGCGGAGGTTACGGGCGTCCGGCGCGCGCGCTGGTGACGTTCGAACCCGGCCGGGCGCGCCGGGGGGGCGAAGCGGAGAGGGAGGGATTCGAACCCTCGAGAGAGCTATTAGCCCCCTACTCGCTTAGCAGGCGAGTGCCTTCAGCCACTCGGCCACCTCTCCGGGCAGGAAGTCGATTCTAGATATCTGAGCGCGCGTCGCACAGTAGGCTCGCGGCGAATGGAGGCGACGCAGACCGCAGGCGGCGCAGCGGCCGCTCTCGATCGCAAGGCGCTCCTGGCCCGCTACGAGGGGATCTTCGCCGGGATCTCCCGCCCGTTCGCGTTCGTCGACCTCGACGCGCTCGAGCACAACGCCCGCCACATGCTGGCCCAGGCGGGCTCGCTGCCGGTCCGCGTGGCGTCGAAGTCGGTGCGCTCGCTGGCCGTGCTCGAGCGGATCTTCGCCCTCGACGAGCGCTTTCGCGGGATCCTGAGCTTCACCCTCGAGGAGGCGCTCGTGCTCGCCGAGCACGGCTGCGAGAACATCTTCGTCGGCTATCCAACCACCGACCGCGACGCGCTCTCGCGCCTCGCTGCGCTCGCCGCCGAGCGCCCGGACACGCACCCGGCGCTCGTCGTCGATGAGGCGGCGCAGCTCGATCTGATCGAGAACGCCGGCGGGCGCGGCGGCGCGCCGATCCGCGTGGTCATCGACCTCGATCCGAGCTGGCGCCCGCTTGGGGCGCACGGCGTGCGCATCGGACCCAAGCGCTCGCCGGTGCGCACGCCCGCGCAGGCGCGCGCGCTCGCCCGAGACGCGACCGAGCGCCCCGGCACGAAGGTCGTGGGCGTGATGGCCTACGAGGGGCACATCGCCGGCGTGGGCGACCGGCCGGCGGGGCGCCCGCTGCGCGGCGCCGCGATCCGCACGATGCAGGCGCGCTCGCTCGCCGAGCTGCGCGCCCGCCTGCCCGAGGTGATCGCGGCGATCCGCGAGGAGGCGGGCGGCGAGCTCGAGTTCGTCAACTGCGGCGGCACGGGCAGCCTGGCGCGCTCCGCGGCTCTCGGGGTGGCCACCGAGCTCACCGCGGGCTCCGGCTTCTACGCGCCCGCGCTCTTCGACTCCTACAGCGGGCTGGATCTGCGCCCGGCCGCGATGTTCGGCCTGCCCGTGGTGCGCCGCCCGGGCGCGGGCATCGTGACGGTGATGGGCGGCGGCTACGTCGCGTCGGGTGCGCCCGGCCGCGACCGCCTGCCCCAGCCGTTTCTGCCCGAGGGCCTGAGCTACGACCGCGAGGAGGGCGCGGGCGAGGTGCAGACGCCGCTGCTCGGCGCCGCCGCGCGGGGGCTGCGCGTGGGCGACCGCGTCTATATGCGACACGCGAAGGCGGGCGAGCTGTGCGAGCGCTTCAACTCGCTCTACCTCGTCCAGGGCGATCGGATCGTCGACGAGGTCCCGACCTACCGCGGCTCGGGCTGGGCGTTCCTTTAGCCCCCGACCGGGCCGAGGACGCGCTCGGTGTACGCGTTGGTGAAGATGCCGTCGGGATCGAGGCGCCTGCGCGCGGCCTGGAAGTCGTCCCAGCGCGGGTAGAGCTCGCGCAGCTCCGCCGCCGTGCGGAAGTGGCGCTTGCCCCAGTGCGGGCGCGCGCCGAACTCGCGCAGCGCGTCTTCGACCGCCGTGAAGTAGGAGCGCCAGTCGAGCTTGCGATCCTGGTGCACGGCGATGTAGCACGTGTCGCGCTCGTACGAGGGACTCAGGTACGAGTCGTCGCCGGCGACGAACCGCACCTCGATCGGATAGCCCACGGCGAGCTCAGGGCGCTCGGCGATCGCGTGGACGCGCTCGAAGGCCTCGCGGGCGTGCTCGCGCGGCACCGCGTACTCCATCTCCGTGAAGCGGATGCGCCGCTCAGAGGCGAACACGCGGTAGCTGCGATCGACCTTGGTCGAGCGGCCCACGCCGCCGGCCGCGATGCGCGAGAGCCGCGGGACGCGCTTGGGAAAGTGCCGCGCGCCGAGCGCGAAGAGCTGCCCCAGCCAGTTCTCGAGTACCACCTCCTGCGCGTAGACGGCCGCCGGGTGCCGCGGCGCCGGGGGCTCGTCGGTGCGCTTGCTCTCGCGGCACAGGGCGATGTCGGTGTGCGGGAAGACGTAGAACTCGAAGTGGTCGTTCGCCGCGTTCAGCTCGTCGAGCCGCGCGAGCGTCTCCCCCAGCGGCTTCGGGTTGTCGACCCGATGGAGCGTGTACGCCGGGACCGTGTCGATCGTCACCGAGTAGATCACCCCCAGGGACCCGAGGCTCACCCGCGCGGCGCGCAGCAGCTCGGGCCGCGACTCGTCGATCCGCACCAGCTCGCCGTCGGCCGTGACCAGCTCCAGCTCCGCGATCTGAGCCGAGACGTTCTGGAAGCGCTCGCCGGTCCCGTGGGTGCCCGTGGAGATCGAACCCGCGATCGTCTGCCGATCGATGTCGCCGAGGTTCGCGAAGGCGACGCCGTGCTCGTCGAGCAGCCGGTTCAGCTTGCCGAGCACGATGCCCGCTTCCACCTTGAAGCGGCCGGTGGCGGCGTCGAACGCGAGCGGGGCGGTGAGCCTGTCGAGACGCACCATGACGTCGTCGGTGAGCGCGATGTCCGTGAAGGAATGCCCCGACGCCGAGGCGCGCACCCGCTTGCCCGCGGCCGTGGCGCGCGCGACCACCTCGCGCAGCTCCTCCCGGCTCGCGGGCCGCTCGATCGCGCTCGGGCGGCAGCTCTGCTCGCGCGCCCAGTTCGTCCAGCGGGGCATGAACCGGGAGCCTATTCACCGTCGCTCGCGCAGTGGCCCACCCTGCTTTCATCGTGGGGGTGGCCGATCGCGCGATCGATATCGAGACGCCGCACGGCCGGGCGCGCGCTCACCTGAGCGAGCCGGCCGAGCGCCGCGGCGCCCTGGTCCTCGGCCACGGCGCCGGCGGCGGCATCGAGGCGCCGGATCTGCAGATGGCCAAGGACGTCGCGATCGAGGAGGGCTTCGCGGTCGCGCTCGTCGAGCAGCCGTACCGCGTCGCCGGGAGGCGCTCGCCCGCTCCCGCGCACCAGCTCGACACCGCCTGGGCCGCGGTCCTGGACCACCTGCGCAGCGGCGAGCTCGCCGCGCTTCCGCTCGTGGTGGGCGGCCGCTCGCTCGGCGCTCGCGTGGCCTGCAGGTGGGCGGCCGAGCAGCGCCCCGCGGGTGTGCTCTGCCTGGCGTTCCCGCTGGAGCCGCCGCAGCGCCGCACGTCCAAGGAGCCACCGCCGAGCAGGTTGCCGGAGCTCGAGGGCGTCGAGGTGCCGGTGCTAGTCGTCCAGGGCACCGGCGATCAGTTCGGGATGCCGCCCGCCGGCCCGCGCCGCGAGGTCGCGCAGGTGCCGGGCAACCACGGGCTCAAGGCGGACCTCCCGGCCGTCGGCGCCGCCGTGCGCGACTGGCTTGGTCGCCTCGTGCTCTGAAAGGGAGCCGCCCAGGGCTCGCCAGCGTCTACCCTGAGCGCGGGCCGAAGTCGCCCGCCCGGAGGGGTGGCAGAGCGGTTGAATGCGGCGGCCTTGAAAGCCGTTGACCGGGCAACCCCCGGTCCGTGGGTTCGAATCCCACCCCCTCCGCTTCCGCCTGTAGCCTGCGAAACCGATGGCCGCGCCTCCAGTCAAGGACGCCGTCTTCTTCGCCTCCGCTCAGGAGTGGGAGGACTGGCTCGCGGCCAACAACGCGAGCGCCCGCGAGGTGTGGATCAAGCTCGCCAAGAAGGGCAGCGGGATCCCGAGCCTGGGCTACCCGGACATCACCGAGGTCGGCCTCTGCTACGGCTGGATCAGCGCGCAGCGCCTGCCGCTCGACGACACCTATTACCTGCAGCGCTTCGTGCCGCGGCGGCCGCAGAGCAACTGGTCGAAGCTCAACCGGAAGACCGCCGAGCGGCTGATCGCGGAGGGACGCATGCGGCCGGCGGGGTTCGCCGAAATCGAGGCGGCGAAAGCCGACGGGCGCTGGGACGCGGCCCGCGACTAGCTCGCAACGTTCCCCGCGCCCAGCCGCGACCCAAACCGATCTGCCCCGCCGACCCTGGCCGCCGGGACGTTCAGCAGGAGAGCGTCCGAGCGTAGCCGTGGCCCTTGGCCGCGCGGCGCATCGCCCGCGGGTCGGCCTGCAGGCAGAGGTTGGTCCGCCACGGGCCGCTCTTCGGGCGCTTGTAGAGGAAGGCCGCGAAGCGTCCGTTCGGCGCGGGCTCGAGGCCGCATGAGGCGCCGTAGCGAGCGGTCGTGATCCGCACGAACTCGCGCTTCTTGAGGCGGCCGCCCTTGTAGACGCGCAGCAGCTTCACCTTGTGCACGGCCTTGTTGCGCCGCACCTTCGTCGAGACGACGCGACCGATGATCGCCGCGTCGAAGCGCTTGAAGGTCTGCTTGTTGAGCTTGAGCGGCACGCAGCTGCACGCGGAGGCGGACGGCGCGGCGAGCAAGCCGAAGGCGCCGAGGGCGAGGAGGGTGATCAGTAGTCGCTTCATATGGGCACTACGGGCTAGACGGGAAAACGTCACGCCGGGTCTCGATCCTTACAGCTCGCCCGCGTCAGCTCGCCGGCGCCCCGCTCGGGAGCGCCCGCGCACCGCGCGGGCTCACGAGGAACGCCGCGGTCCCCACGCAGAGCCCGGCGAGCGTGAGGTAGGCCGCCACGTCCCCCGCGAGATCGCCCAGGCCCGCGCCCCCGGTCGCCCCGGCGGTGTGTCCGAGCGCCCAGCCGAGGTTGGAGATGCCCATGACCAGCCCCTGCGGGATGGCGGCGCGCTCGCCGGCGTCGGCCAGCATCGCCATCGAGGGCGACCACAGCGCCCCCATCGACGGCGTGGCGGCGACCACCAAGACCGCGACCAGCCAGGCCTCCTGCGGGAGGCCGAGCACCACCATGAAAGCGGCGCTCACAAGCAGGCCGACCAGCGTCGGGAAGAGGCGCCCGCGCCGGTCCGCGACCCGCCCTGCGATCGGCGTGGCGATCGCCTCGGCGATGCCGGCCGCGATGAAGGTGGCCGCGATCGCGATTCCGCCCGCCCCGAGCTCGTCCATGCGCAGCGGGACGAGCACCTCGATCGTGCCGAAGAGGACCCCCGGGATCAGCACGAGCCACATCGCAACCGGCGCGCCCGGCGCGGCGAACGCCGCCCGCACCATGCGCGGCTGGCGCACCGCGGGCGGGACCGCGACGTCGATGCGGATCGTCCACGCGATGAGCGCGGCGCCGATCACGGCGGCGGTCGCGAACACGGGGCCGCGGCCCAGCTCCTCGGCGGCACCGCCGATCACCGGGCCGAAGAGCACGCCGCCGATCGCGAAGGCCATCGTCGTTCCGATCAGCTCGCCGCGGCGCGACGCCGGGGCGGTGCCGATCAGCCAGCCCAGCACCCCCGCCCACGAGAGCGCGCCGCCTACGCCCTGGATGAAGCGCGCGGCCTCGAGCACCTCCACCGAGCCGCCGAACGCGAACCCGAGGCCCGCGATCGACATCAGCGTGAGTCCGCCGAGGACGGCCTTGCGCGTGCCGATGCGCGCGGCGAGCAAACCCGACGGCAGCGCCGCGAGCAAGGTGCCCGCCGCGTACGAGCCGGCGAGGACGCCGGCGGCGCTCTTCGAGAGGCCGAACTCGTCGCTGAGCCGCGGCAGGATCGGGGCGACCGCGGCGTAGAACATCGTGTCGACGAAGACGATTGCTGCGGCGAGGATCAGCAGTCGGCGCATGGCGGTTCAGCGTACGAGCGGGGGCACTGAAGCGTTCGCCCCCTCATGCCGATGAATGAGGTGTGGATGCGCTGCGCGACCTCATCAGAGCCTTCGAGCTTCCTGCCGCGGTCGTTGCGGTGCTTTCCCTCCTCCTAGCCCTCGCGTCCGCGTCCGACGCGGACGCGAGGGCACTCCCTCCTCCCAAGGGCAAGGTCTTCCACGGCGTCTCCGAGACCGGGCATACCGAGCACTTCGATGCGTTCGCCGACGAGGTCGGCGCGCACCCCGCGGTCTCGCAGAGCTTCTTCCACTGGGGAGTTCCGCTCGGCACCGGCGCGCTGCAGCGCTGGGAGGCGACGCGCACCCGCGGTGTGCTCAGCCTCTCCACCGCCCCGGGCGGCAAGCCCGAGAAGATCACGCCGAAGCAGGTCGCGCTCGGGCACGGCGACCGCTACATGCTCTCGCTGAACCGCTCGATCTCGAAGTCGGAGCAGCGCGTCTACATCCGGCTGTTCCCGGAGATGAACGGCCACTGGAACCCGTACTCCGCCTTCAAGGCCAACGGCAAGCGGCGCGGCGCCAGCCACTCGACGAAGTGGTTTCGCAAGGCCTGGAAGCGCTTTGCGATCGTCGTGAAGGGCGGCAAGCTGCGCGCGATCAACAAGCGGCTGCGCAAGCAGCGCATGCCCCGCGTGCTGCGCGCGCGCTCGGATCGCGCCCCGGTCTACGCCAAGCACGGCGTGCCGAGCGTGCTGCCCCGCCCACAGGTCGCGCTCATGTGGGTCCCGCAGACGCTCGGCTCACCCAACGTCAAGGGCAACCAGCCCCGCAACTACTGGCCGGGCGCCAAGTACGTCGATTGGGTGGGCACCGACATCTACGCCAAGTACGCGAACCGCACCGCGTGGCGCGCGCTCAACCGCTTCTACCGCTCCTATCGCAAGAAGCCGTTTCTGATCGGCGAGTACGCGCCTTGGGATGCCGACCCGGGTGGCCGGTTCGTCAAGCGGCTCTTCCGGTGGGCCCGCACGCACAAGCGCACGCGGATGCTCATCTACTACCGCAGCGTGAACCCGTTCAACGAGTTCAACATCGGCTTCTACCCGGACGCGCGCGACGCGCTGCGCCGCGAGCTCGCCAAGCCGCGCTACGCCCCGTACCCGCCCGAGTACCGGGGCTAAAGCCCGGCCTACGGCCCCGTCGGCACCTGGCTCGGGTCGCAGTTGATCGTGCCGCCGTCGGTGAACG
>CBFGWL010000032.1:0-29555 GCA_965652565.1 uncultured bacterium
CGTCTCAATCGCGATCTCGTGGACGACGCCTCATCGAGTTCGCGATTACGACGATGCCGTCGTTGTAACTGCGATCTCGCGCTCCGCGGTGCCCGCGAGTTCGCGATTTCTCCGATGCAATAACGAAGGGGCGGCCCGAAGGCCGCCCCTCCGCTGATCCGTACTCCGCGACCGCTAGGGGCCCGGCGTACGCTCTTGCGCCGCGTCGGCGATCACGCCCTCGGCCTCGCGCACCGCAGCGCCGTCGAGCGCGTTGGAGACGGCGCGGACGTAAGCGCGGGCGGATGCCTCGAGGATGTCGGTCGCGACGCCCTGGCCGGACGCTAGGCGTCCGTGGGCGCGCAGCATGACCGTCACCTCGCCGAGGGCGTCGGCTCCCTCGGTTACGGCGGAAACCGTGTACGAGCGCAGCTCGCATTCCGTGTCGACGGCGTCGCGGATGGCGCCGAAGATCGCGTCGACCGGGCCGTCGCCGTGCGCGAAGCCGACCGACTCCTCGCCCGACGGCATGCGGATCGCCACGCGCGCGGAGGGCTCACGCCGCGAGCCCGCCTCGACCTCGAACCACGAGAGCGTGTACGCGTCGGCGCGCTCGCGCATCTCGTCCGAGACGATCGCCTCCAGGTCGAGCGCGGTGACCTGCTTCTTGCGGTCGGCGATCTCCTTGAAGCGCTTGAACGCCTGGTTGAGCGCCTGGCCCTCGACCTTGAAGCCGAGCTGCTCGAGCGCGTCGCGCAGAGCGTGGCGTCCGGAGTGCTTGCCCAGAACGATCGAGTTCGACTCCAGGCCGACGTCGGTCGGGTCCATGATCTCGTAGGTCGAGCGCTCCTTGAGCACGCCGTCCTGGTGGATGCCGGACTCGTGCGCGAACGCGTTGCGGCCGACGATCGCCTTGTTCGGCTGCACCTGGTAGCCGGTCAGCCGCGAGACCATTCGGCTCGTGCGCGCGAGCTCGCGCGTGTCGAGGTTGGTGTCCACACCGTGCGCGTCACGCCTCGTCCGCAGGAGCATCACGATCTCCTCGAGCGAGCAGTTGCCCGCGCGCTCGCCGATCCCGTTCACCGCGCACTCGACCTGCCGCGCGCCGGCGAGCACACCTGCATACGAGTTGGCGACCGCCATGCCGAGGTCGTCGTGGCAGTGCACGGAGAGGATCACGTTCTCCAGGCCGGGGATCAGCTCGTAGAGGCGCCGCAGGTACGCCGTGTACTCCTCGGGCGTCGTGTAGCCGACGGTGTCCGGGATGTTGATGACCGTGGCGCCCTCCTCGACGGCGATCGCGCACACCTCGGCGGTGAACTCGACGTCGGCCCGCGTCGCGTCCATCGGTGAGAACTCGACGTCGTCGCAGTAGGACTTGGCGAGCGCGACCGCCGCCCGGGCCTGCCCCTTCACGTCCTCGCGGGTGCTCTTGAGCTGGTGCTCGATGTGGATGTCGGACGTGGAGATGAACGTGTGGATCCGCGGACGCTCGGCGTCCTTGACCGCGCCCCACGCGGCGTCGATGTCGGCCTTGTGGGTCCGCGCGAGACCCGCGATCACCGGGCCCTGAACCTCGCGGGCGATCGTCTGGACGGCCTCGTAGTCACCCGGCGAGGTGATCGGGAAGCCGGCCTCGATCACGTCCACGCCGAGCCGCGCCAGCTGCTGCGCGATCTCGACCTTCTCCTGGGTGTTGAGGGAGATCCCCGGCGACTGCTCCCCGTCGCGCAGGGTCGTGTCGAAGATCTGAACCCTGTCCTGATTGTCCTGTGCGTTGCGTCCCTCGACGCTCATGGAAGTGTCTCCTTCTCTACTTCGAACCGATGACCTCTGTGTGCTCGCGGCTATCGCGCCGCCCGGCGATTACTCCCCCAAACGGGGGAGGAGAAGGAGAAGGGCCAGGCTGTGATGCCTCGGGTCCATCGATCCGGGGCAGAGTAGCAGCGGAGCGCGACTCGTCAAGAGCCGGTTTTCTCGGCCGGCCGGGAGTCGGCGCCCTTGTCGGGCTCCTCGCTCGCGCCGCCCCTGCCCAGCCTCCGGCGCTTGGCGAAACGCGCCCGCGCGCGCTCGCGCTTGTCGTCGCTGTAGAGGTGATGTGCCCACAGCGACGTCGGCTTGGCGAGCCGGACGGCGCCGACGAGCCCGACGGGCACCACGAACAGGCTGAGCAGGGCCATGCCCCACTTCTCCTTCGCGGCATTCACCAGCGCGATCCCCACGCCGATCACACCGGCCGAGCCCACGACCGCGAAAACCCCATGCTCGACGGTGTCAGCGAGCTCCACCCATGCCCCGAAGCCGGTCACCGCGAAGCCGGCGAGGGCGGCCACGACGATGACCGCGTCGATCGAGCGCCTACCCTCCTTCTCCCAGTAGACGTCGCGGAGGTTCAGCCACAGCGCGAACTCATCGAGCGTCAGCCCGGCCCCCACGCCGAACAGGATGATCGCGATCTCGTGCCAGGGCGAGGGCGGCGCCACTACGGCGCCGATGTAGCCGGTGACCAGGAGGAGGATGATCCCCCAGACGAGGTGGTGGATGTGCGTGCCCCCGACCTCGACGTTGCCCGGCCACCAGCGCACCTGCGCGCGGATCAGGTGCGCGCTGGTGCGGATGAACCCGAAGCTGAGCAGGAACGCGACGAGGAACAGGAACTCGGGTTCGCGGCCGGTGTCGACGATCGCGCGGTCGTAGAGGCTGCCGATGCTCGCGAGGAGGATCACGGGGTCAACACCACCTTGCCGACGTTGCTGCGCTCCTCCAGGTAGCGGTGCGCCGCTCCAGCCTCCTCGAACGGAAAGCTCGCGGCGACCACCGGCTTCAGCTTGTCTTCGGCGAGCAGCTCACGTAGAGGCGGCAGCAGCCGGCCGAGCCCCTCGTCGTCCCACCATTTCAGGACGTTGAGGCCGAAGATGCCCTTGTTCTCGTTCATCAGCGCAAGCGATTTCCACCACGGCACGGTGGCCAGCGGCATGCTGGCCAGTCCCTTGAACAACGCGCCGAGGTCGCGTTTAGGACCGGTCTGGACTTCGGCCATTCCGAACATGACCAGCCGGCCACCCGGGCGCAGGACCCTGTAGCTGCGCCGGAAGCTCGAGGGCCCGATCGCGTCGAGCACCACGTCGACGCCCTCGCCGTCCGTGAGGCGCATGACCTCCTCCGCGAAGTCGCGCTCGTGGTAGTCGATCGGGTGATCGCAGCCCTGGGCGCGAATCGCGTCGTGCTTGCTCGCCGACGCGGTGCCGAAGATCTCAGCCCCCGTGAGCCGCGCGAGCTGGATAGCGGCGATTCCCACGCCGCCAGCCGCAGCATGAATCAGGATCCGGTCGCCCTCGCGCAGACCGCCCATGCGAATGGCCGCCGCGTGCGCTGTGGCGTAATTGACGGGGATCGCCGCCGCCTGCTCGAACTCCAGGGAGTCCGGGATCGCGACAACCGAGCCGACCGGGACCACAACGACGCTCGCGTAACCCCCGAACCGGGTCGCCGCGAGCACGCGGTCGCCGGGCGCGAACTCCTCCACTCCGTCGCCGACCTCATCCACGACACCGGCTACCTCGTAGCCCACGATCGCCGGCAGCGGCGGAGCGTCGGGGTAGATCCCGGACCTCGCCATCAGATCCGCGAAGTTGACGCCGGCCGCCCGCACGTCGATGCGCACCTCCCCGGCGCCCGGACTGGGATCGGGCCGTTCCTCCACCCTGAGCACTTCCGGACCGCCGTTGCGAGTGACCACAACCGCCCTCATGAGAACGGGACACTAACCGGGCGACTGGCGTCGCGCTCGCTTTCGTGCGAAGCTCGCGGCATGGCCGCGCGCGCCAGTTCGGAGGCGAAGCCCATCTACGAGCCTCGCACGAGCCGCTTCTCAGCCGCGATCTACGACCGTGTGCTCGCCCTGGGGGAGCGCGCGGGGATGCGCGAGCGCCGCCGCCGGCTGGTCGGCTCGCTCACCGGGGACGTGCTCGAGATCGGCGCGGGCACGGGCCTGAACCTCCCCCATTACCCGGCGGACGCGCGCCTGGTGCTTACCGAGCCTGAGCCCGAGATGGCGGCGCGGATCCGCAAGCGGGCGGCGTCTGACGGCCGGGAGGTTGAAGTCGTGGAGGCCCCGGCCGAGGCGCTTCCGTTCCCCGATTCCTCGTTCGACGCGGTCGTCGTCACGTTCGTGCTGTGCACGGTTCCCGCGCCCGAGGCCGCGCTCGCCGAGATCAAGCGCGTGCTGCGCCCGGGCGGCGCGCTGCATTTCGCGGAGCACGTCCGCGCCGACTCGCGTCCGCTCGCCGCGGCGCAGGATCGCCTGCGGCGCCCGTGGGCGGCCGTCGCGGAGGGATGTCAGTGCAACCGGCGGACGCTCAAGATGCTCGCCGAGGCCGAGTTCGCGCTGCGGGAGCTGCGCCGCGAGACCTGGCGCAGGATGCCGCCGCTCGTGCACCCGCTGGCCTACGGGATTGCGGTTCCCCGGCTGCGGGGATAGATCCAGCTGCTCAGCGCTCGAGGTCGACGGCGCGACCCGTCGTGAACCCGTCGAGCTCGAGGATGCGCTCGACGGTCTCCTGCTGCACCGGCGCGTCGGTCGTGAGCACCATCACGGCCTGATCGCCCTCGGTCTCGGCGCCGACCGCCGCGGAGACGATGTTCACGCCCTCCTCGCCGAAGACGCTGCCGACGCGCCCGATCATGCCCGGCTGGTCGGTGTAGCGGAACACGGCGAGGTGGTCGGCGAGCGGCAGGTAGAAGCCCTGACCCCAGACCGCGACGAGGTAAGGCACGTTGCGCGGCCCGACACCTGTGCCGGAGACCTCGACCGCTTCGGCACCTGAGCCGACTCGCACGGTAATCAGCTCCGTGAAGTCCTCGGAGGCGGCGTCCTTGATCTCGGTGAGCTCGATGCCGCGCTCCTCCGCCAGCGCGGTGGCGTTCACGAGGTTCACCTGCTCCTCGGTGTGGCCGCTGAGCACACCCGCGAGCGCGGCGATGCCGAGCACGCGCGTGTCGTGGTCGACGAGCCGGCCACGGATCTCGAGCTCGACGCGGTCCACGCCGCCGGGCGCGAGGCCCTGGGCGAGCGACGCGAGGTCGCGGCAAAGCGAGACGAACGGCGCCACCGGCTCGGGGAGCGGCGCGCCCAGGTTGACGGCGTTCGTCACGACGCCGCCGTCGAGCGCGGCCTTGACCTGCTCGGCGGTCATCGTCCCGGCGCGGTCCTGCGCCTCGGACGTGGAGGCGCCGAGGTGCGGCGTGACAACTACGTCGTCGCGGCCGAAGAGCGGGTGCTCCGTCAGGGGCTCGCCCGGGAAGACGTCGAGCGCTGCACCCGCCACCTTGCCGGAGTTGAGCGCGGCCTCGAGCGCCTCGAGGTCGATGAGCTCGCCGCGCGCGCAGTTGACGATGCGCACGCCGTCCTTCATGCGCGTCAGCGCGGTCGCGTCGATCCAGTTGACCGTCTCGGGCGTCTTCGGCAGGTGGATCGTGATGATGTCGGCGCGCTCGTAGAGCTCGTCCGTGGTCTCCACGCCCTCGACGCCCAGCTCACGGAAGCGCTCCGGCGAGACGAACTTGTCGAAGGCCACGACCGTCATGTCGAAGGCAAGCGCCCGCTGGGCGACGAGCTGGCCGATGCGGCCGAATCCGATGACCCCCAGCGTCTTGCCGTAGAGCTCGACGCCCTTGTAGCGCGAGCGCGCCCATTCGCCCCCGACCAGCGCGGAGTGCGCCTGCGGCACGTTGCGGCAGAGCGCGAGCGCGAGCGCGAGCGTGTGCTCGGCAGCCGCGACCGAGTTCGACTCGGGCGCGTTCACCACGAGGACGCCGCGCTTGGTCGCGGCGTCGAGGTCGACGTTGTCGACGCCGGTGCCGGCGCGGCCGACCACCTTGAGGCGTTCCGCCCGCTCCAGGAGCTCGGCCGTGACCTTGGTCGCCGAGCGAACGATCAGGCCGTCGTAGTCACCGATGCGCTCGGCGAGCTCCTCGGGGCTCAGCTCGAGCGCCACGTCGACATCGAAGTCCCGCTTGAGCAGCTCAACCCCGCTGTCGGCGATCTTCTCGGCAACCAGGACCTTCACCCGCGCACCTCCTTGACGTTCTCGATGACCCAGTCGATGCACGCGGTGAGCGCCTCGACGTCCGCCGGATCGACGGCGGGGAACATCCCGATCCGAAGCTGATTGCGGCCGAGCTTGCGATAGGGCTCGACGTCGACGATCCCGTTCGCGCGCAGCGTAGCCGCGAGCGCCGCGGCGTCGATGGACTCGTCGAAGTCGATCGTGCCCACCACGAGCGAGCGCTTCGCCGGGTTCGCGACGAACGGCGCCGCGAAGTCCGCCGCCTCCGCCCACCCGTAAAGGTGCGCTGAGGACGCGCGCGTGCGCTCGACGCACCAGTCGAGCCCGCCCTGCTCGAGCATCCAATCGAGCTGGTCGACGAGCAGCAAGAGGGTCGCGACGGCCGGCGTGTTGTAAGTCTGGTCCTTGCGCGAGTTCGTGAGCGCCGTCTGCAGCGAGAGGAAGGGCGGCTGCCAGCGCCCCTCGGCGCCGTCGAGCTCGCCGATGCGCTCGACGGCCGCCGGGCTCAGGACGGCGAGCCAAAGCCCGCCATCGGAGCCGAAGCCCTTCTGGGGCGCGAAGTAGTAGGCGTCCGCCTGGGCGAGGTCCACCGGCAGCCCACCGGCGCCCGACGTCGCGTCGATCAGGACGAGCTGTCCTGCCGAGCCCTCGGGCCGCACGACCGGGACCATCACGCCCGTCGAGGTCTCGTTGTGCGCCCAAGCGACCACGTCCGCCTCAGGCACGGTCGCCGGCTCGGGGGCATCGCCGGGCTCCGCCTCGATCAGCGCCGGCTCGGCCAGGAACGGAGCGCCGGCGGTGACCTTCGCGAACTTGCTCGAGAACTCGCCGTAGACGAGATGCGCGGCGCGCTCACGCACGAGCCAGGCCGCGGCCGCGTCCCAGAAAGCGGTCGTCCCGCCGTTGCCGAGCACGACCTCGTAGCCCTCCGGCGCGCCGAGCAATTCGCTCACGCCGTTCCGGATCCGCCCGACGAGCTCCTTCACCGGCTTCTGCCGATGCGAGGTGCCCATCACGTCCGTGCGCTCAGCGAGCCGCGCGAGCGCGTCGGCGCGGACGCGCGAAGGCCCGCACCCAAACCGTCCATCGGCGGGCTTGAGCTCAGAAGGGATGCGCACAGCGGTTTCAGTCATCGATCGAAGAGCAACCGACGGCGGGCGCCGTCGGCGGGCGCAAGGTTATTAGGTCGTGCGGCAGTCGCCGGTCGAGTCGCCAGCCGCCAGTTCTGAGGCACGAAGGCGTCCAACTGCGCGGCTGAGACGCTCGCGGGAGGCTGCCGGCAAACCTAGCTGGCGACTGGCGACTGGGAGCCGGCGACTGGCTTAGAACTCCTGGTCGATCCAGGGCATCATGTCGCGGAGGTCCTTGCCGACCTTCTCGATCGGCGCCTCCTTGGCCTCCTCGCGCATGCGCTGGAAGTTCTCCCCGCCCGCGCGGTTCTCCGCGATCCATTCGCGCGCGAAGTCGCCCGACTGGATCTCGTCGAGGATCTCGCGCATCGCCGCCTTCGTCTCGTCGGTGATCACGCGCTTGCCGCGGGTCATGTCGCCGTACTCCGCGGTGTTCGAGATCGAGAAGCGCATGCCCTGCAGCCCCTTCTCGTACATCAGGTCGACGATCAGCTTGAGCTCGTGCAGGCACTCGAAGTACGCGAGCCGCGGGTCGTAGCCCGCCTCCACCAGCGTCTCGAAGCCCGCCTGGACGAGCGCCGTCGCGCCGCCGCAGAGCACCGCCTGCTCACCGAACAGGTCGGTCTCGCACTCGTCCTTGAAGGTCGTCTCGATGATCCCGGCGCGGCCGCCGCCGATGCCCGCGGCGTAGGCGAGGACCAGCTCGCGCGCGTTGCCGGTCGCGTCCTGGTGCACCGCCATGAGGCACGGCACGCCGGCGCCCTCCTCGTACTGGCGCCGGACCAGGTGCCCGGGGCCCTTCGGGGCCACCATGCCGACGTCGACGCCCGGGGGCGGCTCGATCTCACCGAAGTGGATCGCGAAGCCGTGCGCGAACATGAGCAGGTTGCCCTCGGCGATGCCGTCGCGGATCTGCTCGTCCCAGATCTGCGCCTGGCGCTCGTCCGGGAGCAGGATCATCACGACATCGCCGCGGCTCGCCGCCTCGGCGATGTCGTAGACCTCGAAGCCCGCCGCCTCGGCCTGCTCGCGCGACGGCGACCCCTCGCGCAGCCCCACGATCACGTGGTAGCCGGAGTCCTTGAGGTTGAGCGCGTGGGCGTGGCCCTGCGAGCCAAAGCCGAGGATGGCAATGGTCTTGCCCTTGAGCGCGTCGGGGTTGGCGTCGGCGTCGTAGAAGATGTCCTTGGAGGCGGCGTTGTCGTTCATAGGCGCGGGACTTTATCTGGGGTCGCGAGGAACCCGCAGTGGGACTCAGCGCAGGGCGCGGCGCACGAGCTTTCCGGAGGTCGTCCGCGGCAGCTCGGCGACGAACTCGAAGCGCTTCGGCACCTTGAAGCCGGCCAGGCGCGCGGCGCAGTGCGCGCGCAACTCCTCGGCGTCGAGCTGCGCCCCCTCGCGAGGCACGACCACTGCCGTCACCGCCTCCTGCCATTCCGGATCCGGGCGCCCGATCACCGCGACGTCCTTCACCCCCGGGTGCTCGCGCAGGATCTCCTCGATCTCGTCCGGGACGACGTTCTCGCCGCCCGTCACGATCACGTCGCCGAGCCTGCCCTCGACCCAGAGGAAGCCCTCGTCGTCGATGCGGCCCAAGTCACCCGTGTGCAGCCAGCCGTCCAAGTCGGTCGTGCCCGGCGCGACGGTCGGACCCTGAACCAGGATCTCGCCTTCGGCGATGCGCAGGTGCGTCGTGAGCAGTGGCCTCCCCGCCGAGCCGGCTTTGCGGCGCGCGTCAGCGGGCGCCAGCGTGGTGACCTGCGAGCACGTCTCCGTCATGCCGTAGGTCTGCACCACGGAGGCCCCCTGCTCCGCCGCGGCCTCGATCGCCGCGAGCGGCACCGGCCCGCCGCCCACCAGCAGCGCGCGCGGTCCCGAGAGATCGACGCCCGCGTCGAGCAGGCGCACGAGCTGGGTGGCCA
The DNA here is from genome assembly GCA_965652565.1 of uncultured bacterium. GTDB lineage: Bacteria > Actinomycetota > Thermoleophilia > Solirubrobacterales > 70-9 > RSA11. The sequence continues at coordinate 9,100 of CBFGWL010000032.1, forward strand.
CGAGCGAGACCAGCGTGATCCCGTCCGCCGCGAGCGACTCCCGCACCCGCTCGACGTCGAAGCCGTCGTGGATCACGGCGGTCGTGCCGTAGATCGCCGAGCGCATCAGGATCGAGAGCCCGCCGACGTGATGCAGTGGCAGGCAACACAGCCACCGATCCGCGGGGTCCATACCGAGGTTGAAGGCCGATCCCACGGCGCTCCACATGAAGTTGCCGTAGGTGAGGCCGATCGCGCGCGGCGTACCCGAGGTGCCGCTCGTGAGCATGCGGCAGTGCAGCGCCTCCATGTCGTGCTCGCCGAGCAGCGGCATGTCGGCCTCGGGCCCTTCGAAGTCCGCGGCGGACCGGACCACCAGCGCCGGCTCCAGCGGGTCGAGCGCCTGCGCGCGCTCGCGTTCGGTGAGGCGCGGGTTGAGCGGGAACGCGATCGCGCCGAGCTTCATCAGCGCGTGCAGCAGGATCGCGAAATCCAGGCCGGGGCGCAGCTCGATCGCGACCGTCGAGTCCCGGCGCACCCCGCGCGCCGCGAGTCTGCGCGCGGCCGAGCGGGCCTCGACCTCGAGCTCGGCGTACGTGAGATCGACGCCGTCGGCACGGACGGCGAGGCGGTCGGGACAGCTCGTCGCGCGCTGCGCGAGCCAGTTGTCCAGTGAGCTACTCATCGCGTTCGCCATGGATAATCGCGGACGTGCCTGAACGACACAAAGACGCCCCGCCCGAGGAAACCCTCTACGCGCCGATCGAGTGGCGGACGGCCGCGGAGTATCGCGACCTCCTCTACGAGAAGGCCGACGGGATCGCGAAGATCACGATCAACCGGCCCGAGGTCCACAACGCCTTCCGCCCGCAGACGCTCGCCGAGCTGCGCGACGCCTTCAACCGCGCCCGCGACGACACCGAGGTCGGCGCGATCATCTTCACCGGCGCCGGCGAACGCGCCTTCTGCTCCGGCGGCGACCAGCGCATCCGCGGCGACGACGGCTACATCGGCGACGACGAGGTGGCCCAGCAGGGCATCGGGCGCCTGGACGTCGGCGACCTGCACGTCCAGATCCGCAGGCTGCCCAAGCCGGTCGTCGCCATGGTCGCGGGCTACGCCGTCGGCGGCGGGCACATCCTGCACCTCGTCTGCGACCTCACGATCGCCGCGGACAACGCCAAGTTCGGGCAGACAGGCCCCCGCGTCGGCAGCTTCGACGGCGGGTTCGGCGCTTCGCTCCTTACGCGCAACATCGGCGTCAAGCGCGCCAAGGAGATTTGGTTCCTCGCGCGCCTCTACGACGCCGAGGAAGCGCTGCAGATGGGGCTCGTCAACAAGGTCGTGCCGCTCGCCGACCTGGAGCGCGAGACCGTCGCCTGGTGCCGGGAGATGAACGCCCTCTCCCCCCTCGCCCTGCGCCTGCTCAAGTCGAGCTTCAACGCCGACGAGGACGGCATCACGGGCATCCAGCAGCTCTCACACGACGCGACGCTCCTCTTCTACATGTCCGAGGAGGGACAGGAGGGGCGCAACGCCTACCAGCAGGGCCGCAAGCCGGATTTCTCGAAGTACCCGAAGAGGCCATGACCAGATCTATCCGGGCGCCTTTTCCCGTGCAGGCCGAAGGACGCCTCGCTCCATGAGGATCTGGCTGATGGCTGCGCGGCCCCGCACGTTGCCGGCCGCGGTGGCTCCGGTGCTCGTCGGGAGTGCCGCGGCGGTGTATGCGGCCGATGACTTCCGCTGGCTTGCCTTCGCGGCGGCGCTCATCGGCGCGATCTTCATCCAGATCGGCACCAATCTCGCGAACGACTACTCGGACGCGAAGCGCGGCGCCGACACGGCTGATCGCCTCGGGCCCGTGCGCGTGACCTCGGCGGGGCTCGTGGCCCCACGTCGGGTGCTGATCGCGACCTGGGTGGCGTTCGGCGTCGCCTGCGCCGCGGGCATCTACCTTGCCACCGTCGCCGGCCCGGAGATCATCGCCGTCGGTTTGATCTCGATTGCGGCCGGCGTCCTCTACACGGGCGGCCCCCGGCCATACGGCTACGCGGGCATGGGCGAGCTCTTCGTCTTTCTGTTCTTCGGACTCGTCGCGGTGAACGGCTCCTATTACGTCCAGCTCGAGCGCCTCGATTGGCTGCCATTCCTCCTCTCGATCCCGGTCGGGTTCCTCTCCACCGCGATTCTCGTCGTCAACAACCTGCGCGACATCGAGACGGATCGCCGCGCGGGCAAGCTCACGCTGGCCGTGCGGCTCGGGCGCGACCGCACGCGCGTGCTGTTCGTCGCCCTCGTCGCAGGCGCGCTGATCCTCGTGCCCGTCGCGCTCGTCCTCGGGGACGGGCCGGCCGCGGGGGTGCTGGCCTGGCTGAGCGCGCCGCTCGCCCTCCCGCCGGCGCAGGCCGTCCTCACGCGCACCGACGGTCCCGCCCTGAACGGCGCCCTCGCGGGCACCGGCACCCTGCTCGCGATCTACAGCGTCCTGCTTTCGGCGGGCCTCCTTCTGGCCTGACCGTGCGGATCGAGCGCGTCGAAACGATCCCGTACGCGCTGCGCTTTCGCGACCCCTACGTGACCGCGCGCGGCCGCCTCGAGCGCCGGGAGATGGTGCTCCTGCGGATCCGCACGGCCGAGGGCGCCGAGGGCCTGGGCGAGGCAGTCCCGCTCAGCCTCCGCGGCGGCGCGGGCCTGGACGAGGTCCAGAGCGCCCTGAGCGACGCGGCGAGCCGCCTGGTCGGCCTCGAGCTCGACGCCGCGGAGGAGCCGGCCCTGGAGGTAGCGATCGCGACGTTCCTCGAGCTCGCGCGCCCCAAGCGCCTACCGGCGCCGGCGGCCGCCGCGCTGGAGTGCGCGCTGTTCGATCTCGCCGCGAAGGCGGAGGGCAAGCCGCTGTGGCAGCTCCTCGGAGCGGACGAAGCGCGGTCGGTCCAGTGCAACGCCACGTTGACGGCCGGGACCCCGGACGACGTCGCGGGCCAAGCGCAGACGTGGGCGGAGCGCGGCTTTCGCACGTTCAAGCTCAAGCTGGGCGCCGGCGATGACGCGGCCGTGGTGCGCTCCGCGCGCGAGGCGGTCGGCCCCGAGGGACGCATCCGGGTGGACGCGAACGAGGCGTGGAGCGTGCGGGAGGCCGAGCGCGCGCTCACGGAGCTCGAGGAGTTCGACCTGGAACTGGCCGAGCAACCGGTGTCCGGCCTGCGCGCGATGGCGAAGCTCGCCCGGGCGACCGCAATCCCGCTGGCCGCGGACGAGTCGGTCAACTCCGTCGCCGACGCCCATCGCGCGCAGCAGCGCCGGGCGTGCGCCTACGTCACCGCGAAGCTCTCGAAGGTCGGCGGCATCGGCGCCGCCAGCGCGATCGCCGAGGTGATCCCGACCTACCTCTCGAGCGCGCTCGACGGGCCGGTCGGAATCGCGGCGGCCGCCCATGCGGCGCAGGTGATCCCGGACGTAGACGTCGCGCACGGCCTCGCCACGCAGAGGCTCTTCGCCGAGACGATCGCGACGCGCGAGTGCCGGCTCGAGGGCTCGCAACTGAGCCCGCCATCCGGCCCCGGCCTCGGTGTGGAGCTCGACGACGACGCGCTGCGACGCGCTCGGCTCGCGTAGGTTCCCGGGGCGGATGGACCGCACGAATCGCAACACGGCGCTCGCCTCCGCGCTCGTGGAGGAACTCGCCCGCAGCGGCGTCCAGCACGCAGTGATCTGCCCAGGCTCGCGCTCGACGCCCGTGGCGCTCGCCCTGCTGCGCGAGCGGGGAATCGCGACGACCTCGATCGTCGACGAGCGCAGCGCGGGCTTCCACGCCCTGGGCGCCGCCAACGCCACCGGCCGCCCGGTGGCGATCGCCTGCACCTCGGGCACGGCCGCGGCGAACCTCCATCCCGCCGTCGCCGAGGCCGCGGAGGCCGACGTGCCGCTCATCGTGCTGACGAGCGACCGCCCGCCCGAGCTGCGGGACGTGGGCGCCGGGCAGACCATCGATCAGGTGAAGCTCTACGGCAGCGCCCCGCGGTGGTTCTGCGAGGTCGGCACGCACGACGCGGACGACGCGGGGCTGATGCACATGCGCGCCGTCGCGTGCCGCGCGTTCGCGGTGGCCGCGGGCGATCCCCGACCCGGGCCGGTCCACCTGAACCTCTCCTGGCGCGATCCACTCGGCCCCGAGCCGAAGCCGGGAGACGTCACCGCCACCGCTGCGCTCGCCCTCGAAGGTCGCAGCCCCGCGCCCCTGACACGGATCGAGCGGCAAGCGCCGCGCGCAGGCGACGCGCTCGTCGCCGAGCTTTCCGAACGGATCGCGGGCGCCGAGCGCGGTTTGATCCTCGCCGGCCGCGGCGTTGAGCGATCGAGCGTCGAGCCGATCGCCGGCCTCGCCGCAGCGTGCGGCTACCCGATCCTGGCCGAGCCCACGTCTGGCTTGCGCCTCGGCGGCCACGATTCCAGGCTGGTCGCGTGGGCGTACGACGCGATCGCGCGGGCGCGGCCGGCCGAGCTCGCGCCCGATCTGGTCCTGCGCTTCGGCGAGCTGCCCACCTCGAAGGCCCTGCGGCTCTGGCTCGCCGCCTTGACCGACACCGCGCAGGTGCAGGTCGACCCCGTCGGATCCTGGAAGGAGCCCACCCGCAGCGCCGAGCTCGTCGTCCGCGCCGCCCCCGGGGATCTCGCGACCCGGCTGGCATCCCAGCTGAACCCGCGCGAGAGCGAGTGGACCCGGCGCTGGATCGCCGCCGCCGAGGCCGCCGGCAAGGCGCTCACCGACGGCGTCGCCGCCGGCGACGCCCTCACCGAACCCGCCGTGCACGCGGCGGTCGGCGACGCGGTCCGCGACGGCGAGCTCGTCTACACCGCCTCCTCCATGCCGATCCGCGACCAGGAGTCCTTCCTTCCCGCGGGCTCGAAGGACGTCTGGTTTTTGTCCAACCGCGGCGCGAACGGAATCGACGGCACGATCTCCTCGGCGGCCGGCGCCGCCGCGGCCAGCGGCCGCCCCACATGGCTGCTGACAGGAGATCTGGCTCTGCACCACGACGCCAACGGGCTCGCATCCCTGCGGGACTGCCCGGTGCCGGTGCGGATCGTGTGCCTCAACAACGACGGCGGCGGGATCTTCGAGTTCCTCCCCCAAGCAAGCCAGGTCTCGCGGGAGGAGTTCGAGGCGATCTTCGGAACGCCGCTCGGGCTCGACCTCGAGCGGCTGGCGGCGCTCTACGGGATCGAATACCGGCGCCTGGAGCGCCCCGAGGACCTGGCGGCACTGCCCCCCGAGCACGTGCTGGCTGAGGCACGCGTCGCGAGGACCGCCGGCCCTGAGATCCGCGCGAGGCTCTGGCAGCGCGCGAGCGCGGCGCTCGCCGACCTGGGCCTCAGCGTGAGCTGAGTCTCACGACGCGGCCGACGCCAGGCACGCCGGCGGCGCCCTTCGAGGTCATTGGGTCAGCAGCGGCAACAGTGCTCCTAGCTTGAGCTCGGTCTCCGCGAGCTCGGCTTCGGGGTCGCTCTCGGCGACGATCCCCGCCCCGGCGAACAGGTGGGCGGTGCGATCGCGCAGCAGCGCTGAGCGCAGCGCCACGCAGAACTCCCCGTCCTCCGCGGCGTCCATCCACCCCACCGGCCCCGCGTACCAGCCGCGGTCGAAGCCCTCCAGCTCGGCGATCGCCCGCACGGCTAGGTCGTTTGGCTCGCCGCCGACCGCCGGCGTGGGATGCAGGACCCCGGCCAGCTCGACCGCGGAGCGCGCGTCGGCGAGCTGCGCGTGGATCGGGGTCGCGAGGTGCTGGATGTTGGCGACGCGGATCAGCCCCGGCGCTCGCGAGCGTTCCACCCAGACCGACAACGGCCGCAGGGCGCGCTCGATGCGCTGCGCGACGATCTCGTGCTCCTCGGCGTTCTTTTCCGAGCGCAACAGCTGCTCGCCGAGGTGCGAGTCGACCGCGGGGTCGGCGCTGCGCCGGGTCGAGCCGGCGAGCGCCACCGTCTGCGCGCCGGCGCCGCGGCGCCGGACCAAGAGCTCGGGGCTGGCGCCGACGAACGCGGCCTCGGGCGTCCCAAAGCAAAAGCAGTAGCACGACGGAAACAGATCCCGCAGGGCGCCGAAGAGCGCGGCCGGGTCGTGGGCGCGCGGCGCCTCCGCGCGCACCTCGCGCGCCAGCACCACCTTGCTGAACTCCCCCGCCTTGATGCGCTCGACCGCGCGGGCGACGGCGGCCTCATAAGCGCTCGGCTCCGCCGCGCTCTCGACGCGAATCGGTCCCACGGGGTCCGGATCGAGCATCGGCAATGCGGCGGTGCGGATCCCAGCGAGGCGAGCGCCGGCGAGTTCGGCGAGCTCGTCCGGATCGTCCTCGGGCCGGTAGAGGCGCGCCACCGTGAGATAGGTCATCCCATCGATCCGGGCGAGCGCGACCTCGGGCGCGACGAGCAGGCCCGGTGGCAGGGAGGCGAAGTGCGCCGCGCCGCCGCCGTTCGGAGCGAACGCGAACCCGCCGACCCACGTGAGGCCAGCGCCCGCCGGGAGCCCGACGGGCTCGTCGGCGAGCCGCCCGTTCGCGAGCCTCGCGCAAGCCTCCGCCGCGTCGGCGAAGCGCTCCTCCCCCCTTGTGACCACCTCGGCCGCGGTGCCCCAGCCGGCGAGCGCGAAGCCCGCGGCGGGCTCCTCCCAGGCGAACCAGCGGTCGGTCGCCAGACGCGACGCGAACGCGCAGGCGATCGGGTCGTCGAGCTCGACCTCCCGGGTGACGCTCAGAAGCGCCGGTCGGCCGCGGCGCGCGGCGGAATGCGCCAGCTCGCCGAATGCAGCGGCGATCGCGGGGGCAGCGAGGCGGTCAGGAGCCACGCCTTGAAGGCTATTCGCGGCGCGCTGCCTTTAGCTGTCGGGGCGCGACTTGCTGATCGCGACCTCGCCCGTACGCGCCATCTCGATCAGGCCGTGCGGGCGGACCATGTTCTCGAAGGAGTCGATCTTCTCCTGCGAGCCGGTCACCTCGATGGTCAGGCTGCGGCGCGAGACGTCGACGATCTTGGCGTCGAAGATCTCCGCGAACTGCATGATCTCCTGGCGGTTCTCGACCGCCGCGTTGATCCGGAAGAGCGCCATCTCGCGAGCGACCGTCGCGTCGGGCTCCATGTCGCGGATCTTGATCACGTTGACGAGCTTGTGCAGCTGCTTCGTCACCTGGTCGATCGGGTGCACCGCGCCATCCAGCGTCAGCGTGATTCGCGAGAGCCCGGGGTCCTCCGTGGGCCCGACGGCGAGCGTGTCGATGTTGAAGCCGCGACGGCTGAAGAGGCCCGCGATGCGAGCGAGCACGCCGGGCTTGTTCTCGACCAGGAGGCTGAGGATGTGCTTGCGGCCGGTGAGGCCGCGGCTCGCCTCGAGATCCTCGAGCTTGACGACTTCGGAGGTGCCTGGTTCGCCCATCGCTCAGCCCACCATGTCCCGCGCGGCGTTCCCGGCGGGGATCATCGGGAAGCAGTTCTCTTCCTTCGAAACGTGCACATCGAGCAGCGCGGGGCCATCGGCCTCGAGCGTCGCCGCCATCGCCTCGCGCAGCTCGGTCTTGTCGGTGCACTGCATGCCCTGCCAGCCGAAGGCCTCGGCGAGCTTGGGCCAGTTCGGGCTGGGGCCCATCTCGACCGCCGTGTAGCGGCGATCCCAGAAGAGCTCCTGCCACTGGCGCACCATGCCGAAATGGCCGTTGTTCATCAGGAAGACCTTGACCGGGATGCCGTGGTGCGCGGCGGTGGCCATCTCCTGGGCGGTCATGATCAAGCTGCCGTCGCCACAGAGCGCGACCACGGTCTCGTCGGGGCGGCCCACCTTGGCGCCGATCGCCGCGGGCAGCCCGTACCCCATCGTGCCCAGGCCGCCGGAGTTCAGCCACCGGCGCGGCTCGCTGAAGTGGTAGTACTGCGCGGCCCACATCTGGTGCTGGCCGACGTCGGAGGCGACGATCGCTTCGCCGTTCGTCGCCTCGTACATCGCCTCGATCATGAACTGCGGCTTGATCTCGGAATCCGAGCTGTCCTCGTAGCGCAGCGGGTAGGTCGTCTGCCAGTCGCGGATGCGCTTCCACCAGTCCTCGAGGCGGCTGGAGTCGGCCTTGAGCGCGCGGTACTCGCGGTTGAGCTTCGCGAGCACGTCCTTCGCGTCACCCACGATCGGGATGTGCGCGGGCACGTTCTTGCCGATCTCGGCCGGATCGACGTCGATGTGGACGAACTTCGCCCGCGGCGCGAATTCGGAGAGCTTGCCGGTGATCCGGTCGTCGAACCGGGCTCCGACCGCGACGATCAGGTCGGCCTCGTCCATGGCGTAGTTGGCCGCCCGCGTGCCGTGCATACCGAGCATGCCGAGCCACTGCTCGTGCGGCGCCGGGAACGCGCCGAGGCCCATCAGCGTGAGCGTGACGGGGAAGTTGTCCGCCGTACAGAACTCGCGGAACTGCTCCGTGGCGTTCGCGTTGATGATCCCGCCGCCGCCGTAGATCACCGGCCGGCGCGCGTTGGCGAGCGCCTTGGCCGCCAGGCGGATCTGCTTGATGTTGCCCTCGAGCGGCGGCTTGTAGCCGGGCAGCTCGGGCGTCCCCGCCGGCGGCTCGTAGTCGACGTCGGCTCGCACGAGGTCCTGCGGGATATCGACGAGCACCGGGCCCGGACGGCCGGTCGAGGCGATGTGGAACGCCGCGTGGATGTACTCGGGGATCTCGCGCGGATCCGTCACGAGCAGCGAGTGCTTGACGACCGGCATCGTGATCCCGGTCACGTCGGCCTCCTGGAAGCCGTCGGTGCCGATCAGATCGGTACGGACCTGTCCGGTGATGAAGACGGTCGGGATCGAGTCCATCATCGCGTCGGCGATCGGGGTTACGAGGTTCGTCGCACCGGGACCCGAGGTGGCCATCGCGACGCCCACCTTGCCGGTGGCTCGCGCGTACCCCTCGGCCGCATGCCCGGCGCCCTGCTCGTGGCGGGCCTGGATGTGATCGAGCTCCGCGTCGTGGAGCGCGTCGTACATCGGCAGGTTGGCACCGCCAGGGATTCCGAAGACGTGGTTGACACCCTCCGCCTTCAGGGCCTCGAAAACCGCATCAGCCGCACGCATGGCGACCGATGTTACCAGCGGAAAACTGCGTGCTTACTGGTTGGAAGCGGCCGGAACCTCGCCGATCAACTCGCCCGGATTCCACTTCGTGGTGGGCAGGATCGCGCGCTCGATAACGCGGTCCCGATACCGGTCGATGATCCCGAGGATCGAGCGCAGCAGCTCGTCGCCGAGGTAGTGCGGCTTCAGCCCGAGGTCGCGGAGCTTCGTGTTCGTGGCGTTGTAGTAGTGGCTTTCGGCCTCGACCCGCGGGTTCGGGAAGTTGCGCACCTCCACCTCGTACCCCAGCTCCGCGCCGGTGCGCTGCACGAGCTCGGCGAGCTCGCCCACCGAGAACTGCTCGGTGAACTGGTTGAACACGCGGAACTCGCCGAGGTCGGCCGGGTTGTTGACGGCCAGCTCGACGCACTGGAGCGTGTCGCGGATATTCAGAAAGCCGCGCGTCTGCCCGCCCTCGCCGTAGACGGTGAGCGGATGGCCGATCACGGCCTGCACGCAGAAGCGGTTGAGGACCGTGCCGAAGTACTGGTCGTAGTCGAAGCGCGTGATCAGGCGCTCGTCCTGGGCCGACTCCTCGGTCTCGATGCCGTAGACCACGCCCTGGTTGAGATCGGTGCAGCGCAGGCCCCACGTCCGGCAGGCGAAGTGGATGTTGTGCGAGTCGTGGACCTTCGAGAGGTGGTAGAGCGAGCCGGGGACCTTGGGGAAGGGCAGCGTGTCCTTACGGCCCTTGTGCTCGATCTCGATGAAGCCCTCTTCGATGTCGATGTTCGGGGTGCCGTACTCGCCCATCGTGCCGAGCTTCACCAGGTGGCAGTCCGGCACGTGGTCGCGCAGCGCGAACAGCAGGTTGAGCGTCCCGATGACGTTCGTGTGCTGGGTCTCGACCGCGGTCTTGCGCGACTTCATCGAGTACGGCGCCGAGGGCTGCTCGCCGTAGTGCACGACCGTCTCGGGCGCGAACTCGGCGACCACCGCGTCGAGGAACTCGCCGTCGTCGATCGAGCCGATGTACGTCTTGATCTCGCGCCCCGAAACCTCACGCCACGCGTCGATGCGCTCCTGCAGGGAGCGGATCGGGGTCAGCGAGTCGGTCGAGTGTTCGAGGTGCCAGCGGCGACGGGAGAAGTTGTCAACGATGGCCACGTCATGACCGCGGGCGGAAAACCGCATCGCGGTGGGCCACCCCAGGTATCCGTCGCCACCCAGGATCAGGATGCGCATGCCCGCGAGGGTACCCCATGCGCACGTCGCTATTGGCGCGAAGCGGCCTCCGAGGGCTGCTCCGCGCGGATCCCGAGACGATGCGCGGCGGTGGCCGCCTCCACCCGGCTGCGCACGTCGAGCTTGGCCAGGATCCGCGAGACGTGCACGCTCGCGGTCTTCTCCGAGATGAAGAGCCGCGCGCCGATCTCGCGGTTCGTAAGGCCCTCGGCGAGCAACCCCAGGACCTCGCGCTCGCGAGCGGTCAGGCCGAGCGCGGACGCGGGGTCGTCCTCGGCAGCGGCAGGGGGCGCGCCGTCGGTCAGCCGGGCCCGTTTGGCCAGCGAGGCGATCGTCGCCTCCATCCAGCTCGCGCCGTGCTCCTGCGCGGTGCGCCGGGCGGAGGCGATGAGACGCCCCGCAGCCTCGCGCTCACCCGCCAGCGCCAGCGCCTCGGCCCCCCTGAACTCGCAGTACGCCACGAACACGGGGCGATCGAGGCGCCCCCAGACCGCCGCCGCCTCCTCCCAGGGCTTCGGATCGCGTTCATCCAGACGAGAGATCTCGGCGCGGATATGCGTTTCGCAGGCCCGGGTCTCGGGCGGCGCGGGTCCCAGCGCCTCCAGACGACGGGACCGGCGGGCGTAGGCGGCGGCCGTTTCGCGGGCCTCGGATTCACGGGTTGCCGCCAGCGCCTCGTCACCGACATCCCGGGCCGCGAGGGCGGCCTCGACGAGGGCCCGGACGCTGCGCAGGTGGACCAGGGCGGTGAAGAACGGGTACTCGTTCTCCTCGTCGATCGTGCGCAGCGAGCGCAGCGCGACCTCGGCGGCGCGCTCCGTCTCCTTGCGGGCGAGGTGCAGCTGCACCCGTGCGGCCGCGACCATCCCGAACCACATCGTGTCGGTCAGGCCGCCCAGCGCGTGCTCGGCCGCCACCAGCGCCTCCTCCGCCTCATCCACCCGGCCCGCGACGAGCAGGGCCTCGGCTCGCGCGTTGTGGACCAGCACCGCGGACATGCCGTCGGGTTCGCGGCCATCGAGCTCAGCGAGCTCGATGGCTTCAGCGACCCGCCCCAGGCGCAGCAGGCGATTAGAGGCCTCGCCGGCCAGGAAATCCCCGTAGTTGCGAGCGCCGAGCTCGTACGAGGCGCGCGACCACTCGATGGCCAGGTCGGATGCCTCCCGCGTGCGTCCGTCCTGGTCCACGACGTCGCTGTAGTTGACATAACCGCGGCAGATGTCGTCCACACGACCGAGCTCGCCGGCGATCTCGAGGGCCTCGCCCAGCAACCGCAGGCCGCGCTCACGGTCGCCCAGGCCGGCGATGCAACTGCCGAGGGTGTTCGTCGCGTGCCCCTCCTCCGCCCGGGCCCCAGCCGCACGGGCGACCTCGATCGCCCGCTCGCAGTACGCCTGCGCATCGTGCAGGCGGCCGCGCAACATCATGATCTGCCCGAGCGAGGCGAGCGCCTGGGCCAACTCCGCGGTCGGCGGCGCCTGCGGCAGGGCCTCGACGGCAGCGCGATAGGAGCGCTCGGCCTCATCGGCGGCGCCGCTGGTCCACAGATAGCGGCCGAGGCGCTCACGCACGTGCGCCTCGCGCCGATCCCCCGGCTCCAGGCCGGCGAGCGCGTCGCGCGCGAGGGCGACGGCGCGCGCCGAGTCGCTCGCCAGATAGGCGCTCTCGGCGGCTCGGAGGGCCAGGTCCACGCGCTCCACACCGGCGGGCCGCTGATCCGCAGCGACGCGATCCCAGAGCTCGAGGGCCTGTTCGAAATGGGCCAGCGCGGCGGCCGGGGCGAGCGAGCGCTCAGCGGCGAGGCCCGCCTCGTGGGAGGCGGAGAGCGCCCGGGGCAGGTCGCGCGCCTCACGCCAGTGGTAGGCGAGCTCGGCGCTCGCCTGCTCGTGGGGGCGCTCGGCGAGCGCCTCCGCGAGCTGGGCGTGCATGAGCGCGCGCTGGTGCGGGAGCAGCTCGCCGTAGGTCGCCTCGCGCACGAGGGCGTGCCGGAACTCGAAGCCCCCGTTGCGCTCGACGATCACTTGCCGCTCGACCGCGTCGCGGAGCGCCTCCTCGAGCGCGTCATCGTCGAGCCCGGTGACGCGCGCCAGCAGACCGGCATCGACCGAGCGGCGCGCGACGGCCGCGAAGTCCAGGAGCCGCCGCGATGCCGGCGACAGGCTGGCGAGGCGAACCAGCAGCGTGTCGCGCAGGCTTGCCGAGAGCCTGCCGCCATCCTGGGCGGCCGCGACCAGCTCCTCGGCGAAGAACGGATTGCCGTCGCTGCGGCGAAAGATGCGCTCGACGACGTCGGGCGGGGGCTCGGCGCCGGTGATCCCGGCCAGCATCGCGCTGAGCTCCTCGCGCGTGAGCGGTGACAGCTCGATCAGCTCGGCTCCGCGGCGCCGCGCCTCGGCGAGGAACGGCAGCAGGGGATGCCGCCGGTGGAGCTCGTCGGTGCGGTAGGTGCCGACCAACAGCAGGCGGCCCACGGCGTTGCGGGCGAGAAACGCGAGCAGATCGCGCGTCGCCTGATCCGACCAGTGCAAATCCTCCACCGCGAAGACGACCGGCGCCTGCTCGCCCAGGCGCTCGAGCAGGGCGAGCACTGCTTCGAAGAGGTGTGCGCGGGCCAACTGCTCGTCGAGCGCGGAGTCGGCGCTGTCCACCGGCGCGCCCGGTCCGACCTCCGGGAACAGCGGCGCGAGGTGGACGAGGCGCTCGCCCAAAAGGTCGGCAACACCCGCGGATTCGCGTACCACGGGCCGCAGCGCCCCAAGCAGGGGCGCGAAGGGCAGCTCCACTTCCGTGAGCTCAATGCACTCCCCGACCAGCACGTGCGCGCCCTCGGCTCGCGCTAGGGCGGCGAACTCCGCGAACAGCCGGGTCTTGCCGATGCCGGCCTCGCCGCCGACGAATACGACCCCTGGTTCCCCGTCGTCGGCGCGCCGGAGCGCCGCGTTGAGCAGGCCGAGCTCCTCGGCTCGGCCGCTGAGGTGGGGGCTGGAGACCCGCCGGGCCACCCCCCCATTATCCATCCGAGCGGAATCGCTCGGGGAGAGGAGTTCCCCCCAAACGTCCGCTTCGGAGGTACGCGGGGTCAGGCTCAAGCGGCCCGCGCGCGCCGGCTCCACAGCCGCCGTCGAACGGGCTTGCGCTCGGGTCGCCGGGCTGCCTGCACCCGGCCGGCCAGCTGCGCCCGTCGCGCGGCGGTGCGCAGTTCCTGTGCGCGCTGGTCGTGGATCGTGACGAGGAATCGGGGGTCCATGATCGCCTTCCTTTCGCTCATCAGCGACCGTAGGCGTAAGGCGGGGGCGCGCACATCGGGCGATCGCCCAATCGTGGGCCTTACCTCGGGCCTTTCCCCCCTTACGCGCGGCCGCGCGCCTCGCAGGTTGCGCTGCGGCATGCGGCGCGATGCCCGGTCCGCCCCTCCCCCGGTCTATCCTGCCCGGCCGTGTTCCCCTCCTTGCCCGTCGCCGATCTCTTCCCCGAGCAGCTCACCGCGCTGCGCACCGCGGGCCTCGTTCTCGCCGTGCTCGTGGGCGGCTTTGCAATCTGGCGCCGGCGCACGCTGCGCAACGGCGACGTCCTGATCCTTCTGCTGGTCGCGCTCGCTCTCGCCCTGGTCTCAGGAACCGAGCTGCTCGACGCGCTCCTGCGAGCGTTCTCGTTCCAGCGCGAGAACGGCACGCGCATCGTGGGCGTCGCCGTCTTCGCGATCCTGCTCCTGTTCTTCCTGGTCGTCCGCGCACTGGCGCAGGGCGCCCGGATGTCGCGCGAGCTCTCCGAGGTGCTCGAGGGCCTCGCTTGGGAGCGCTTCCGCCGCGACGGCCACCCCGAGCGCTTCCGCGACAGGGTCGCCGTCCTCATTCCCGCGTACAACGAGGCAGACAACATCGCGACAGTCCTCGAGCGAATTCCCGACGAGGTCTGCGGGGAGCCGATCGCGGTGCTCGTCGTCGACGACGGCTCGCGCGACGGCACCGGCGATGTGGCCGAGCAGGCCGGCGCCGTCGTCGCCCGGCACGTGATCAACCGTGGCGGCGGCGCCGCGCTGCGCACCGGCTACCGCCTGCTCGCCGAGTCGGGCGCCAAGATCGTGGTCACGCTCGACGCCGACGGCCAGCACCTGCCTGCGGAGATGCCCCGGCTGGTCGAGCCCGTCCTCTCGGGCGAGGTCGACGTCGCGCACGGCTCGCGGGTGCTCGGCGAGGCGGAGCCGAACGCGTTCGCGCGCGAGCTCGGGATCGTCTTCTTCAACCGCCTCGTCTCGTTCATCACTCGCACGAAGGTGACCGACTGCTCGAACGGCTACCGGGCCGTGCGCGCCTCGGTCCTGCCCCAGCTGGTCCTGCGCCAGGAGCAGTTCCACACCTCGGAGTTCATGATCGAGGCGATCAAGCGCGGCATCCCCGCCAAGGAGGTGCCGGTTACGGTCGTCGCCCGCATGCACGGGCATTCCAAGAAGCCGGCTGTGCTGCGGTACGGCGCCGGGTTCGCGAATGCGATCGTGCGTACTTGGCTGAGGTAGCTACCAGCCGCCACCCGGAGGCGCCGGCCGCCGGTTCAGTTGGTGCGGCGGACATTGATGGCGATGGCTTCGATCTGCCGTTGGCCGTACGAGCCGCGGTAGACGGGGCCCGCGGCCGCGAGCTGGTCACCGATCTCGGGGAGCGGCCTTGGGCGCAGGTGCTTGCCGACGTCGATCACTGCGATGCCGGGCGCCGTGATGCCGTCTTTGCTCATGAGGACGAAGTGCGCGTCCCCGTCGCCGTCCGGATCGACCCGCTCGACGTAGACGATGCGCCCACTCGCCTCTGCGCAGTTGCTGAGCTCGGGCGGACACGGCACGCGCTCAACGGGCCTGACCCGCTTCGGTCGCTCCTCGCGATCCGCCGGCTCGGGCCGCTCCGCCTCGGCCCGGCCAACACGCTCGGGCTCATCGCCGCCGCAACCGGCCAGCGCAAGCAGCGCCGTCGCCCAGCCAACCACCATTCGAGTACGCAACACGCCCGAAGCCTGACAACTGGCGACCGGCGACCCCCAAGCTGGAAGCCGGCAGCCGTTGGCTAACTACGCTGCGCCGCCCGGATCGCGGCGGGGTGGCGCACCTCGGCCGGATCCGGCAAGTACATGTCCTCGCCGCAATAGCGGCAGACCTGCACGTACAGCTTGTGGACGTGCCCGCAGCGAGGGCAGCGGCGCTCCGGCTCGTCCTTCTCGACCCGATAGAGGACGACCGCGATCAGGCCGAGCAGCGGCAGAACCGCGCCGATGGCGAACCAGATGAAGAAGGAACTGCCCTTCGCCTTGCCGATCAGCGCCGTGGCGAGCCCGAAGGTGAAGAAGATGATGACCGCGGACACCGCGACCAATTATGCGCGTTCGCGGGCGCGCCGGCCCGCCGGCTGCGGAATCGGTGTCAATCGAGCGGGCGGTGCGTGCCGCCCTTGGCGTAGATGTCGTCGTTGAGCGGCCGCGGCCGGCCGATTGAGCCGACCTCCGCGACGTCCCGGCTGAACGGCAGCCCAACCGTCCAGTCGGCGATCGCGCGCACCTTGCGCGCAATGCCCGGCACCTGCGCGATGTGGTAGGTGCGCGCCATCCACCAGGCCGGGAAGCCGCGGAACCGTTGCTGGGCGAGCTGACCGACCGCCTTGTAGCGACCCAGGTTCACGAAAGCGGCCTTGGCCTCGTACGTGAACGGGTGCGGGCCGTCGCCGACGCCGAGCTCCGCGGCCATGTTGCGGGCCACGAGCGGGCCCTGGCGGACGGCGTGCTGGGCCGTGGGCGGGCAGGGCCGGCCGTCGTCGAAGCGCGGGTCCGGAACGGCGGCGCAATCCCCAGCCGCCCAGACGCCCTGTAGGCCTTCCACGCGCATGTACTGATCGACCTTCACGCGCCCGCGATCGTCGAGCGGCAAATTGAGCCCCGCGAGGCTGGGGTGCGCCTTTACCCCCGCGGTCCAGACCAGCGTCCGCGTTGGGATGTCCTCGCCCGTGGAGAGCCTCACGGAATCGGCGCGGGCCTCCTCGACACGCGTCTCCAGGCGGATGTCGATGCCGCGGCCGCGCAGCTGCTGCAGGGCGTAGTCGGCGAGGCCCTTGTCGACCTCGGGCAGGACGCGGTCCATCGCCTCGACGAGGATCCAGCGCATGCCGTGCAACCGCGCCCGCGGGTAGCGGTCCATCGCGTCAGCGGCGAAGTCCTGAAGTTCGGCGAGCGCCTCCAGGCCCGAGTAGCCGCCGCCGACGAACACGTAGGTGAGCAGCTCCTCGCGTTGCCGCGGATCGTCCGTGGCGTTCGCCCGCTCAAGCGTCTCGACCACGTGATTGCGCAGCCAGATCGCGTCGGCCAGGCTCTTGAAGCCGATCGCGTACTTATCGAGTCCCGGGACCGGTAGACCGCGCGAGACCGAGCCCACCGTCACCAGGAACTGGTCATAGCGGATCTCCTCGCTCTGGCCATCGTGCGTGCTGACCGTCACGGTGCGGCGCTCGGGGTCGTGATCGCAGATCGCGCCGAGGCGCAGATAAGTGCGGCGCAACACGTCGCGCAACGGCGTGACGACGTGCCGCGGCTCGAGCATGCCCGCCGCTGCCTCGGGCAAGAACGGCGTATAGAGCAGGAAGTTGACGTCGTTCACGAGCATGAGCCGCGTCGACTGACGCGGCATGATGCGCTCGAGCTCTCGGGCCGCCGACATACCGGCGAAGCCCCCTCCTGCGATTACGACGTTCCAGGCCATACGCGCAGTATGCCCGAATCGTCAGCTTTGTAACAGCTTGTTACAAGCGGTACGAAAAGCCGGCTCAGCGAATCGTGAGCTCGCCTTCCATGCCGCCCTCGCGGTGACCCGGAACGGAGCAATAGAAGACGTACGTGCCAGGCTCGAGCTCGAACGAGACCGAGCTGATGTCGCCCCCGGAGACGACGTCGCCCTCGGCGACCGTCTCACCCTCGACCTCGAGGGCGACGTTGTGCGGCACCGCCGAGGGGTTGGTGTAGTCGATCGTGACCGTGCCCGCCGAACCCTCCAGGGTCTCCGGATCGAACACCAGTGAGCCGTCCTCAGGCGAGGAGAGCTCGATCGTCTCACCCTGGCCGGTGGCCTCCCCGTCCTCGGCGTCGAGGTTCTCGCCCGCGGCGCCGCCCTCTTCCTCGGTGGCCTCCGACTCGGGGTCAGCGGCCGGCTCCCCGACGGCCTCCTCCTCGGAGACCTCGGCCTCGTGCTCGGCGAGCTCGTGCTCGCGGTGCTCCTGCTCCTCGCGGGCAAGGACGACCGCGTAAGTGCAGGTGCCGGCGACGAGCAGCGCGAAGACGGTCAGCCCCGCGAAGACCACGCCGCGCGAGCGCGGGAACTCGTGCATTCGCAGCCCCACGAACGTGATCACGAGCGCGAGGACACAAAGCGCCAAACCGAAGACGTAGAACAGATCCGACATGCGGAGCGGGATCCTATCGGGAGAGGCCGCGGAGGCGGCACATTCCCGTCAGCCGCCGGCGTAGGACGTCGCGCGGCTCTCGCGGATGACCGTGATCTTGATGCGGCCGGGCTGCTCGCTCTCCTTCTCGACGGCGGCCGCGATCTCCTGGGCGATCACGGTCGCGGTGTCGTCGTCGACGATTCCCGGGTCCACGACAACGCGGATCTCGCGGCCGGCGCGCATCGCGAACACCCGCTCGACGCCGTGGTGGCGCGATGCGATCTCCTCGAGGTCGCGCATCCGCCCGACATATTGCTCGAGCGTGTCGCCGCGCGCTCCCGGGCGGGCCCCCGAGACGGCGTCGGCGGCCTGCACGATCACCGCCTCGACGGTCTTCGGCTCGACTTCGTTGTGATGAGCCTCCATCGCATGGGCGACGGCCTCTGGCTCGCCATGGCGGCGCGCGATGCGCGCGCCGATCAGGGCGTGCGGGCCCTCGACCTCGTGCGTGACGGCCTTGCCGATGTCGTGCAGGAAGGCCGCGCGCCGGGCGGTCTCGGCGGAAGCGCCGAGCTCCTCGGCGAGCACGCTCGCGAGCTTGGCGCACTCGACCAGGTGGTCGAGGACGTTCTGGCCGTAGCTCGTGCGGAAGCGCAGCTGGCCGAGCAGGCGGACCAGCTCTGGGTCGAGCCCATGCACGTGCGCCTCCAGCGCGGCGCGCTCGCCCTCGTCGACGACGCGCTTCTCCAGATCGCGCTTCGCCTGCTCGTACGTCTCCTCGATCAGCGCCGGGTGGATGCGCCCGTCGGCGATCAGCCGCTCGAGGGTCATGCGCGCGATCTCGCGGCGCACGCCATCGAAGCTCGAGAGCACCACCGCGGAGGGCGTCTCGTCGATGATGATGTCGACGCCCGTGAGCGCCTCCAGGGCGCGGATGTTGCGTCCGTCCCGCCCGATGATCCGCCCCTTCATCTCGTCCGACGGCAGCTCGACGAGGCGGGTAGTCGTCTCGCTCGCGTGCTTGGCGGCAAGCCGCTGCGTCGCCACGGCGAGGATGTTGCGGGCGCGGCGCTCGCCTTCGCGGCGCGCCTCCTCCTCGATCTGGCGGATCTTGAGGGCGGCCTGATGCCGGGCCTCCTGCTCGACGTCGGCGAGCAGCATCTGTTTTGCCTGCGCCGCGCTCAGGCCCGAGATCCGCTCGAGCTCGCGACGCTGGATCCGCTTGGCGCGCTTCAGCTCATCCTGCTGGCCGATCAGGTTGCGTTCGCGATCGTCGAGCGCCTGCTTGCGACGCTCGAGCTCGGCGGCGCGCAGCTCGAGCGACTGAGCCTCGCGCAACGCGCGCTCCTCCATCCGAGCGATCTCCTCGCGACGCGCCTGGAGCTCCGCGGCAACCGCCGCGTCGCTTGCGTGCGAGCTGGGCGCGGCGTTCCTGGCGACCGGCTCGCGACGGCGCCACGGAAACAGCATCGCGCGTGTTCCCATCGTTCTCTCTCCTCAGTTTCATCCGCATGCTTTCGATCAATCGAGTGCTCGCGCGAAAACCCGCGCGGCCCTGCGGGCCGGCGCTGCGCGAACGCGGATGCCTGCTGATGGCGATTCGCCCCGAGAACGGTGGGGCTGCCCTGCTAAACGCGCCGCTTTAGGCGACGCACCTCCGCACCGGTGCGGTGCGATCGAGAAGGTCTAGACGGTTCAAACTCATGCCGGTTTCTTCGCCAGATTGGTCACTCACGTCGCGACGCGCCGGTCGCACTACACATCGTAAAGCTGGGTCCTTCACCTGGCAAGGAAATCCGCCGGCGCAAGGAAGCGTTCAGGCGGCCTCACGCTCAGCCAGGCGAATCGCGGCATACGCCGCCTCGTAGTCGTACCCCCGGCGGGCCAGGAAGGCCAGCGCGCGCGAGCGCGCGCGGTCGTCCGCGAGGGGCTGGCCGCGCTCACGAAGCAGGCGCGCGGCGCGCTGCGCCTGCTCGGCGTGACCCTGTCCGGCTAGAGCGCGCTCGATCGCCTGCCGGGGCACGCCACGCTGGGCCAGGGCAGCTCTGATCCGCTCCGGCCCCCAGCCCCGCAGCTCCTGCTTGTCCTCGGCGAACCGCGCCGCGAAGCGCTCATCGTCGAGCTCGCCGATCTCAACGAGCCGCTCGATCGTCTCGTCGACCAGCTCGGCCTCGACGCCGCGGTCGGTCAACACCGAGCGCATCTCGGCGAGCGTGCGCTCCTTACGCGAGAGCGCCTCGACGGCGAGCTCGAACGCCCGCGAGGCCTCATCCCCCCGCGGGCGCTCCGCTTCCACGGCCGGCGGCGCCGCTAGGCGGCCTGGCGCTCGGGCTCAGCCGCGGCGTCGGCGTCCTCGCCGCCCTCGGCGTCCTCGGCACCGCCCTCGACGACCTTGATCGGCCGCGGGGCGCGCTCGATGCCCAGGTTGCTGAGGATCTTGCCCTCGATCTCCGCCGCCAGCTGCGGGTTCTCGGCCAGGTAGTTCTTCGTGTTGTTGCGGCCCTGGCCGAGGCGCAGCTCTCCGTAGGAGAAGAACGAGCCCGACTTCGTAACGAGATCGTGCTCGAGCGCGAGGTCGAGCAGGCAGCCCTCGTGCGAGATGCCGCGCCCGTACTCGATGTCGAACTCGGCCTGGCGGAACGGAGGTGCGACCTTGTTCTTCACGACCTTGACGCGGCAGCGGTTGCCGACGGCCTCGGTGCCGTCCTTGAGGGTCTCGATCCGGCGGATGTCCA
>CBFGWL010000033.1:0-28704 GCA_965652565.1 uncultured bacterium
TGCGCAGCTGCGTTTCGCGGAGCGGCGGGCATGACGCGATCGCAGGTTCGGCGGCACCCCGCGAGGCCGAAGCGGCGATTTCGTCACATCACACGACGGGATGTTCGGTTCGCGGGAAGGTCCTAACCGAGCCTGCGATCCCGTTGCGCTACGTGACGGGATCGCAGATTCGCGTGGGCGCGGTCGCGCGAAGTCGCGATTACGACGACCCCATCGTCGAAATCCCGCACTCGTGAACCTCACCCCCGTGAGTTCGCGATTACGACGATGCCGTCGTTGTAACTGCGATTTCGCGGTGGCGGGGGCTCACGAGTTCGCGACCCCGCCGGCGCTCCCCCTCCTTCGCCGCCATCCCCGACGCGCCGCGGCGCCACCCCCGCCGGGGCGTTCGCCACAAACGCCCCGCGCCGCCTATCGCCACCCCCGCCGGGGCGTTCGCCGCCAACGATCGCGCCGCCCAGCGCCACCACGCCGGAGCGCCCACCACCAGCGCCTGCACCACCCCGGCGCCCACCACAGACGCTCGGCCCCGCCCGGCGCCTGCCCCGCCCGGCCCGCGCCTCACCCACCACAAACCCCCACGCCGCTCAAAGCCCAGCCAACCCGCCACGCAAACGAAAAGGGCCGCCAACCCCATGGTCAGCGGCCCACGACGCCCTAACGGCGGCGCTTGCGTTTGCGCGGTGGGGGAGGCGGTGGCTTCGCAGCCAGGACCTCGTCCTCCGACGGCTTCTCCGGCGGCGGGAAGAACCTGGCGACCACGGCCTGCTGGCCCAGGGTCCAGATGTTCGTCGTGATCCAGTAGACGGCGAGGCCGGCCGGGAAGCTCGCGACGAACGGGGCGAAGACGAGCGGCAGCGCGAACATGATGATCCGCTGGTTGCGGTCGACGCGTGAGGCCATCACGAGGCCCGCGCCGATTTGCGTGACGATGAAGAGCACGATCAGGACGACGAGCGCGGCGCCCTCGGGCTTCTCCGTCAGGTTGTCGATGAAGAGGAAGCCGACCGGCGGGTTGGCGAGTACGTCCTGCGTGAACGAGTCGCTGCGCAGCAGGTAGAAGAGCGAGAGGAAGACCGGGAGCTGCAGCAGGAGGGGTAGGCAGGATGCGAACGGGTTGATCTTGTTCTCCTGGTAGAACTGGATCAACTCGCGCTGCTGGCGCTGCTTGTCGTCCTTGTAGCGCTCCTGGATGGCCTTGATCTGCGGCGCGTACGCCTGCAGGGCGCGCATCGAGCGGATCTGCGAGATCGAGAGCGGGAGGATCACGATCCGCGTGACGAACGTGAGGGCGACGATCGAGAGTCCCCAGCTCAGGCCCACGTTGTCGTGGAAGAAGAGGATGACCGCTTCGGCGACGTCGATCAGCGGCTGAAGGATGTTGGCGACGATCATGCGGGCGCTCCGTTGTGGTGGTGCTCAGCGTGGTCGTGGACGTCGTGCGCGCGGAAGAGGCGCCGGTTGGAGACCGGATCCCAGCCGCCATGGCTCCAGGGGTTACAGCGCAGCAGGCGCCACCCCGCGAGGATCGAGCCGCGCACGATCCCGAGCTCGCGCACGGCCTGCAGCGCGTAAGCCGAGCAGGTCGGCTCGTACTTGCAGCGCCGCGGCAGCGCGGGCGAGATGTAGCGCATGTAGAAGCGCAGGGGCAGGAGGAAGACCTCGGCGGCGAGCCGGTGGGCGCGGGCGAAGCGTTTCACGTGTTACGCCTCCACTCCGAATCCGGCTTCGGCGAGCAGCTCGCGAAGCGCGGGCTCCACACCCTTGACGCCCTCGCGCTCGACCAGGCCGGCGACGTCCTTGCGCGCGACGAGGACGAAGTCGTGCGAAGCGGGCAGATCCTCGGCCAGCCCCCAGAAAGCCTCGCGAAGGGCGCGCTTGACGGAATTCCGCTCCACGGCGCCACCCACTTTGCGGCTGACGGAAACGCCGAGGCGAACCTCGTCGGCGTCATCGTCGTCGCTGCGCGGAAACGCGTAGAGCACGACGTAGCGGTTCGCGTGCGACTTGCCTTCGCGATAGACACGATCGAAGTCGCCGCTTCTAGAGAGTCGCCCACGCCGTCGCCCCTCGCCGCGCCGCGACATCAGGGGGTGAGCCGCTTGCGCCCCTTACGGCGCCGGCGCCTGATGATGTCGCGCCCGCCACGAGTGCGCATGCGCGCGCGAAAGCCGTGCGTCTTCGCACGCTTGCGCTTCTTCGGCTGCCAAGTCCGCTTCATCTCTGCGAAAGAAATCCAGTTCCAGGGGCGCCCGAGGAATTGGGCGATGGGCGCCCGGTTCGGGAGGCGGCCAGTATAGAGACAAGCGCTTGGCAAACCGTCGCCTGACCCGCGCCCGGGTGCAAGCCCCCGTGCAGCGCGACTCCTTTTTCACGGCATTTGCGAAACAGCGCGCGCGCCAAGCGCAGGGGCCTGCCTATGATCGCGAACCGTGGCCGAGCCCAGCCCCGAAAGCGACCTACACGACCTCTGGCGAGAGGTCCGTGAGGCGCTGCGGGCAGGCATGCCGACCGCCACGTTCAACCAGTGGATCGAGCCCCTGAGGCCGCTCAAGCAGGTCGACGGCGCGCTTTACGTCACCGGTCCGAAGCGCGTGCGCACGTGGGTCGAGCGCCGCTATCGGGGTCAGATCGAGGACGCGATGCGGCGCGTGGATCCCGAGCTCGGGCCACTGTTCCTGGTCGAAAAGGAGAACGAGCCCACCCGCCGCAACGAGCGCGAGCTCACGCCGATGCCGATCGACCCGGGCCACACGTTCGACCGGTTCGTGATCGGCCCCGGCAACCGCTTCGCCCACGCGGCGGCGCTCGCCGTCGCCGAGCTCCCCGGCGAGGCCTACAACCCCCTCTTCCTCCACGGGCCGCCCGGGCTGGGGAAGACCCACCTGATGGGCGCGATCGCGCGGTATCTCTGTGAGCACCACCCGACCCTGAAGGTCCACTACACGACCGCCGAGCGCTTTACGAGCGAGTTCGTTGCGACGCTGCGCGCCGACGGACCCGAGCGCTTCAAGGAGCGCTACCGCTCCCTCGACGCACTGCTCATCGACGACGTCCAGGTGCTGGAAGGCAAGCCGCGCACCGAGGAGGAGTTCGTCCACACCTTCAACGCGCTCTACGCCGCCGGCAAGCAGATCGTGCTCTCCAGCGATCGCCCGCCGAGCGCCCTTTCCCGGCTCGAGCAGCGCCTGCGTGACCGTTTCGAATGGGGGTTGACCGTCGAGATCGAGCCTCCCGACCTGCGCACCCGCGTGGCCCTGCTCTGGCGCTTCGCGAGCGACGCGGTCGACCAGCTCCCCGATCCCCAGGTCCTGCGTGACATCGCCTCGGCGGCGCCGGGCAACGTCCGGGGCCTGGAGGGCGCCCTCACTCGCGTGCTGGCTATGGCCTCCGTCTTCGGTGAGCCCCTCGAGCGGCGCGTGGTCGAGCGCGCCTTCGGGACCACCGACGGCAAGTCGCAGGCCAAGCGCGGCGGCGGCGCCGTCACGGCCCCCACGGTCGAGGCCATCCAGGACTCCGTCTGCTCCGTCCTTGGCGTCTCGAAGGAGGAGTTGCTCTCCGCCCGCCGGACCCCGCGCGTGGCGCGGGCGCGGCAGCTCGCCATGTACCTCTGTCGCGAGCTCACGCCGCTCTCCCTCGCGCAGATCGCCCGGGAGTTCGATCGCGACCACTCCACCGTCCTCCACGCGATCCGCGCGGTCGAATCCCGCCTGGAGCCCGGCTCCGAAATCCACGAGGATGTGGACAGGATCCGTGGAGAGCTATCCAGCGCAGTGGATAGGTTCCCCGTGCAACAGGCCGCCGCGGGCCCCGCCCACCGCGGTCCACAGCGACAATCCACAGCCTGAGCGCGCATCAACAAGCGGATCGCGCGGGTTCCCCACACCCATCAACAGCACAAATACATCTGATCCGGATAGGAAGATGAGCGACCTCCGATGAAGATCCAAGCCCCACGCGACTCACTCTCCACTGCCCTTCAGCTGGCCAGCCGCGTGGTCTCGGCGCGCGCCACCCTGCCATCCCTGAGCGGGGTCATGCTCACCGCGGCCGACGACGGCCTCTCCCTTCAGGCCACCGACATGGAGGTGGCGATCTCGCTGCGCGTTCCCGAGGCGACCGTCGAGACCCCCGGCTCACAGCTCCTGCCCGCGCGCCTGCTCGCCGATGTCGTGCGCAGCCTCCCGACCGGCGATGTGACGCTCTACGCCCGGCCGGAGCAGCGCGACGTCGAGATCACCGCCGGCACGTCCCACTTCCACCTACGCACCCTGCCCGCCGAGGACTTCCCGCGCCTCCCCGAGGTCCACAGCGATCCCGCGAAGCTCCCGGCCGAACCCCTCGTCGCCGCGATCGACCGCGTGGCGCGGGCCGCGTCGAAGGACGAGGTGCGCCCAATCCTCACCGGCGTGCTCGTCCAGGCCGACGGCGCCCGGCTCACCATGGTCGCGACCGACTCCTATCGCCTCGCGGTCAAGCACACGGCGCTCGAGACGCCGCTGCCGCAACCGATCGAGGCCAACGTGCCCTCCCGCGCCCTGCGCGAGCTCTCCCGCGCGCTCTCTTCGGGCGACGCCAGCGAGGTGGAGATCGCGCTCTCGCGCAACCAGATCGTCTTCCGACTCGATGGCCTCGAGCTCTCCTCCCGCCTCATCGAGGGTCAGTTCCCGAGCTGGCGGCAGCTGATCCCGGAGAGCTTCGACCACGAGGTGCGCCTGCCCCGTGAGGAGCTGCTCGACGTCTGTCGTCGCGTCGCCCAGCTCGCGCAGCGCAACGCTCCGCTTCGCCTCGCATTCTCGGAGGGTGAGCTCACCGTCGCCGCCGAGACCCCCGACATCGGTGATGCGAGCGAGGCGATGCCGGCCCCGTACTCCGGCGAGCCGCTCGAGATCGCGTTCAACCCCCAGTTCCTGATCGACGGCATCGAGAGCATCGGCGCCGACGAGTTGTCGGTGAACCTCTCCTCGCCGCTGCGCCCGGGGCTGCTGCGCCCGGTGAGCGACGACGACGATTTCGCCTACCTCGTGATGCCGATCCGTCTGAACGTCTAGCGGCCTGCCCGCCCGCTCGGCGTGGGCGTACGCTGCGATGGAGACCATGTCGTCCATCTCCGTCAAGGCGCTGCGCACCCGCTCGTTTCGGAACCTGGCCGATGGAGAGCTACGCCTGGGGGAGGGGGTCACGCTCCTATGGGGGCCGAATGGCGCCGGCAAGACCAACCTGCTCGAGGCGCTCTACGCCGCGCTCGCCGGCCGCTCGTGCCGAACGCGCGCCGACCGCGAGACCATCGCGTTCGGCCAACCCCTGGCGCGCGCCGAGGCGGACGTGACCGAAGGGCCCGAGCGGCGCGAGTTCATGTTCTCCTGCGCGCGCGGCGAGGGGCGCCGCCACTTGCTCAACGGCTCACCGGCCCCCGCGGAGGCCGCGGCGCATCGCCCTCCGCTCGCCGTCTTCATGCCCGACCGCCTGGCCCTCGTGAAGGGCCCGCCCGCGGCGCGCCGCTCCCACCTCGACGGTTTCGTGGCCGCCATGTGGCCCGCGCGAGCGACCGCCCGCAAGCGCTACTCCCGGGCGCTCGCCCAGCGCAACGCGCTCGTGGGGCGGATCCGCGCCGGCGCTGCATCCGAGGGCTCCCTCGCCGCGTGGGACCGCGAGCTCACCGAGGCCGGCCTGGACCTGATGAACACCCGCGCCCAGGCAGCTACGGAGCTCGCCGAGCGGTTCTCCAGCGCCGCCGCCGACCTCGGCCTGGGAGAGGAGTCGAGCCTGCGTTATCGCCCGCGCAGCGAGGCGACCAGCGCCGACGAGCTGGCGGCGGAGCTCGCGGAGCGCCGGGCGAGCGACATCGCCCGCGGCTTCACCGGCCACGGACCCCACCTCGACGAGCTCGTCCTCGACCGCGGCGGGCGGGCCCTTCGCAGGTACGGCTCACAGGGCCAGCAGCGCACGGCGCTCCTCGCCCTGCTCTTCGCCGAACGCGACGCATTGATCGACGCGGGCCGCACCCCGCCGCTCATGTTGCTTGACGACGTGACCAGCGAGCTCGATCCCGAGCGCCGCGAGCTGCTCTGCGAGCGCCTGCTCACCGGCGGAGGGCAGGCCCTGATCACTGCGACCGAGCGGGCGCACGTCCCCGAGGGCTGTCCGCGGCTCGAGGTCGCGGTCCGCGACGGGCGCGCGCTCGGCCCGCTCGACGAGGAGGCGGAGGTGGCATGACACCCCGCGAGCCGCGCTCACTCGCCGACGCGCTGCGCGACGTCCGCGCCGAGGTCGCGCCGCCGACGCTGCTCGGCGCCGTGCAGGAAGCCTGGCTGGCCGCGGTCGGCGAGGCGATCGCCGCGGAGGGCGAGCCGGTGTCCGAGCGCGACGGGGTGATCACCGTCGCCTGCAGGTCGGCGACCTGGGCTCAGGAGCTCGATCTCATGCAGGCGGAGCTGCTCGAGCGGCTGCGCGAGCACCTCGGCGAGGTCCCGGCTCACACGCCGTTGCGGGGCCTGCGCTTCACCGCCGATGCCGCGCGGCGTGATCCACGCGCGTAAGTAGACTCATTATCTCCCCATTTGCAGGGGTTTTGTCGCTTGGCTACGCCGTTTCCAGCGGGTCCCCCTGGTATCCTTATGTGAACTAGCACGAGGACCCCGGGCTCTCGCTCCACGGCACCCGGAGAGGGGCTGGACGCTCGGGGTCTATCAGCGAGCGCAACCGAGAGGACTTAGTGGCAAAGGCAACTAGTGCGGCAGGGAACCAGCCGGCGGACGAGCAGCAGGCCGCGGGCGACAACGGCTATTCCTCCCAGAACATCACCGTCCTGCGTGGGCTTGATCCGGTCCGCAAGCGGCCGGGCATGTACATCGGGTCGACCGGGCCGCGCGGGCTGCATCACCTGGTCTACGAGGTCGTCGACAACTCCGTCGACGAGGCCCTCGCCGGCGCCTGCGACCACATCGAGATCACGATCCATCCGGACGACTCGATCACCGTCGTCGACAACGGCCGCGGCATCCCGGTCGAGGAGCACCCGGAGGAGGGACGCTCGACCGCGGAGGTCGTGCTGACCGTCCTGCACGCCGGCGGCAAGTTCGGCGAGGGCGGCGGCTACAAGGTCTCGGGCGGCCTGCACGGCGTCGGCGTCTCGGTCGTGAACGCGCTCTCCCAGTCGCTGCGCCTCGAGGTGCGCCGCGACGGGCACGTGTGGACCCAGGAGTTCTCACGCGGCGAGCCCAAGGGCGACATCGTCAAGGGCGCCAAGACGAAGGAGACGGGCACGACGATCAGCTTCGCGCCCGACCCGGAGATCTTCGAGGAGATCAACTTCGACTACCAGACGCTCGCCGAACGCATGCGGGAGACCGCGTTCCTCACGCGCGGCCTGCGGATCGATCTGATCGACGAGCGCGGCTCGGGCGAGCGCGACACCTTCCACTACGAGGGCGGGATCGTGGACTTCGTCCACCACCTCAACGAGAACAAGGACCCGCTTCACCGCAAGACCGTCTTCTTCGAGAACGAGACCGACGAGGGCGCCGTCGAGGTCGCGATGCAGTGGAACTCCTCCTACCAGGAGTCGATCTTCTCGTTCGCCAACAACATCAACACGCACGAGGGCGGCTCGCACCTCTCGGGCTTCCGGGCCGCGCTCACCCGGACGATCAACGCATACGCCCGCGAGAAGGGCCTGCTCAAGGAGAAGGACCCAAACCTCTCCGGTGAGGACGTCCGCGAGGGTCTCACCGCGGTCATCTCCGTGAAGCTCTCGGAGCCGCAGTTCGAGGGCCAGACGAAGACCAAGCTCGGCAACCCGCCGATCGAAGGCCTCGTCAAGGAGACCGTCAACCGCAAGCTGGGTGAGTTCCTCGAGGAGAACCCCGGCGACGCCCGGCGCATCGTGCAGAAGGCCGTCGACGCGGCCCGCGCCCGTGACGCGGCGCGCAAGGCGCGCGACCTCACCCGGCGCAAGTCGGCGCTCGAGAACTCCACGCTGCCCGGCAAGCTCGCCGACTGCACGGTGAAGGATCCGGCGCTCGCCGAGCTCTTCATCGTCGAGGGTGACTCCGCTGGTGGTTCCGCGAAGCAGGGCCGCGAGCGCTCCACGCAGGCCGTCCTGCCGCTGCGCGGCAAGATCATCAACGTCGAGAAGGCCCGTATCGACAAGGTCCTCTCGAACAACGAGATCCAGGCACTGATCACGGCGATCGGCACCGGCGTGCACGACGAGTTCAACCTCGAGGACGCGCGCTACCACAAGATCTGCCTGATGACCGACGCCGACGTGGACGGCGCGCACATCCGCACGCTCGTGCTCACCTTCCTCTACCGGCAGATGCCCGAGCTGATCGAGGCCGGTTACGTCTACATCGCCAAGCCGCCGCTCTACAAGCTCAAGTCCGGCAGCCGCGAGACCTACATCGAGAAGGAATCGGAGCTCGAGGAGATGCTGCTCCGCGACCGCCTCGAGGACTTCACGGTCACCGACGCCGAGGGCTCCGAGCACAAGCTCACCGCGACGCGCTGGCAGCGGTTCGGCCGCAAGCTCAAGGAGTACGAGGGGTGGACGGACACGCTGCGCGCCGAGCACGGGCACGAGGTCCTGGCCTTTCTCACCGAATCGCAGATCCTCGACGCCGGCGCTGCCACGCTCGCCGAGGTGCGCGAGGTGATCGAGGCTGAGGATCCCGAGGAGGAACCGTTCGAGACCGAGCTCGTGAGCGGGACCGACAGCGAGATCAACGTGAAGGCCACCCATCGCCGGAGCGGCCTGGCGCGGTTCTTCACGTTGAACGACGCGCTCTTCGCCTCACCGGACTACAAGCGGCTGGTCGACGTCCACAACGAGCTGCTCAAGCAGGTCGGGCGGCCGCCGTTCACGGTTCAGCTGAAGTCCAAGTCGAGGGTCGCCGAGTCGTTCTCAGCGCTCCGTGAGGAGGTGCTCAACCTGGCCAAGGAGGGTGTGACGCTCTCGCGCTTCAAGGGCCTGGGCGAGATGAACGCGGAGCAGCTCCGCGAAACGACCATGGACCCCGCCACGCGCACCCTGCAGCAGGTGACGATCGAGGACGCCGCAGCCGCCGAGCGCGTCTTCACCGAGCTCATGGGCGACAAGGTTGAGCCGCGCAAGCGGTTTATCGAGAAGCATGCGCAGGAGGTCCGCTTCCTCGATGTTTGAGCCGCGGCATCACAGGCGCGGAGCCTGCAAACCGGCGCATCTCCGGGTCATCGGCCGGGGGCCTCGCTCACTTGCCCTTTCGCAAGCTCGCTTCGCCGGCCTCCCTGCGTCCCCCGACCTGCTTGCTTTTCGCGCCCGTTCGCGAGACGGGCTTGGGGTGGATGCTGAGGAGGTGACGCGCTGATGGAGGGTTCCGGGAGCCTTGATGCTCTGACCGGGCGCATCGAGGAGCGCGAGCTCACGCAGGAGATGCGGAGCTCGTACCTCGATTACGCAATGAGCGTGATCGTGGGCCGGGCGCTGCCCGACGTGCGCGACGGCCTCAAGCCGGTGCATCGCCGCGTGCTCTACGCGATGCACGACCTCGGCCTGCAGCCCAACCGGGCCTACCGGAAGTGCGCGTTCATCGTCGGCGAGGTGATGGGTAAGTACCACCCGCACGGCGACTCGGCGATCTACGACACGCTCGTTCGCCTCGCCCAGGACTTCGCGCTGCGCTACCCGCTCGTCGACGGCCAGGGCAACTTCGGCTCGATCGACGACGACCCGGCTGCGGCTATGCGGTACACGGAGGCGCGGCTCGAGCGCCTCGCCACCGAGATGCTCCGCGACATCGACGCGGAGACCGTCGAATTCGGCCCGAACTACGACGAGTCGACCTCGGAGCCGATCGTCCTGCCGTCGCGTTTCCCGAACCTCCTCGTCAACGGCGCGGCCGGCATCGCGGTCGGCATGGCGACCAACATCCCGCCGCACAACCTGCGCGAGGTGATCTCCGCCACCAAGGCCTACATCGAGAATCCCGCCATCGACCTCCAGGGCCTGATGCAGCACATCAAGGGCCCCGACTTCCCGGGCGGCGGGCTGATGAACGCCGTCGGGATCGAGGACGCGTACCGCTCGGGCCGTGGCTCGATCAAGGTGCGCGCCCGCGCCCATGTCGAGCCGCTGCGCGGCGGTAAGGAGGCGATCATCGTCTCCGAGCTGCCCTACATGGTCAAGAAGGGCGGCGACGGCGGCCTGATCACGAAGATCGCCGACCTCGTCCGCGACAAGAAGATCACGGGGATCTCGGACCTTCGCGACGAGTCAGACCGCTCGGGCATGCGGCTGGTGATCGAGCTCAAGCGCGGCGGCGACCCGCCGGCCGTGGTGCTCAACCAGCTCTACAAGCACACCCAGATGCAGACCTCGTTCGGCGTGAACATGGTGGCCCTCGTCGACGGTGTGCCCAAGACGCTCTCGCTCAAGGAGCTCATCCAGCACTACGTCAACCACCAGCGCGAGGTCATCACCCGGCGCACCCAGTTCCAGCTGCGCCGAGCCGAGGCCAGGGCGCATGTCCTCGAGGGCCTGCTGATCGCGCTCGACAACCTCGACGAGGTCATCGAGCTGATCCGCGGCTCCGCCGACCCGGAGACCGCCCGCAACGGTCTCATGGAGCGGTTCGAGCTCACCGAGGTTCAGGCGCAGGCGATCCTGGACATGCGCCTGCAGCGCCTCACCGCGCTCGAGTCCGACAAGGTCCGCGCGGAGCACGCCGAGCTCATGGAGAAGATCGCCGAGCTGCGGGCGATCCTCGGGGACCCCGCGCGGGTCGACGGGCTCATCGTCGATGAGCTCAGCGAGATCGAGGAGCGCTATGGCGACGACCGGCGCACCGAGATCACCCACTTCGAGGGCGAGCTCAACCTGGAGGACGTGATCGCGGACCAGCAGATGGTCATCTCGCTCACGCACTCCGGCTACGCGAAGCGCCTACCGCTCGCCACCTATCGCCAGCAGCGCCGCGGCGGCGTGGGCGTGATGGGGATGAACCTCAAGGAGGACGACTACATCGAGCACCTCCACATCTGCTCGACGCACGACTTCCTCCTGTTCTTCACGAACCGCGGGAAGGTCTACCGCCTCAAGGTCTACGAGCTGCCGGAGGGCTCGCGCACCTCGCGCGGCCAGGCGCTCGTGAACCTGCTGCCGCTGCGCGACGGCGAGAAGGTGATGGCCGTGATCCCGACGCGCGATTTCACCGAGGGCAAGTACCTGGTCTTCGCGACCGCGCGCGGCATGGTGAAGAAGACGGAGTTCACCGCCTACAACACCCCGATCCGCGCGGACGGGATCATCGCGATCAAGATCCGCGACGGGGACGAACTGGTCCAGGTGCGCCTGACCTCGGGCGAGGACGACATCCTGATGGTCTCGAAGTCCGGTCACGCCGCGCGCTTCAGCGAGAGCGCGGTGCGGCCGATGGGCCGCGACACCTCGGGCGTGAAGGGCATGAACGTCGCCGGCAAGGTGAACGGCGAGGAGAACCGGGTGCTGGCGATGGACGTCGCGCGCGACGAGACCGAGCTCTTCGTCGTCACCGAGAACGGTTACGGCAAGCGCACCGCCGTCTCGGAGTACCCGCGTAAGGGCCGCGGCACGAAGGGCGTGCTGACCGTGAAGCTCACCGAGCGCAAGGGCGGCCTCGCCGGCGCGCTGATCGTGCGGGAGCACCAGGACCTGCTTTTCATCTCACAGAACGGCATGGTCCAGCGCACGAACGCAGGCGGCATCTCGCGCCTCGGGCGCGCCACGCAGGGCGTCAAGGTCATGAACGTCCGCGAGGACGACCGCGTGAGCGCGGTGGCCCTTGTCGTCGAGTCGAGCACGGACGCGGGCGCGACCGTGACCCAGACCCTCGCCGAGGCCCCCGACGAGGCCGAGCCAAGCGGCGACGGCGCGGGCCCGACCGAGGAGTAAGCGGCTCCGAGGCACCGCGCGAGGCGCCCGGTGACCGGGTCGCGCGAGCGTGCCCAGCGGCGTGCGGATAGGCCGCCCGGCGCCTGTGCTTCAATGGGATCACCGGAGAAAGGAGGTGGTCCTAATTCACATGCTTAATGGGACTCCGGAGGTGTCGGAACACTAGGTCGGACCGTGCGCGCCGCCTGGTGGAATCCAAACCGGGCGCCGGCGTTCGTTGAGGCGGGAAGTCGTCCCACCCGCTGGCAATCACCGATCGCTTGAAAAGACGCATTAGTTCGCGCGAAGGGCCACTCCTCGGGGTGGCCCTTCGCTTTGCCGCTACCGTGGTGCGGCCGTGATTCACGTCGCCACAGTCCATTTCCGTGACGAGCGCTGGGTCGAGCCCCAGCTGCGCTACCTCGAGCGCTTCGCGGATGAAGAGGTGCGCGTCTACGCGTTCCTCAACGGCTCGGGCCCGCGCCGCCATGCCGAGCGCTTCTTCTACTCGTCTTCCGAACCGATCCGCGCGCATGCCTACAAGCTCAACCTGCTGGCCGACGTGATCCGCTTCGCGGCCCCCGACCCCAACGACATCCTGTTGTTCCTCGACGGGGATGCGTTCCCGCTCGCTCCGCTCGCGGCGACGCTGCGCCCGCGGCTCGCTGATCGCCCCCTGGTTGCGGTGCGCCGCGACGAGAACAACGGCTCGCCCTTCCCGCACCCGTGCTTCGCCGCCACCACCGTTGGCTTCTGGCACGAGATCGGCGGCACCTGGCACTCGGGCGACAAGCAGCACTGGACCGACCCGGCGGGTCGCAAGCTCACCGACGTGGGCGCCAACCTGCTCACGATCCTCCAGGAGAACCAGGTCCGCTGGCACCCGCTTCTGCGCTCGAACACCCGCGAGCGCCATCCCCTGCACTACGCCGTCTACGGAGACGAGCGCGAGCCGGCGATCGCCTATCACCACGGCGCCGGTTTCGGCGCCCGTCCCGGCCGGGCGCTCAAGTGGCAGGCGGGCCACACGGAGGCGCGCCGGTCTGCCCGCGCCCGCGTGCTGGACGCCCTGCCCCGCACCAAGCTCACCCGCAAGCTGCGCCGGCGCTACCACCCGGTGCACCGCCTCAACCGCGAGCTCACCGCCGAGGTCGAGCGCATGGACGCCGAAGTGTTCGCCGAGCTCAACTCGGATCCCGAGTTCTGGCGGGCGTTCGTCGATCCGAAGCCGACCGCGCCCGCGCGCTAGGCGAAGCCCTCCGAGTCAGGCGGCGAGCAGGTACTGCTCCCACGCGTCCGGTACGCGCGGGCTCGCGATGCGGATGAAGACGTTCGGGCCGGGCGGCTTGGGCGTCGTGCGCAGCGGCATCTGCGCCTCATCGGGCAGGCGGTTGCCCTTGCGCCGGTTGCAAGGCGCGCACGCGGCGACGATGTTGTCCCAGGCCGAGGTGCCTCCGCGGCTGCGCGGCACGACGTGGTCGACGGTGAGCCCGGTGGACTCACGGCCGCAGTACTGGCAGGTGTAGGAGTCGCGGGCGAGCACGGCCTTGCGGGTGATCTTGCGGCGGTGCACGTCGCGCGGGACGCGCACGTAGCGCATCAGCCTGATCACGCAGGGCCGCTCCAGGCGCATGCGCTCGGAGCGCAGCACGCCGTCGGACGCTTCGAGCACCTCCGCGCGCGATTTCAGGACGAGCACGGTCGCGCGCCGCACGGTGCAGACGTTGATGGGCTCGTAGCTGGCGTTCAAGACCAGGACGCGAGAGCCGGACGCGTGTTGGCGGCCGCCGTGCATCCGTCCGGCCAGCGAAACGACGTTGGCGGGGAGTACGCCTGCGTCTGAGGCCGTATCGCCCATCGCCCCGCGGATTTTAAATGCCTGGCCTCCCGGTGAAAACGCCAGCCGGCGCAAACGCGTCACGGAATGCCCCGCGCACCGACCGGATAGCTGCCCAGCACGCGGACGTCCTCGGCCTTCCCCCGCAGCGCTGCGAGCGCATCCGCGAGGGGCTGCTCGTCCTCGCGCCCTTCCGCATCGATGAAGAACAGATAGCGACCCAAGCCCCGGCGCAGCGGCCGTGACTCGATGCGCGTGAGGTTGATCCCCCGGCTCGAGAACTCGGTGAGTGCGTCCACCAGGGCGCCCGGGTGATCGGCGCCGAGCTCGGAGAAGAAGAACGTGGTGCGCCATGGGCCATCGCCGGCGGTGCGCTCGCCCTCGGGGGCGATCCAGACGAACCGCGTGACGTTCCCGGGCTCGTCCTCGATCCCTTCGCGCAGCACGACGCCGCCGTACATCTCGGCGGCGATGGCGGCGCCGATCGCGGCCCACGGCTGCCCGGCCTCGACGACCTCGCGTACCGCCTCCGCCGTGCTCGGGGCGGCGCGCACCGTTGCCCGAGGCAGCTCCGAGCGCAGGAACCGGGCGCACTGCGCGAGGGGCTGGGGGTGGCTCAACACGGCCCTGATCGCGCTCAGCTCGAGCTCCTGCGCCGCGATCAACGCGTGGTGGACCGGGTGGTCGTGCTCGCCCACGATCGCGATGCCGCTTACGTCGAAGGCGAGCGCGTCCAGCGTGGGGCGCACCGTGCCCTCGATCGAGTTGTCGAAGGGGACGAGGGCCCGCTCGGCGACCCCGTCGGCCACCGCGCGCAGGGCGGCGTACACGGTGGGCTGGGGGAGCGGCTCGTAGCTGGCGCCGCCCGTGGCATCGCGCAGGGCATCCTCCGAGTGAGTCCCGGCGGGTCCGAGGAACGCGATACGGGTCGCCATGCCGCGGGCGAACCTACAGGAACGGGCGCGCTACTCGAAGATGATCGGGTAGGACGCGCTGTTGTTCTCGGAGATCTCCTCGCCGGGTACCGGCTGAACCACGACGGTGAGCACGAGCTCCTCGCCGGTGGGGACATCCCCTTCGATCGCGATTCTGGTCGAGCGGGATTGGCCGGGCGGGATCCGGCCGATGGTCGCGTCGCCCTGCAGCAGGACGCCGCCGCCGGCGAGCTCGTAGGAGACGACCACGTCGCGCTCCGGGGTGTCGCCGCCGTTCAGCACGCTCACCTCGACCTCGGGCGACTGCGCCTGCACGGTCGTCGCTGAATCCGGGTTGAGGTCGACGTTGCCGGGCCGCATCGTCGTGCTCGCGATCTCGGTGCCGTGCACCCCGTCCCCGGCCGCCCCGGTGGCGCCGGCGATCCGCGCCATCGCGGCTCCGACCCCGAGCCGGTCGAGCCAGTTGGTCGGGTCGGTCAAAAAGACGCTCTGGGGCACCTCGCCCGAGATCTCCTCCTCCTCGAGCACCCGGATCATCTCGTCGCGCGCGCGCCGATAGAGCACGTCGCTGGCGAGCAACACCCGCATGCCCTCGACGATGCCGTCGATCGCCTGCGCGCGGCCGGTGCGCCCGAGCGCGTTGGGGATCTGGTTGGAGAGCGTGCGCATCGCCTCCGCGCGTAGCTCGTAGGCGAGCACGAGGTCGCTCTGCGCCTCGGAGAGCTGATCGGGCTGGTCGAGGCCCTGGGCGCGGCGTAACAGGTCATCGGCGGCGCCCCGGTATGAGCTGATCTGCGCCTGCAGCGAGTTGCCGGTGAGATCGCCGGGGTCGCTGAGCACGCCGAAGAACTCCTGCGAGAGCTGGTTGGTGTTGGCGACGAGCGCGGAGAGGTCGCGCAGGTAGTCGTCGAAGGCGCGCTCCTTGCGGGCGTTCAGGCAGCCCCGCACGGCCAGCAGCAGCAGGATCAGGATGAGGAGCCCGATGCCGAGCGCGATCAGCCGCCGGACGATGATCTCGCGGGAGGCCCCGCTCGGCCCGCGAGGGGGTCGCGGCCCGCGCGACCGGCGGGCGGTGCGCTGGCGCCGGGGAGGCGCTGGATCGTCGGCTTCGAAAAATTCCACAGTCGACCGGAGCTCCGAACGCTATCGCCCTCACTCCGTGCGCGGGAAGCTCACGCGTGAGCGTTGCCGTTGGACGTGAGTATGACCTCGCCGCCGGTCGCCTAAGCCACGGCCGGGGAGGATCGCGCCCGGGAACGCCGAAGGCGTCTAGCTGGAGTGCCCGCCGAAGTCGTCATGGACCGCTTCCAGATCCTCGAGCGCCTGGGCTCGGGCGGGATGGGAGTCGTCTACCGGGCGCTCGACGAGCGCCT
Source organism: uncultured bacterium (assembly GCA_965652565.1). Lineage (GTDB taxonomy): Bacteria > Actinomycetota > Thermoleophilia > Solirubrobacterales > 70-9 > RSA11. The sequence goes on from CBFGWL010000033.1 coordinate 16,033, forward strand.
ACAGCGCGAGGTGGCGGTCAAGGAGATCCACCACGCCGGGTCCGAGCGCGTGTTGCGCGAGGCACAGGCGGCCGCGCGCCTCAACCACCCGGCGATCGCCACTCTCTACGAGCTGGGCGAGCGCGACGGGCGGGCGGTCCTGGTCAGCGAGCTGGTCCGCGGCCAGACGCTGGACGACCTCGCGCAGGCCGGCGGGCTCTCGGACCGTGGCGTGGCGCAGGTGGGCGCCGATCTCTGCGACGCGCTGGAGCACGCGCACGAGCGCGGCGTCGTTCACCGCGACATCAAGCCCCAGAACGTGATGGTGCGCGCCGCCGACCAACCGGGCCGGCGGGCCAAGCTCATGGACTTCGGGATCGCCGCCGTCGCGGGCGCGCCCTCGCTCACGGCGACGGGCGAGGTGGTCGGCACCCTCGCGTACATGGCGCCCGAACAGGCAGAGGGCGAGGAGGTGGGCCCCGAGGCGGACGTCTACTCGCTGGCGCTCACGCTGTACGAGGCGTGGGCGGGGACGAACCCGGTCGCGGGCCGTACGCCGGCCCAGACGGCCAGGCGGATCGGGCGAGAGATCCGCTCGCTCGGGCAGGAGCGCCCCGACCTCCCGGCCGAGCTCGTCGAGACCATCGACGCCTGCCTGGCCGCCGAGGCCTACATGCGCCCCTCGCCGGAGGATCTGGGCGAGGTCCTGCGGCGCGCGATCCCGGAATTGGACGACGAGTTCGCGCTGCCGGGCGCTGAGGCCGGCACGGCACTCGGCGAGTGGAGCTGGCGCTCGCCCGCGCGCGTGGCGGCGATCGCGGGCCTCGGCGCGGCACTCGCCGCTTTGGCCGGCCCCGGCGGCCGCCCGGGCTTGACGCTGGTGCTCGCGGCGATCCTGGTGCCCGCGCTCGCGATCTCACGCAATCCCCTCTTGGCCGCGTTGCCCTTCGCGGCGATCCCCCTGGGGGCGGTGGGTGCGCTCGCCGCCTTGCCGGCGGTGATCGCCGTCGCCTGTGAGCGCTGGCGCGAGCGCGCCGTGCTGGGCGGCCTGGGTTTCGCCACCTACCTGATGGCGGCCGCCGGCCTCGGCGTGGGACCGCGAGCGGGCATCGCCCCCGCGGCCGCCGAGGGCTGGGAGAGCTCGGCGGGGAGCGCCGCCCACGATCTGCTCCTGCCGCTCGTCGATCCGCAGGCGCTGCTGGGGATCGCCGCGCTCGCCGCGGGCTCCGTGGTCCTCGCCGTCGCGCTGCGCGCGCATCTGGCGGTCGCCATGGTCGTGGCGATGGTCTGGGCGGCTGGGATGACCGCCGCGCTCGCCGCGGTCGGCAACGGCGTGCTGGGCGAGGGCTCGTTCGCAGCGGTGCTCGCCGCAGCGGCCGCCGTTGCGTACGAGGCGCACAGGCGCACCCGCGACGACGAGCCGCTGGCGAGCGCACGGCCCGTCCTGCACGGCGGGAGCTGACGCGAGCGGCGGCGCCGACCCGCGCCGCCAGGGCCGGATATTGCGGTGACGCGCGCTGTCTCGCGTAGGATTGGCGGGCTTAAGCACGTGGCCTTGCGGCCGCGTAGCCGCCCTGGACCCCGCCGCCGAGGAGAGCCGAGATCAGCGTCTTGAGGAACCTCGAAGCCCGGATCGAGAGCCTCGTCGAGGGGGTGTTCTCCCGTGCCTTCTCCTCGCAGGTCCAGCCGGTCGAGATCGCGCGCAAGCTCGCGAAGGAGATGGACGCGCACCGCACGGCCTCGGTCTCGCGGGTGTACGTCCCCAACCAATACACGGTCTGGCTGGGGCCGAAGGATCACGAGCGGCTCCAGGGGTACGAGCGCTCGCTGGAGCAGGAGCTCGCCGGCTACCTGCTCGAGCACGCGCGCAAGCACGATTACGCGCTGCTCACGCGCCCAGAGGTGAGCATCCAGATCGACGAGCGCCTGCGCCTCGGCGAGTTCGGCATCCAGACCCGGCTCGTGAAGCCGGCGGCGCGCCAGGGCGAGGCCCCGTCGCAGGGGGAGGAGGGCCACACGATGGTCTACTCGGTGCCGCCGAAGCAGAAGGAGAGCCGCTCCTCCGACCGGGCCGCGCGTCTCAAGGAGACCCGCGCGATCGTCACGCTCGACGACCGCCGCTACGTGCTCGACGGGCCCGTGGCTACGCTCGGCCGTTCCCGGGAGTGCGATTGCGTTTTCAACGACCCCAACGTCTCGCGTCGGCACGCCGAGCTGCGGCGCAGCTCCAACGGCGACTGGGAGATCGCGGACCTCGGCTCGACGAACGGCGTGAAGGTGAACGACCGCCGCGTCGACCGCGCCCGGCTCGCGCCCGGCGACCACGTCCAGCTCGGTACGACCCACTTCACCTTCGACATCGAGGCATGATCCCGGCGGCGGGCCGGGAATAGGGCGATATTCGATGGTTGACAGCGACCCGATAGCCGTTGCCCTGAAGTTCGGCTTCCTCGCCGTCCTCTACCTCTTCCTGTTCTGGGTGGCGCGCAGCGCCATGCGCGAGCTCCGCGGGACAACTGTCCCGGCACCCGAGGCGACGGGCTTCCACGCCGTGGCGGCCGGCGGCCGCGCCCCCGCCACGGACGCCTGGCTGGTCTCGCTGACGGGCGGTGGGCTCGAGGCCGGCCAGCGCTTCGATCTCTTCGGCGGGGTCACGATCGGCCGCTCGGGCGAGGTCGACGTCACGATCGACGACCGCTACGCCTCGGGGACCCACGCGCGGATCTACTCGCGCGGTCCGCGCTACTACATCGAGGATCTGGGCTCGACGAACGGCACCTACGTGAACGGCGAGCAGATCTCGGGCGAGCGCGCGCTGAACGACCTCGACGTGGTGCGCATCGGCGACACCGAGCTGCGCTTCGAGCTCGATGTCCCGGGAGGTTCATGACGTGCTGCGGGTGGTCGAGTACTCGCATCGCACCGACACGGGCCGCCAGCGGCAGGCCAACGAGGACTCGTTCTTCGCCCGGGCGCCGATCTTTGCGGTCGCCGACGGCATGGGCGGGGCCCAGGCCGGCGAGGTCGCATCGCGCATCGCCGCCGAGGCGTTCGAGCCCGCGCAGCACACCGGCGCCGAGCCGCCCGAGACGTTCTTGCGCAAGATCGCTCAGCGCGCGAACCGCGACATCCACTCGCTCGCCCAACGCGACGTCACGCGCTCCGGCATGGGCACCACGCTCACCGCCGCCATGGTCGACGGCGACGACGTGGTGATCGGCCACGTCGGTGACAGCCGCGCGTACCGCTTCCGCGATGGGGAGCTCAAGCTGCTCACCTCGGACCACTCCCTCGTCGAGGAGCTTCGCCGTCAGGGCCGCCTGACCGATCAGCAGGCCGAGGATCACCCGCAGCGCTCGATCATCACGCGGGCACTGGGACCCGAGCCCGAGGTCGAGGTCGACACGATGACCTTCCGCGCCCGACCCGGCGACGTCTACCTGCTCTGCTCGGACGGGCTCACCACGATGATCAAGGAGCCCGAGATCCGGGAGGTCCTGGCGGGCAGCGACGACCTCGACGCGGTCACCACCGAGCTCGTGCGCCGCGCGAACGAGGCCGGGGGCAAGGACAACATCACTGTCGTCGCCTTCCGCGTGGAGAGCGCCGAGGCGCCGGCTGAAGAAGAGGACCTGACGTTGGTGGGCCCCTCCGCCGAGGAGGCGGGCCTGACCGCAACCGCGGTCCGCGAGGCCGCGCGCCGCGAGCCGGAGGGCGTCCTGGGGGGCGCGGCGGCCCGACCCGAGCCCCGCCCGCGCACGGAGCCGGCGCCGCAGCCCCGCAAGCGCGGCCTGCGCCGGGCGATCAAGGTGTTCATTGCGGCCGCGCTCGTCGCCGGGCTGATCGTGCTCGGCGTCTTCGGCGCGCGGCAGGTGTACTTCCTCGGGGCCGACGAAGGCGGGCGCCTCACGCTCTATCGAGGTCTGCCCTATGAGCTGCCCCTCGGCATCAACCTCTATTCGGAGGTGCAGTCCTCGCCGGTCCAGGTGAGCTCCCTGCCGCCCGACCGCCGCGACGCGGCCACCAACCACGAGTTGCGGGGCCGCGACGACGCCGTCGATCTGCTCGAGGATCTCGAGGCCGCCGCCGTCACGGCACCGCCGCGCGACACCCAGCGGCCTTCGGAGGGTCGCCAGCAGCGCGGCCGCGACCAAGCGGATGGGCGCCGCTCCAACGCGCGGGGCGGCGGTGGCGGCGGCTCGCGATGAGCGCCCGCACGCGCGAGCTCTTCGCGCTCATCCCGGTCGCCCTGCTCGTCACGGCCGGGTTCACGCAGGTGTTCCTGGTCGGTTCGGACGAGATCGGCGATCTGAGCCTGATCTACGGCGGCTACTTCCTGGCGGTCTGCGTGGCGGCGCACATCTTCCTGCGCATCGCCCTGCCGCACGCCGACCCGTATCTGTTCCCGCTCTGCGCTCTGCTCGCCGCGGTCGGGCTGGTGGTGCTCTACCGGATCGACGAGACGCTCGCGGTGGAGCAGGCGACGGTGTTCCTGCTGGGCCTGGGGGCGTTCGCCGCGACGATCGTGTTCCTGCGCGATTACGAGGTCCTGCAGCGCTACCGGTACCTGATCGCGGTGGCGAGCCTGGCCCTGCTGATGGCGCCGCGGCTGCCCGTGATCGGCTCGCAGGTGAACGGCGCCTATCTCGCGATCGACCTGGGGCCGCTCTCCTTCCAGCCCGCGGAGCTCGCGAAGATCGGCATCGTCATCTTCCTCGCGAGCTACCTGAACGAGAAGCGCGAGCTCTTCTCGGTGGCCGCGCGGCGCTTCCTCGGGCTCACGATCCCTCCGCTCAAGCATTTCGGGCCGCTGCTGATCGTCTGGGGCGCGGCGATGGTGCTGCTGGTCTTCATCCGCGACCTCGGCAGCTCGCTGATGTTCTTCGGCGCCTTCCTCGCGCTCGTCTACGTTGCGACCAACCGCTTCTCGTACGTGCTCGCCGGGCTCCTCTTGTTCGCCGCGGGCGCCTGGTTCTTCGCGAACACGGTGGGACACGTCCAGGACCGCATCGATATCTGGCTCGATCCCTTCGCGCCGAACGCGCCCGACGGCGCGGGCCAGATCACCGCGGCGCTGTTCACCCAGGCGGAGGGCGGGCTCTTCGGGGAGGGTCTCGGGCAGTCGCTCCTGCGATTGCCGGGCCCGTTCTTTCCCGAGAGCTGCACCCAGGGGTTTCCGTACTGCGGCTCGATCCTGCCCGAGCCCCACACCGACGCGATCTACGCGGTGATCGTCGCCGAGCTCGGCCTGTTCGGGGCCTGCGGGCTGATCGCGTGCTACGCGCTGATCGCCGCGCGGGGGTTCAAGGCCGCGGTGATGGCGCCCGACGGCTTCTCGAAGCTCCTGGCGGCCGGGCTCACGGCCGTCTTCAGCCTGCAGGTGTTCGTGATCATCGGCGGCGTCGTCAAGCTGATCCCGCTGACCGGCGTCACGCTGCCGTTCATCTCGTTCGGCGGCAGCTCGATCGTCGCGAACATGATCCTGCTCGCCTTGCTGATGCTGGTCTCCGAGCGCGCCCGGCGGCCCGCCGAGCGCTATGACGAGGCGGTGCGCCCGTGAACAAGCCGATCGTCCGCCTCTACGCGTTCGTGCTCGTCCTCTTCGCAGGGCTCGTCGCCTTCACCTCGCGCTGGGCGGTGCTCGAAAGAGACGAGCTGCGCGACCATTCGGCGAACAGCCGGCCGCTGATCGAGGAACAGCAGATCGCGCGCGGTTCGATCACCTCCAGCGATGGCGTGCTCATCGCCGAGAGCGTCGGCCGCGGCCGTGGCCCGAACCGCGTGTTCACCCGGACCTATCCCCAGGGCGCGCTCTTTGGGAACCCGGTCGGCTACTCCTATGCCGACGTGGACCGCGTTGGGATCGAGCAATCACACAACGACCTGCTGACCGGTGAGGAAAACGAGTTCGCGACGCTCATCGATCAGATCATGAACCGCACGCGCAGGGGCGCCAACATCACGCTCACCCTCGACGCGAACGCGCAGCAGGTGGCGATCAACGCCCTGCAGAACGCGCTCGCCTCGACGCCGGGGGCCGTGGGTGGGGGATCGGTCGTCGCGATCGAGCCCGATACCGGGGCGGTGAAGGTGATGGCGTCGGTCCCCAGTTATGACCCCAATGAGGTCCAGGATCCGGCGGTCTTCAGGGAGTTGCGCAACGACGAGGTGGGCGCTCCCCTTGTCAACCGGCCGACGCAGAGCACCTATGAGCCCGGTTCCACGATGAAGGTCGTCACGGCGGTGGCCGCGCTCGATTCCGGCGAGTTCGACACCTCCACGGTCCTGAACGCCGACTCGCCCAAGGAGATCTCCGGCGCGCCGCTCGCCAACTCCGGGGGCCAGAACTTCGGCGACATCGATATGGAGACGGCGCTCACCAACTCTGTGAACACGTACTGGGCGCAGGTGGGGGAGCAGCTCGGCGCCGACACCTACATCGAGTACATGAAGCGCTTCGGCTTCTACGACGACCCGCCGCTCGACTTCCCGGACAACCAGATGGCGCCGAGCGGGGTGTATTCGGAGGGCAAGCTGATCGATGACGCCGGCGTGATCGACATCGGCCGCGTGGCGATCGGTCAGGAGCGCCTGCTCGTGACGCCGCTGCAGATGGCCCAGGTGGCGGCCGCGGTTGCGAATGGGGGCAAGCTCATGGAGCCCACCTTCCTGCAGGAGGCGCGCGATCCGGACGGCCGCGTCATCGAAGAGCTCGACCCCGACGAACAGTCGCGGGTGATGAGCGAGGAGACCGCCGAGGCGGTCACCGGCCTGATGGTGAACGTGGCGAACGAGGGCACCGCGAGCGGGCTCTCCACGACGGGCGGGCAGCTCGCCGGCAAGACCGGCACGGCGGAGATCGACGTTGCGGCTCGCATCAACCGACCGTGGTTCATCGGGTTCGCCCCGGCGGAGGACCCCCAGATCGCGGTCGCGGCGATGCTCGAGCGCTGTACCGGGTGCTTCGGCGGCCAGGTCGCCGGGCCGATCGCAACTCAGGTGATGGACGCGCTGATCGGCGGATGAGGCTCGAGGAGGGACAGCTGGTCGGCGGCCGCTACCGCCTCGTCCGCCGCCTGGGCGCGGGCGGCATGGCGGATGTGTGGCTCGCCGAGGATTCGATGCTCGACCGGCGGGTCGCGCTCAAGTTCCTGCACGAGCGCTTCAACGCCGATGCGCAGTTCGTCGAGCGCTTTCGGCGCGAGGCCAAGGCGGCCGCGGGGCTGCAGCACCCCAACCTCGTCGGCGTCTTCGACCGCGGCGAGGAGGACGGGCGCCACTGGATCGCGATGGAGTACGTGCAAGGGGCCTCGCTCAAGGACCTGATCGCGCGCGGGCTCTCCGTTCCCGAGGCCGTGGAGATCGTCCGCCAGATCCTCGCGGGCGTGCGCTACGCCCACCAGCACGGCATCGTCCACCGCGACCTCAAGCCCGCCAACGTGCTCGTCGACGCCGAGGGGCGCGCGCGGGTCACCGACTTCGGGATCGCCCGCGCCGGCGCCTCGGAGATCACGCAGACGGGTTCCGTGCTGGGCACCGCCCAGTACCTCTCGCCGGAGCAGGCGCAGGGCTTCGACGTCACGGCGGCGGCGGACATCTACTCGGCGGGCGTGATCCTCTACGAGGCGCTGACGGGCCGCGTCCCGTTCGACGGCGACAGCGCGGTGGCGGTTGCGATGCGCCAGGTGACCGAGACGCCGCGCCCGCCCGCGGAGCTCAACCCGGCTGTGGGGCCTGCGCTGAGCTCGGTGGTGATGAAGGCGCTGGAGAAGGACCCGCAGAACCGCTTCGCCTCCGCTGACGAGTTCCTGCAGGCCCTGGACGCTGCAGAGGCCGACCCGGGCGGCGCGGTGGCCTCGCCGGCGCCGCCGCCGCCCCAGCCCGAACCCGAGCCGGAGAAGCGGGAGTTCTGGACGCGCCGCAAGCTGATCGCCCTCGCGGTGCTCCTCGCGTTGTTGATCGCGGGCGCGGTGTGGGCGCTCACCCGCGCCGAGCAGGTGCGCGTGCCCGCCGTCGTGGGCTTCAAGCAGGATCGCGCCGAGCGCGTGCTCCAGGAGGCCGGATTCGACGTTGCGCCGCGCACGTTCGAGAGCTGCGACGAGCCGCGCACCGTGGTGGAGCAGGACCCGCTGGGCGGGACGAACGCCGACAAGGGCTCGACGGTCGAGATCCACGTGAGCATCGGCAGCCAGGTCGTGGTGCCGAACGTCGCGAACGCTCCGGTGGATCGCGCCGCGGCGAGGCTGAAGGACGCGCAGCTGCAGGCTGATCAGCGGGAGGTGTTCTCCAATCGCGTCGAGCCGGGGCGGGTGGTCCGTACTGAGCCCGCGGCCGGCGAGCGGGTACCGTGCCAGTCCGTGGTGGAGATGCTGGTCTCACAGGGCGCGAACCTGGTGCCGGTGCCGGACGTGGTGGGGCTCGACGAGGCCGCGGCCGAGGCGGCGATCCGGGACGCCAAGCTGATCCCGAACGTGGAGACGGTGAACGCCGACGAGCCCGAGGGCACCGTCGTCGATCAGAGCCCGGCCCCGGGCACCGAGATTCGCCCGCGGCGCGAGGTGACGATCGTCGTCTCCACGGGCGCGGGCTCCGTCGAGGTACCGAACGTGGTCGGCCAGCCCGAGCGGACCGCGCTCAACACTCTGCGTAACCGCGGTGTCACGAACGTGGAGATCCGCAGGCAGGAGACCGAGGTGCGCTCCGAGGACGGGCGCGTGCTCGACCAGGCGCCGAGCCCGGGGACGCGCGTGCGCTCCGGCGACCGCGTGACGATCTTCGTCGGCGAGTACGTCGAGCCGGAGGAGCCACCCGAGGACGACGTGTCGGCCGACGACGACGCGGGTCCGCGCAGCCCCGCCGGGAGGCGCCGATGAAGGTCGCCGTGATCAGCGGCGGGCGCTCGAGCGAGCACGACGTGTCGCTGCGCTCGGGCGAGGCCGTAGCCCAGGGGCTCGAGGAAGCCGGCCACGAGGTCGTGCGGGTGCGTATCGAACGCGACGGGCGCTGGCTCGCCGACGACGGTGAGCTCGACCTGCGCCCGGCGGGCGGCCTGCTGGGCGCCGACGTTGCCTTTCCGGTCCTCCATGGCCCGTTCGGCGAGGACGGCACGGTCCAGGGGCTCCTGGAGTGCCTCGACATCCCGTACGCGGGACCCGGCGTGCTCGGCGCTGCGGTGGCGATGGACAAGCTCGTCTGCAAGCGTCTGCTGGCCTTCCACGGCCTGCCGCAGGTGGAGTTCTGCGAGGCGGGCGAGCCCGGCTGGCGCGAGCGCGTCGAGGCCTTCGGGACGCCGGTGTGGGTGAAGCCCTCGCGTCTCGGCTCGAGCGTGGGGATTTCGCGCGTCGAGGACCTCGCGCAGCTCGACGAGGCCATCGCCGAGGCGCGAAAGCACGATCCGCGGGTGATCGTCGAGGCGCACGCCGAGGGCCGCGAGGTCGAGTGTTCGGTGATCGGCAACGAGGAGCCCGAGACCTCGCTGCCGGGCGAGATCGTCACCCAGGGGCACGAGTGGTACGACTTCGAGGCCAAGTACTCGGAGGGCGGTATGCAGCTGCTCGTCCCGGCTCCGATCGGCGACGAGGCCATCGCCCGGGTGCGCGAGCTCGCCGCGCGTGTCTACCGCGCGATCGACGGCCGCGGGCTCGCGCGCTGCGACTTCTTCTACCTGGAGTCCGGGGAGCTGCTCGTCAACGAGATCAACACGATCCCCGGGTTCACCTCGACGAGCGTGTTCGGGAAGCTCTTCGAGGCGACGGGCGTGTCCTACCCGGAGCTTTGCGACCGCCTCGTGCGGCTCGCCGTCGAGCGCCACGAGCGCGAGCGCTCCTACGAGTTCTGAGCGGCGCGCTCAGCCCGAGAGGCTGAGCTCGGAGATCGAGGCGGAGTAGCCACCCTCGTTGTTCTCGGTGAGGTTGGTGATCCAGATCAAAAACGACTGGGCCTCGTCATCGAGGTCGAGCGTGACGCTGTTGGTGTTCTCGGCCGCGTTGAATTCGGCGACCGGATCACCCCACCCGGAGAGGTCGTCCGGCGGGTTGCCCGCCGCAGCGAAGATCTGGCCGCTGAAGCCGGGGGTGTCCGTCGCGATCTCCAGCGTCCCGGACGTGATCGGCTCGCTGGCCTCCACGACGATGCCGACGCCCGTCTTCTCGCCACCGGTGGCGTCGGCGATCACGGGCGAGGCGTCGTAGGTCTCCGTGGACCAGGCGGTGCTGGGGTCGCCGTCGATCGGCAGCTCGGCCTCGGTGGGGTGCTCCTGGCCGTCGCCCTCCGGGTCGAAGTCGGTGGCGCCGGTGAGCTCGATCTGGGTTCCGCTGGGCTGCGGCGCCTGGTTGTTGCCGCCGGCGCGCTCAGGCTGGCGGTCCTCGTTGCCGAGGCCCACAATGAGTAGCGCCGCGATCACCCCGACGAGCACGAGCAGGGTGCCGGCGACCGAGACGCGGCGCGAGGTGAGCAGGCGCTGGCGCTCGGGGACCGTGTCGAGCACGGAGGTCGCCTCAGCACCCGCCCCGCCGGCGCGCGCGACCTCAACCTCGAGCGCGGCCTCGAGGTCCGCCAGCATCGCGGCCATGGTCGGGTAGCGCTTGCGCGGCTCCTTCTGGGTCGCGCGATCGACGACGGCGGCGAGGGCGGAGGAGACGCCGGGGCGGCGGCGCTGCACGTCGGGGACCTCCTCGTTGACGTGCTTCATGGCGACGCCGACGACGGTCTCGGCCTTGAACGGCACGTCGCCGATCAGCATCTCGTAGAGGACGATGCCGAGCGAGTAGATGTCCGACCGGGCGTCGATCTCCTTGCCCATCGCCTGCTCGGGGGAGACGTAGTCGGTCGTGCCCAGCACGCGGCCGGTCTTGGTGAGCCCGTCGGAGTCGAGCGAGAGCGCGATCCCGAAGTCGGTGACCTTGGCGCGGCCGTCGGGGTCGATCAGGACGTTCTGCGGCTTGACGTCGCGGTGGACCATCTGCGCGCTGTGCGCGGCCTGCAGCCCGCGGCCGATCTCGATCGCGTACGCGGCGGCCTCGTCGAGCGGCAGGCGGCCGAGGCGCTCGATCCGCTGCTTGAGCGTCTCCCCGTCGACGTACTCGAAGACGATGTAGGGGCGCCCGTGGTCCTCGCCGGCGTCGATCACGGCGACGACGTTGGGGTGCGAGAGCTGCGCGACGGCTCGCGACTCGCGCCGGAAGCGCTCCTGCTGCTCCGGCTGGTCGGACATCTCGCGGTGCATGACCTTGATCGCCACCTGGCGCTCGAGCGTGAGGTCGGTCGCCAGGTAGACGGTCGACATGCCGCCGCTGCCGAGCTTGCCGTCGAGCCGGTAGCGGTCGGAAAGAGTGGTCCCGACCAAGCCTGTTCCGAGTCCCTGTTGCGGTGCGTCAGCGCTCATTCAGCCTCAACACCCTATTTTTCGACACGCGCGCCTCCGCTCGCCGAGTGGGCGCGCGTTCTGCAGGATGACCGTCGAAGTTCGATACCTGACCGATCCGGCCTGCGTCTGGTCTTGGGGCGCTGAGCCGAAGCTGCGCCGGCTGATGTGGGAGTTCGGAGATGGTCTGCGCTTCCGGTTCGTTCTCGGTGGCCTCGCTCGATCCTATGGTCCCGCGTACCGCGACAGCGAGGGCGCGATCGGCTCGGGCTCCGACTGCTTCGCCGACCTGATGGCGCATTGGCTCGAGGCCACGGCACAGACCGGGATGCCGACCGACCCGCGCATCTGGAGCGCGGAGCCGCTGAGTTCCACATACCCAGCCTGCATCGCCGTGAAGGCTGCCCAGGAGCAGGGCCCGGAAGCAGCCTATGCCTACCTGCGCCGCCTCCGTGAGGGGATCATGCTCGGCCGGCGCAAGCTCGACAACCTGGAGGCGCTCGTGGCCGAGGCGACCGCCGCGGGCCTGAACGCGCAGCGCTTCCGGGTCGACGCGCAGTCCAACGACGCGCTCGAGAAGTTCGGCGCGGACCTCGAGGAGGTGCGCGCGATCCCAGACGAAGCGCGAGCGGTCGAGGGCGCCGTCGCTGAAACCGAGGGGCGCGAGCGCTTGGCGTTCCCGACGCTCGTCTTCGTCGGCGAGGGCGGCGAGCGCCGCGCGGTTTACGGGCGGGCCGAGTACGACGCCTACCGCGAGGCCGCGATCGCCGCGGGAGCGCAGCCCGCGAACACGGGCAAGCCGGGCGTGGCGGAGGTGGTCGAGCGCTTCGGGCGGGTCGCGACCCGGGAGGTTGAGGAGATCACCGGCCTGCCGTCACCCGTGGCGCGCGCGGAGCTGTGGTCGCTCGCGCGCGAGTGGCGCCTGCGCGCCGAGCCCGTGCTGGGCGGCGAGCTCTGGGAAACGGCGTAGGCCGGCCGGCGGCGCGCTGCGTCCGCGGGCGCGTGATGGCGCTGGCGTTCGCGGCGGCGGCGCCGGGGCGGTCGTGGTGGCGCGGCGCGTGGGGGAAGGGCGACGAAGGAGGGGATCACATTGGAGGAATCGCGAACTCGCGGGCGCCCCGCAACGCGAAATCGCAGTTAAGACGACGGGATCGTCGTTAGCGCGAACTCGATGAGGGCTCGTCCACGAGCGCGCGATTTCGACGATGGGGTCGTCGTAATCGCGACTTCGCGCGAGAGGGCCGCGCGAACCTGCGATCCCGTCACATCGCGCAATGAGATCACCGCTTCGATCCGACCCCTCCCGCGAACCCGCGATCTCGTCACATAAG